>CAZTXJ010000079.1:0-1551 GCA_964617285.1 uncultured Calditrichaceae bacterium | reverse complement strand
CAGACCATGCCGAAACATTCCTTTATTTACGGAATCCCTTACACCCTTTACAAGCGCCATGTTATACGCCGATACGGTTTTCATGGAACCTCGCATCGTTACGTGGCGGATCACGCCGCAAAATTCCTTAAAAAATCTGCGGAAGAACTTAAAATAATTACTTGCCACCTGGGTAATGGTTCGAGCATTGCTGCAGTTAAGCATGGAAAATCGATTGATACCAGTATGGGATTCACTCCCTTAGAAGGTCTTTTAATGGGAACACGCTGCGGAGACATGGACCCTGCTATCATCCTGCATGTGATGGCTAAAGAGGAACTTACCCCCAGTGAGATGAACACCATGTTAAATAAACATAGTGGAGTTTTGGGTATTAGCGGTCTGAGCAGTGATATGCGCGAGATCGAAGATAATTATGAATCTAATGATCGGGCTCGCCTGGCAATGGATATTTTTAGCTACAGGATTAAGAAATATATTGGAGCTTATGCTGCTGCGATGGGAGGTGTGGACGTAATTGTATTTACCGCCGGTATCGGTGAAAATTCCGATATGGTGCGGAAATTAGTATGTTCCGATATGGAATTTCTGGGCATAGAACTGGATGAACAGAAAAACAAGGAAACCCGGAAAGCAGAGGAGATTATCTCCAAACCATCGTCCAAAGTAAAGGTAATGGTAATTCCTACAAATGAAGAATTGGTCATTGCCATGGATACTGCCAAAATAGTACAGAGTTGAAACCCGAACGGATAAAGAGACAATATTCCAGAAAAACTCCAAAATGCATTTACGGCAATAACCTAAAAATTATTTATAGAATGGAATTGCCGATCGTTGCGGTTAATCCGATTTATCTTAACTGAATAATCCAAGTCATTGTATGCTATTTTTTGAATGCAATTAATACTCCATCTCTAATGGGGATGGTCGAGACAACCCAGTCAGGATCTACGGTTATCTTACTGGTATATTCCCGCACACCTTCAGTGCTTTTCTGGTGATCCTGTTCATCAAAAATCTGGCCATGCCAGAGAATATTATCGGTTATTAACACCCCGCCGGACCTCAATTTTCCCTTGATCACGGGCAGAGAAGCCGGGTAACCTTCTTTATTAATATCATTAAAAATAAGATCAAATTTATCCGTTACACTTCTCAGCTCAGCTACCGCTTCGCCCACATGATACTGAATAATTTTTTCAAACCCTAAATTTTTTAGATGGACACGGGCCATCTGGGAAAGCGATTCATCCCAGACAACGTGATGCACCGTGCCTCCTCCATTTTCCTGAACGGCTCTGGCAAACCAAGCTGTTGAATAACCATAACCCGATCCCAGTTCAAAAACCTTTTTGGCATTTATCATCCGGGCGATCTGATAACATAAATAACCGGCAACCGGGCCAATAATCGGGAATTTCTCCTTAACAGCATAATTCTCCATTTTTTTCATCTCCGGATTTCTCTCCGGGACTAATTCCTCAAGATATTTCTGAACCATATTCCATTCTAATTCCATCTCTGCCTTACTCCTGATAATTTTAATTT
>CAZTXJ010000078.1:12623-14431 GCA_964617285.1 uncultured Calditrichaceae bacterium | reverse complement strand
GAAACAATATCAGCCACCTGCAGGGTGCTCAATCGTAAATCGTTCAGCCGCTGCCGGTCCGGGATAACCCGGATTTCGTCACCTTCTTCTTTAACGTTGACATCTATGTCAACAAGCCCAGGTACTTTTTCCATCCGGTTCTTCATATCCGCAGCGAGTTTGAGCGAACGGTTCAGATCGTACCCAAATATTTTGACCACGATAGGTCGTTCAGCAGAAAAATGCCCCGGCTGTAAAAATTGATAGGTAATACCGGGAATTTTATCCAGATCCTTGCGCAATTCATTTTCGATCTCAAACTGGCTTCGAGTCCTTTCTTCCATCGGTTTTAATCGGATCCGGAAATTGATTGCATCGCTTCCCGAGCCGCCAATGAAGGAGAAAATTCCTTCGCCGGTCCCGAACACCGAAAACACATCAATGGCTTCCGGTATTTTTTCTTTGGTGATCCTTTCTAATTCCAGAACGGTTAGCCTGGTTTGATCCAGTGGCGTCCCTTTTTCCCGCAAGACGGTTAATCCGATAAATCCTTCATCCGATTTCGGCAAGAATTCACCGCCAAGAAAAGGGATGAGCAGCAATGATAAAATAAAGGCAAGGGTGGTAGCAATTAGTACAATTCTCTTGTGATGAATCGACCAGTGCAGCCATTTGCTGTAATTTTCTGTAAGCTGGTCGAGAAAATGAGTCACCCATTTTTTAAATCGCACCAGGCGGTGTTTCTTCAGCTCTTTTTCGGTCTTCAAAATCCGGGAGCCAAGCATAGGCACCAGGGTCAATGCTATTACCAGTGAGGCGAATAAACTGAAGGTAATGGTTATAACCATATCGCCAAACAATTCGCCGGCGATTCCCGGGACAAAGAGTACCGGAAAAAACACCCCGATCGTGGTAAGGGTGGAGGCGGTTATTGCCATTCCGACCTCCGAGGCGCCCTTGCTGGCAGATTCCGCCAGGGGTGTACCCATTTCCCGGTAGCGGAAAATATTTTCCAGCACTACTATAGAGTTATCCACCAGCATACCGATGGCCAGGGCAAGGCCGGCCATGGAAATAATGTTGATAGTTAAATTAGCCAGCATCATCACCGCAAAGGTTGAAACTACTGAAATGGGGATTGCCAGTCCCATTATGATACTGCCCCGAATATTTCTCAGGAAGAAATAGATCACCAGGAATGCAATGACAAAAGCCAGTACCGCTGTATTACCCAGATTACTTACCGATTTCAGAATAAATTGTGACTGATCGTAGACGATTTTTAATTCCGTGTCCTCGGGCAGAATGGACTGAATATCAGGCAGGGCGTTACGAACATTTTTACACGCCTGGACGGTATTGGCGTCAGACTGTTTGAACAGGCGGATGTAAACACTCTGGTGGTAATTGGCCCGGACATCCCCGATCAATTCCTCATAGCCGTCCTCCACGTTGGCCACGTTTTTTACGGAGAGGGGATTGTTTTTTTCGTACTTAATTACTGCATTCCGGATCTGATCGATATCGTTATATTCGCTGAGAATTCGGAGACTATAGTTGGTGGTGGCAGTCTCGATTTTGCCGGCGGGATACAAACCGCCATGTCTCTGAATAGCGCTGACCACATCGGTAGGGGATAGATTATGAGCGGCCAGCAGCACCGGATTGAGTTTTACATTCACCTGGCGCTGCAAACCTCCCTGGGTTTCCACGCTGGCAATACCTTCCACCCTTTCCAGCAAGGGCTCAATCCGGTCCTTTCCCAGCTGGCGGAGTTCGGCCGGACCCTGGGTGGGTGAGTTCAGCAACAGAAACATCACCGGCATCAT
>CAZTXJ010000078.1:10401-12523 GCA_964617285.1 uncultured Calditrichaceae bacterium | reverse complement strand
AATTGCAGTCCCTGGTTTATTTCAATCTTATCTCCCGAGGCGAGACCAGTCTGGACTTCAACCATCCTGGCCGAATCGTTTTGCGCCACGAAAACATAATGGCGAATTTCGGTATAGGTTGCACCGGTTTCGTTGTTCACTTTCACTTCCGTTCGGTTAATCACCGCATTATCGGGTATGACAATCGTATTTTTACTTTTTCCGATTTCAATATGAAAAAGTCCGTACATGCCGGATTTAAGATCATTGTTCTGGTTCTCAAAGATTGCTTCAACCTCAATGGTCCGGCTCACCGGATCGATAGCCGGATCTATTCGGTTGATTATCCCTTTGAAATGCTTATCCGGTGAAGCGGGAAAATCCGCATATACTGCCTGCTCCGGTTGGATTTTATTCATGTGAATATCCGGGATGTTTAGTTTTGCCTTCATCAGATTGGTATTGATAATTTTGGCAACTGGTTGTCCCATCGGGACTGTTTCTCCCACATCATAAAGCAGGCTCCCGACCACACCATCGAACGGGGCTTTGATATAAGTATCATCATACTTTTGTTTGGCCTGGGCATATTGGGCTTCCAGCTGAGCGATATTGGCATTTGCTTCCTGCAGCGAAGACTGGATTTTTTCCCACTGCTGCTGACTAACCGCTTTCTGTTTATACAATCTTTCGTACCGGTCGTAATCCTGTTTAATTTGTTCCTGGCGGGCCTGCATGGATTCCAGGGCGGCCTGTGCCTGATTCAATCCTTCCTTCCAGATTTTATTGTCAAGTTCAGCAATAATCTCATCTTTCTTGACTTTGGCGCCAACATTTCTGACAATCCGCACTAGTTTTTCTGTTATCGTACTGAATACATAGGCATCGTTCCCGGCCCGCAAATTCCCGGTTATCTCTAAAAAAGAGGATATGGAATCCGGGGATAATTTTAACACCTGTACCGGCACAACCCGCTCGGCTGTATTCTGTTGAGATTTCTGGCAGGCAATAAAAAATAAAAATCCCAAAATAAAAAGTGAGATAAGTTTTCTAGGCATCTTGTTCTCCTTAATGCTCCTGTTTTAATATGGTTGATCTCCAAAACTCGAACAGATTTTCCAGGTTTGTATCGGTCATAACCGTTTTATCATTTAGAAACAGGTAACGGTGCAAAAGCTGGTTCAGGGTTCCGATCATGGTATTGGCCATCAGGGTCAAATCCATGTTCTTATTGAGATACTCTTGTTGTTGTCCCTCCTCTAAAAACTCCAGTAGCCGTATGAACATTCCGTTGCCATAGTTGATCATTTGCTCCCGAATTTTTATGGGCAGGAACATAAAGTCGTTCATTCGGAAAAGTCGCATAAAATAGGGATAGTTGAGGACAAATTCCTGATGTGCCTTAACCATGCCAAATAGCCGGTCATGAAAATCTGTAGAATTTTCGGTATGTTTCGCCATGAGTTCTCTTGAGATGTGCAGGGTATAGTCGATCAACTCATTTAGCAGGGACTCTTTATCCTTGAAATAATAATATAGAGTTGGTTTGCCTACCCCGACCTTCTCACAAATCTGACGAATGGATACTCTATCGTAACCCTGGGTAGCAAACAATTCTGCGGCGGTTTTAAAAATCCGGGTTTTGGTATCCCCATTGGTAAGATTTATTTTTGCTTCCATAAAGTTTCTCCAAAGTTTACCCGACCGGGCGGTATACTACTTACCGGAAGGTATATAAATTTGTTTTTAAATAAAAATGTCTTTTTATTTTTTCTTTTCCGGTCAATCTTGTTGCAAAATTGCTTTTCGGCTTGAAAAACCGGTAAACCTCCTCTAATTTTGACAGGTATTCAACTGAAAGGGTTTTAATGAAATCGATTCTTGTCACCGGTGGGGCGGGATTTATCGGCAGTAACTTTGTCCGCTACATGGTCAATAAATACTCCGATTATAGAATTGTCGTTCTGGATGCCCTGACCTATGCCGGAAACCGGGAAAATCTGCAGGATCTGGAAGGTAAGAAGAATTATGAATTCCATCATGGGAATATCTGTGATCGGGATATCGTAGATAAATTGACCGCAAAGTGTGAGGTGATCATTAATTTTGCCGCGGAGACGCATGTGGATCGGTCCATTCTGGA
>CAZTXJ010000078.1:0-10301 GCA_964617285.1 uncultured Calditrichaceae bacterium | reverse complement strand
TATCAGTATCCGGAAAAGCTAATCCCCCTGTTCATTACCAATGCTATTGACAATCTGCCTCTCCCGTTGTACGGGGACGGTAAAAATGTCCGGGATTGGCTCTATGTGCTGGATAATTGCGAAGCGCTGGATGTTGTCCTGCATCAGGGAAAAGATGGGGAGGTGTATAACATCGGGGGTGGCAATGAGATGGAGAATATCCGGATTACCCACTCGATTCTTGAGCTGTTAGGGAAACCTAAATCGCTGATCAAACCGGTTGAAGACCGGTTGGGACATGACCGGCGCTATTCGGTGAATATCGATAAAGTGAGTAAGCTCGGTTGGAAACCCCGGCATAATTTTGACCAGGCTCTGGGGGAAACCGTGAAGTGGTATAAGGATAATGAGGTCTGGTGGCGTCACATAAAGGAAAAACAGGAAGCATTTAAAAGCTATTACCGGGAACAATACAAAACGCTTTCCTGAAATCTTCGATCAACTGAATTTAATCATTTTCTCATAGATCGGCTTCTCGGGCTTTGGGAGGCCGAGGGTGGGGAATTTTTGATGCAGATTCACCGCAAAAAGCCAATCCACATCCAGATTGTTTTTGGGTGACCTTCCTGACACTGCTTGCCAGATTTCTTCACTCTCCATACAGAAATAGATGAACGCTTTTGGCCAGATTGAATGTAATCGATTATAGATAACTTCAAACATTTTCTGGCGAAGGGGTCGTAGATAGCGGGTCTTTCCATCCTTTCCGGTAATCTGTTCACCGGAAAATATCGGGCTGGATGGAAATCGGCCACGGGCGATCTGTTTCAGTGGCGCGGGATAGCGAAGCGCCCCCAGGCTGATCCAGGCAATATTTTTATCGGTGATGTAGGTCGACATGGTATCGATCAATTTCACATAGTCCGATTGCCAGTTGAGTGCATAAATTATGGGATCGAAATGGAATCCAATCAAAAATCCTTTTTGCGCGGCCCGTTGAGCCGATTCAAGGCGTTTAATGATTTCAGTCGATTTATGTTCTTCGGATTTGACCAGCTGCTCCGGATTCACCGACCAGGAAAGGACAACTTTCTCCGGATTCAAGTGCAGCAAATGGTCGATATTTTCTGTTTTGGTTTTCAGTTCCAGCAGAACATTGGGCAGTCGCTGAATTTCCCGGATCAGTTTTTCCGAGAGGCCGGTTACCGGATCAAGCGCCAGGCTGTCGGTTAACTCACCGGTACCTATCCGTAAAATACGATGGGGATTGTGCCGGGAAAGATTTCTGATTTCACTCAGGATCTGGCTGTAGTTGGTGTACACGGTAATGGCCGGATTATTGATATATTCCTGAAGAATACAGTAGGAACAGTCGATGGGGCAATTGGTGGTTTCATTGATCACCAGGTAATTGCAGCAGCGGTAACTCTCCGCCGTGCCGGGACAGGGTTTTAGAAATTTTCCCTTAAACCGGGTCAGCCAGAGTGTTTTTTTACCCTGGTTCACCGAGAGGGAGGACAGGATAGTTTCAATTTTATCGGAATTGCTCAAAAAGCGTGGCTTAATTTCAGGGAAGGCAGCCTGTACCCGGCCGGTAATTTCATCTCCCCGCACCTGCTCATCGATCAAGATTTGGTTGAATTTATATCTGATCAATTTTGAATGATCTCATCAATGGTAATTCAACGAAAGCCTTGGAGAATGCCTTATCCGGCGTTCTTTATTTCCTCAAGATCATCGGAATTTTCGGAAGCTTTCCCGTTCTCTTCGGCAATTTTTGCCATCGCCCGAAGAAATACCTCTACCAGTTCGGGATCAAACTGGGAACCGGCATTTTGTACAATCTCATCCAGGGCTTTCTGCTGGCCAATGCCCTTCCGGTAAACCCGGTCCGATGCAATGGCTTCGTAAGCATCCAGGATGAACAGGATTCTGGAGAACAGCGGGATGGCATTTCCCTTCAGGCCATCCGGATATCCTTTACCGTCGAACCGTTCATGATGGTGCCGGACAATAGAAGCCACTTCGGATAGTTCTTCGATTTCGCCCAGAATTTCACTTCCCACTACCGGGTGATCCTTGGCTTTCCGCATTTCGATATCTTCCAGGCTGTCTGCTTTTTTCAGAATATTATCCGGCATACCGATTTTACCAATGTCATGGAGCGAGGCAGAGAGCTGGAGGGTATATTTTTCATCTGAGGAAAGATGGAGTTCATCGCCCATCTTCATAGCCAGCCGTACGACCCGTTGCGAGTGACCATAAGTATAGGAATCCTTGGCATCCAGTGCCCGCATCAGAGCTTTGAGCGCCTTTAGCAGACTATCCGCCCGGTTGTTCTGGAACTGCCTTTTTTCCAGAATTTTCCGCTGCAAATTGCGTTCAATAACTACAGGAAGTTCGTCCACGGTTATCGGTTTTACGATATAATCACTCACCCCGATTTCCAGCGCTTTCTTTACCAGACTCAGGTCATTCAAACCGGTAATTAGTACAATGGGAATATCCAGATACATCTTGATAATTTTTTGGGCCAGCTCCAGCCCATTGATTCCCGGCATTTTGAGATCGGTGAGAATAATATCCAGTTTCTTCTCCCGGATGATGTCCAATCCACCGGTTGCGGAGAAAGATAGATAAACTTTATAATGAAGGTTTTCGAGGGCATCGGCCAGCATTTGGCCATAATCGATGTCATCTTCGATCACCAGAACTCTTTTTAATTCTTCATTTTCCATTAAACATACGCCTCAATTCCGGTTAAATGACTCCCAATAATGAGTGTGTGAATATCATGAGTCCCTTCATATGTCTTGACCGATTCCAGGTTGCACATGTGGCGCATGGTCTGGTATTCGGAAACGATCCCATTGGCAGCCAGAATATCCCTTGCCAGGCGGGCGATTTCCAGGGCATGATACACATTATTACGCTTGGACAAAGATACCTGGGCAAAATTCATTTTATTCTGATCTTTTAGTCTTCCCAGTTGCAGCACCAGCAAGTGCCCCTTGGTTATTTCTGTTGCCATATAAACGAGTTTATTCTGAATTAATTGAAATGATGCAATTGGTTTATCAAACTGGATCCTGGTCAGTGCGTAATTTAAAGCTTCATCGTAACAGGCCATGGCAGCTCCAATTGCTCCCCAGGCAATACCATAGCGCGCCTGTGTCAAACATGACAACGCATTTTTAAGTCCGGTTGTTCCGGGCAAAAGGTTTTCGGCGGGAATCCGGCAATCCTGAAAAACCAGCTCGGAGGTTACCGAGGCGCGCAGGGAGTGCTTGTTTTTTATTTCCGGAGCTGTGAAGCCCGGGGTGTCTTTCTCCACCAGAAATCCCCGGACTACGCCATCCAGCTTGGCCCAGACTACCGCCACATCTGAGATTGTGCCGTTGGTGATCCACATCTTGGCGCCGTTCAGAATATAGGAATTTCCATCTTTCCGGGCGGTTGTTTTCATCCCCCCCGGATTGGAACCGGTATCCGGTTCGGTGAGACCGAAGCAGCCAACTTTCTCACCGCTGGCTAACTTTGGCAGCCAGTGATCCTTCTGGGCTTCGCTTCCCCAACTGAAGATAGGATACATCACCAGAGCCCCCTGGACAGAAGCAAAACTGCGCAACCCACTGTCTCCCCGTTCCAGTTCCTGCATGATCAGTCCATAGGCCACATTGTTGATTCCGGCACAGCCGTACTTTTCCGGCAAATTGGAACCGAGCAACCCCATTTCACCCATCTGCGGTACGAGCTGGATTGGGAATTCGGCTTTCTGATACTGCTCCTCGATGATCGGCAGAACCGCATCATCCACCCATTTCCGGACGGAATCCCGGATCATTTTTTCATCGTCATGGAGAAGCTCATTTATGCTGAGTAAATCCAATTCTTTAAATTTTTGCATACGTCTGTACCGGTCAAAAAATTGATGCCTAATTTATGGCTTCACTTTACTGAACTCAAGCTATTATCCTGAAATTAATCAAAGCAAAATTTCCTTAATTTGGAAGAGACAGTAATGGGGAGAATAATTTATTGAGCAGAAATTTAGAATAGTGGGCAAACAATAATGCAGATAATTCATCAATTCAAAAGCATCAGGCAGATTGTTTCGATTTACCAAATTTGATAATTGGTTCGGAATTTCCCTCGATCACTTCTTCGGTGATCAGGCATTCAGCCACATTTTCCATCGAAGGCAGTTTAAACATTACATCCAGCATCACTTTTTCAATAATTGAACGCAGTCCCCGGGCGCCGGTTTTTCTTTTCAGACTCATCCGGACGATTTCCAGCAAGGCTTTTTCGGTGAATTTGAGTTCGATATCTTCCAGCTCGAAAAGTTTTTTATATTGTTTTATCAGTGAATTTTTCGGTTCAACCAATATGGATAACATTTCGTTTTCGGTGAGTTCGCGCAGGCCAATCAACACCGGCAGGCGTCCGATTATTTCCGGAATGAGTCCGTATTGTAATAAATCTTCTGGCTCCACAAGTTGGAACAATTCCGAATCGCTGAATTTGCCATGAGATTTTACTTCAGCTCCGAAGCCCATCACCTTTTTTCCGATGCGTCGGCGAATGATATCTGCCAAGCCGTCGAATGCGCCACCTACAATAAACAGAATATTGTGAGTGTTAATATTGACCATCGGCGCTTCCGGATGCTTGCGCCCTCCCTTGGGCGGGATTGCGGCTACTGTCCCTTCCAGAATTTTCAGGAGTGCCTGCTGGACACCTTCCCCGGAAACATCCCGGGTAATGGAAGGACTGCCGGATTTACGGGCAATTTTATCGATTTCATCGATATAGACAATTCCCCGTTCGGTGGCCTCGATATCGAAATTTGCAGCGTGGTACAACCGGACCAGAATATTTTCCACATCCTCACCCACATATCCGGCTTCGGTAAGAGTTGTGGCATCCGAGATGGAAAAGGGAACGTGCAGAATACGGGCAAGGGTCTGGGCTAAAAGTGTTTTTCCCACCCCGGTGGGTCCGATTAACAGGATATTACTTTTTTCGATCTCCACTTCGTCATCCCAACCACCCATCATTATTCTTTTGTAATGATTATATACAGCCACTGAGATAGCACGCTTTGGCAAATCCTGACCGATGACGTATTCATCCAGAAAACTTTTTATCTCTTCAGGTTTGGGGAGTTCAAAACGGCTGGTCTGAAACGACTGATACTGGGTTTGTCTTAATATCTGATTGGCACTGCGGATACATTCAGTGCAAATGCTGGCATGGGCGCCGGTAATCAGCTGTCCCACCTGATCGGCATGTTTTCCGCAAAAGGAGCAGCGAACTTCGTGATTAAAACGTTGTGTTTTTTGGGTCATCGGTTTTTTCCAATTTTATAGGAAAATATACTTTTATTTACTTTTTTTACCTTCTTTTTCGCTGCCTCTTTTAACCAGAATTTCGTCAATTATACCGTAATCTTTAGCCTCATTTACATCCATGAAGAAGTTACGATCGGTATCTTTGGCTATTTTTTCCAGGGGCTGTCCGGTTTTTTCTGCCAGGATCTCATTAAGTCGTTCCCGGATCTTTAAAATCTCCTTGGCATGGATGTCGATGTCAGTCGCTTGTCCTTGTACTCCGCCCATGGGTTGGTGAATCATAATCCGGGCGTTTGGTAAAGCAAAACGTTTTCCTTTGCTTCCCGCTGCCAGAAGCACAGCTCCCATGCTGGCGGCCTGGCCGATGCAGGTTGTTACAATATCCGGTTTCACGTACTGCATGGTATCGTAAATGGCCATGCCGGAAGTAACGATGCCCCCCGGACTGTTAATATAAACATAAATATCTTTATCCGGATCTTCTGCTTCCAGAAACAAAAGCTGGGCAATAATGAGACTGGCGATGTTATCGTCTACCGGCGTGCCTAAAAAGATGATGCGTTCTTTTAACAACCGGGAATAAATGTCATAAGCTCGTTCGCCCCGTCCGGTTTGCTCTATTACCATTGGAATTAATGCCATGTTGGGTTCCTCTGTTTACTCTTTTTTCGTTTTGGTCTTGGATTTCTTGCTTTTTTTATCTTTTTCACTGCCAGTCTGACGAAACGGAAATACTTCTGTAATCTCGGCATGTTCCTCCAGCAGATCAAGTACTTTCCGTTCTACCAGATCTTCCTTCAAATGATTCAGATAGTGCTGGTTGGTTCGGGCCTGTTTCTTCGCCTTTTCATCCAGGGTGGAATCATCGATCATTTTTCTGGCTTCTTCATCTGAGACCTCTATGCCTTCCTTCTCGATAATTTTCTTTTTGAGAAAATGCCAGCGTAAATTGTGGATAGCCGAAGCCCGGTATTCTTTCCGGACTGATTCTTCATCGATTTTCTGGTTCTTGGATTGTTCTTTGATATCCCTTACCATTTCATCCAGATAATTATCGACCATGGTCGGAGGCACCTCGGAAGGATTTTCCCGCAGAAGTTCATCAATAATCCGGTGTTCGAAAGCATGTTCGCTGCGGTGTTCCAGCTCGTGCTTCAGATTTTCCCGAATGCGCTGACGCAGGTCCTCCAGGGTATTCAGATTTTCATCATTCAAATTCTTGACAAAGTCATCATTCAATTCCGGAAATTCTTTTTCTTCAATTTTCAGGGCATGAATCTGCAGGCTGCTTACCTGGGGTTTTTGTTCTTTATCATCCGGGGCAGGGGGCATCTCTTTTTTCACCACCCGTTTTTCATCTTTGCGGATGCCTGCCAGCTGTGCCTCTATTTCCGGATCAAACTTTCCCGAGCCGATCTGAACCTGCAGGTTTTCGTATTTATGGCCAAGAATCGGAACACCGGTTTTATCCAGTTCCTGCGCGGTAAAATAGACGAAATGATCTTCCTTCGCTTCCTCAACTTCCTTCACCGTGGCAAATTGCTCCCGCATCCGCTCCAGAGAATCGTCCACCATTTCATCGGTCACTTCAACCACATCTTTTTCAACCTGGAGTCCCTTGTATTTTTTCAATTCCACTTCCGGCTCCACTTCCACCTCAATTTCCAGCTGCATACCGGAGGCCACATCATGAAAATGAAAATCGGTTATCTTGCCCTGGGAAACCGGATTGACCTTTGCTTCCTCCAGTGCCATTCCATAAAATTTCTGTAAAGCCTCCTCCAGAATACTTTGCTGTATTTCATCCTTATATTTCTTTTGTACCATGTTAAGCGGAGCTTTTCCCGGACGGAAACCGGGTATCTTGGCCGATCGCTGATAACTTTTTATTATTTTCTGCTGAATTGGCGTCAGATCGCTGGAATCAATCTCAACTTTCAGTTTTTTGGAATATGAATTAATCGTTTCAACCGCTGTTTGCATATTTTATCCTTTAAAAGTTTCATCTTTGTCTTAAGAACCGGTAAATTTAACATTCCGAACCTCTCTTTGCAAGCGGTGGGAAAATCGATAGCCTTGTTGTTTTTCATTCCCGCGAATTTTTACCACTTCGGATTAAAATTCGATCATTTTGTGAATTTGGTTGGATCATCTGAAAATCCTTTTCTTTAACTCCCGATTTCTTTTAAATTGGATGAGAACAAAACCGGAAACGGAGTATCATGAAAAAATGTCTGCTTATTCTCGCCCTGTTTAGTTTAATGTTATCCTGTGAAAAAGAAAAAACAACCGGAATGCTGAAAGTTCCGGCCGGGGTTCCGGCGCAATTCAGCAATAATCTGCCCAGGCCCATTTTAACCGACAACGATTCGCTGCTGGAATTGTACTGGAAAGCCTGGGAAATGCTTCAGCAGAATATCCGGAACGGCAATCCGAATAATGAGTTCGTGGCCAGCTATCTGGATGAAGGTTTTAATGAGTTGATCTACCAGTGGGACACCTGCTTTATGGCGATGTTTGCCATGTATGGCGGGGAAATGTTTCCGGCCATGGCCTCGCTGGACAATTTTTACCTGAAGCAGCGGGATGATGGCTGGATTTGCCGGGTGTATCGGGAAAGTGACGGTCAACCTGCCGAACAACCCACACCGGCTGAACCGATGATCAATCCACCGCTTTTTGCCTGGGTGGAGTGGAAGTATTTCCTGCTGACCGGGGACAGCACCCGGCTTGCCCAGGTTTTGCCGGTTTTGGATGCCTATTATAACTGGATCGATACAAATTGTATGGGCCAGCTGGCTGCTGCCGGACTGTATTACAACACCCCTTTGGGAAGCGGTATGGACAATTCTCCCCGCACCGGAATCGAAGGCGGTGGGTGGGTGGACCTGTCCTCCCAAATGGCCTTGTTTGCCAAATATATGATGTTCATTGGCCGGCAGTTGCGAAATGATTTGATTATCCAGACCTATGAACAACGCTATCGGACCCTTAGCTATATTATCAATGGGAAGATGTGGGACAATGTTTCCGGGTTCTATTATGACATCACCATGCAGGGAAAGCAGACCGGTGTGAAGACTGCCGCTTCTTTCTGGCCGCTCATTTCCGAAGTAGCCAGTTTTCCCCAGGCCAGGCGTCTGTCTGAACATCTGCAAAATTCCGATGAATTTTACCGCCAGCATCTTTTCCCGACCCTTTCCGCAGATGACCCGAGTTATGATGGGAAAGGGCATTATTGGCGGGGTGGCGTCTGGGCGCCAACGGATTATATGATCATCAAAGGACTGGATATATTCCCTCTTCGGGAACTGGCCGCCATTGCCGCTATGAATCATATCCGGAATATGTATAAGGTATATAAAAATTTTACCCCGTCACCGGAGGAAATTGCACCGGACCAACAGCGGGAAAATTATAAAACCATCTGGGAATGCTATGCTCCGGATTTTGTCCAGCCCGCTACCCGCTGGGATGGGGATTATCTGTGTCGGCCGGATTTTGTGGGTTGGTCCGGTCTGGGCCCGATCGCCCTGCTTCTGGAAAATGTCATCGGACTTCAACCCTCAGCACCCCGCGACGAGCTTTACTGGAATCTCCGTCTCCGGGAGATGCATGGGGTGGAAAACTATCGTTTTGGGGATAATACCATTGATATCATTTGTCTCAAAAATGAGCTCCCGGTGGCACCGGCGGAAATAAAAATCACCAGTAACAGTCCGTTCCATCTGGTTGTTTCGTCCCAGGTCGGGGTAAAAGAGTTTGAGATCGACGCCGGTGAAAACAATTTGGAGATAAGGTTGTAGTTTTTGTGAAATGGCCGGGAGATGTTCATAAATATTTCTTGATTTTTTTTTTGCTGTATTGTATTATGATTTCGATTAAGTTTAATTTAATTCTTTATTTAGGATCACAAACAGTATAATTTTTGGTTGTTGGCAGGTTGCCGGAACTATCTTTGATAAACACAGGAAAGTACTATATGCCTCAGAATATTACCAGCGATTAACCGGTGATAATTCAGGGGAACAGGTTGAACAAGATGGCAGAAACAAGCAGTACCCACTCCCGCAAAATCGCCCTTGGCGCAGATCATGCTGGTTTTGCGCTGAAAGAAGTGATTAAGGCACATCTGGAAGCCGGTGGTTATCAGATTATTGATTGCGGTACCAATAGTCCGGATCCGGTAGATTACCCGATAATTGCTTACCAGGTTGCCCATCTGGTTTCAGAGGGTCAGTGTGAGCAGGGTATTATTATCGATGGAGCCGGTATCGGGTCGGCTATGGTAGCCAACAAATTACCCGGGGTGCGGGCTGCCCTTTGTTACGATCTCTCCTCAGCCCGAAACAGCCGGGAGCATAATGATGCCAATGTCCTGACTTTGGGCGCCGGATTAATTGGTGAGGCGCTGGCAAAACAGATCGTCGATTTGTGGCTGACCACTTCCTGCACGGTAAAAAGATATTTGGACAGAGTTCAACAGATTAAAGATATTGAGGAAGGAAAAATTACGGTGAGTCAAACGAAAGTTGATTCCAATCAGATGACTTCTCAGGAAAGCCAGGAGGATCTTCAACCCGATGACCTCCAGAAAATTATCGATCGGGTTCAGTCCCTGTTGAAAGAAACATTTGGCGTGTCCCTGGACGAACTTGCCGATTTTAAGAAACAGATCATCATGGATGGCAGGAGCGTGAGTGTGGAGAAAAGCCACACTGCCATGCGGGACTTTATCAATATGGGCGTTGGCCGGGTGACCTGTACCCTGGGAAACGGAAAGGACATTCCGCAGGATATCGCACGCTGTATCGATCATACCCTGCTGCGGCCGGATGCCACAGAGGATGATGTTCGAAAACTGTGCGAAGAAGCTCTGCAGTATAAGTTTGCCTCGGTCTGCGTTAATCCCACTTACATCTCCCTGGCAGCCAGTATCCTGAGAGGCTCACAGGTCGATGTATGCAG
>CAZTXJ010000077.1:12925-14573 GCA_964617285.1 uncultured Calditrichaceae bacterium | reverse complement strand
TTGCACTTACCGGTTTAAATTTTTGAAATTTTATGCCGTTTTGGGTAATCATGGGATGACATTTTTCACAGGCAACCAATTTATGTGCACCTTCCAGTTTGAATTTTGCCTGGCGGTTATGATCGAATTTCTCTGCCTTCCAATCCCGTGGTGTGTGGCACTTTTCACACCGGACAATTTGTCTGTCCCCGCCCACCGTTTCAATAAATTGGCCGTTATGGGGGTCCTTATGGCAATTTTGACAGTCGGATTTTAATGAGACGAATTCGAATTTTGGAGGATTGGTTTTTTCTGCCTCGGGGAAATGGCAATTTTTGCAGGGCACCTGAGTGTGTTTAAATTCCAGAGAGAACTTTGTCTGATTATGGTCAAACTTAACTTCTCTCCAACTGGCTACTGAATGACAGGATTCACATCCATTCCGGGATAAATATTTATCGACAGTTTTTCCATGTGGACTTTGATGACAGGAATTACAACTGTAAGAAGTGAAAGTAAACTGCAAAGTAGGTATCGCTGTTTGATTTGTAGTTTCTTTATGACAGGCAATGCAGGGGATTGCCAGATGAGCACCCTGCAGGGAAAATTTGGTTTGATTATGAGTTTCGATGGTAAAAGTAGACGGGGTAAAACCATTGACTGTGTGGCACTCCTCGCAGGCGCCTTTTTGTGTCCGGTCGGCAAACTGCCCGCGGTGGTAGTCCTGATGACAATCCATGCAGTGGCTGAATTTGAGGCCGGTTAGCGGTTGGCCGGGTGCATGGCATTTTTCACAGGCGACATTGAGGTGTTTTCCCTTTAAGGGAAATCTGGTCCGGCTGTGGTCGAATCTGGCGGTATTGTAATTTGCCCATCCGGTGGTATTGTGGCATTGGGTACAATTCTGCCCGAATTTATTTTGATGCACATCCTTATGACAATTGGTACAGGATTGATAAGCTAAACCGGCAAATTTTAAAAAGCTCTTATCATCTGTAAATTTGTTATCATCGATCTCCCGGTGGCATTTGGCACATTGTACATTTTGATGTTTACCGGTAAGGGTAAATTTGGTTTTGGCATGATCAAATCCGGGCGCTGGTTTCCAACCATCCATGTTATGACAGTTGAGGCAGGTTGAGGATAACTGGCCCCGATGTTCGTCCCGGTGGCAATTTAAACAGTTTTGAGAAAGTCCCAGAAAGGTGCGATTCAGGTCTTTCCCCTGACTGGTAAACTTGGATTTATCGGCGATGTTTTTTTCCTGATGGCACTGATTACATTTTAGATTTTTGTGTTTGCCCAACAGGGTAAATCCGGTTAATTCATGGTTAAAATTTTCCTGACCTTTTTCCCACCAGATCAGATCAAAATCTCTTCCATGGTGTTCCACATGGCATTTCTGACATTCGTTGTATCCCGGACGAGAGTGTAAACCTTTCTTTTGATCGATTTCCTCCTTCAGAATTTGATGACACTCCAGGCACTGGGAGGCGGTAATTCGTTGTCCCACACCGTGGCATTTTTGGCAATTCTTTAATCCTTCCAGATGGGCGTGTGATTTATGTAAATCTCCCGGGGAAAGTTGGGCAAATCCCAGTTGTGAGAGGAAAAGAAGAAAAATATAAGCGTATCGTAAGATCATTTTAAAAAATTAATTTTCCTAAAT
>CAZTXJ010000077.1:9439-12825 GCA_964617285.1 uncultured Calditrichaceae bacterium | reverse complement strand
GAAGAAAAATATAAGCGTATCGTAAGATCATTTTAAAAAATTAATTTTCCTAAATGAAAGAACACTCAGCTGAGTTTTATAAAGATAAATTTACTAAATAAGGGTTTGTAAAATGCAAATTTATTGCCATTACAATGATAAGGATGAGCAGCATGTTTTAATTTGATCATCGGTGATTTGCGAAAATAATTTACACAAGATTGTTGAAATTTGTGCATTATTGTGATTTCGTAAAATCTTTAAAAATTTTTTCAGAAAATCCAGGTGTATCCCACGTATACCGCAACTAAAATGTGAACAAACATGATAATGTACATAATGATCGCGAAAGGTTTGTGAATAACGTGCCAGTAGTGGAAGAGCTGATGAATCGCATTCCACATGGAAATTCTTCTTTGCAGCATTGCTTTTTGCTTAATGGTGCTCAGCATCTGGGTTACGGCATGGGAGGATATGTTTAGCTTTTTCACCAGATATTTTCTTAATCGGTGGGTACGAATGGGCCTGATGGAATCGTTATAAATCATAGAAAAAAGTGCGATTATCAACCCCTTCTCTGGTCGAACCCGGGGGAAAATTGATGTTTCGATGGATTCCAGGTGTTTTGGTTCTATCTGATATTTTTGGTGAATTTCCTGCGTCATATTTTTATTCATTTGTTCCAGTTCATTAAAATCTATTTCGGTCCCGGCCAGCGTTCGGGGTATCTGAAGATAAAGATAACGACCCAGAACGCCACTCAGGGCAACAGCGATCATTGACCAAAAACTAACCGCAATTAATCCCTGCACCTTGAAAGAGGAATGCAGAATAATCAGTAATGGGCCAAAAACACCCAGGTAGATATGTAACTGTAACCAATTGGAGAGTGGAAATAAGGTCCTGAATAACCGGGTACGTTTGCGTACCGAGTAGAGCAACATAAAGAGCATCATGGCACTTCCGATAACACCCACAGTGTGTCCAAACTTTCCTGCCGGTCTGAGCACCCGGTATTCTGGGCTGTGAGGGCGGTTATTGATCGGGGTAAGGTAAAAACCCTTACCATACCACAATAGGTAAAGAAATATAATGGCGGAGACAATGTACAATGCAATTATAAAAGCCCGAAAGGGTGTGGTTTTTCTATGTGATCCGGTAAAATTCATTTTGTTTTAATTTTGATGAACTGTTTGGTTGATGATTTTATTAAGCAGCAATATTAAAATCAATAGTTAAGAAATTTTCTTACAGAAATTAAAAATATTCCTCCGCAGAAAATAAAATACAAGATATATCGACGAATATAAACTTAACCTCAGTAAAAAAGTCTTCCAGTTGAAATTTAAAATTTAATTATACTATTTACCGGATTTTCCACGGATATAAAATATTTGTCCATCAGGCGAGGAAAAACCAAATTTAAAAATCCCGGGTATTTCAGTTACCTGAAAAATGGGAATTCCCGCCTTTTTTAGCTCCGTAGCAGTTTTTTCTATATCCATACTATCATAGGTAAAAGCGATTCCGGTGATCAAATCAGTTTCATAAAAACCCAGGGTTAAATTTTGATCGGAGACTTTGGCCCAGGGGAGGGGCTCATCACCGGAGGCAATGATTGAAAAACCAAATCTTGTATAATAATGGAGAGAAGCGGCCAGATCATTTACTGGTATACTGATTTCGGCAAACTTTCCCAGAATAGTGAATGAGCTGTCATCCGGTGTTGGCAATTTGTTGACATCCAATTGAATTAAGGTTATGCCCATATTGCTTGGATCTTTTAGGACCAGGGTTCTGGATGGATTGAGGGCATTTGTTACATCTTCGAAAGGAATATTTTCAGCTTTTAATGAGTCGATCCTCCAGGAAAGATCCTTGGAATAATAGGTAAGTGCCGGGGATGGATAAGGATTCTGGCTTATCATAAACATTTTCCAGCCATCGGTCATCAGAGCCCAGGGGACCGATGATGATTCACTCACCTTAATTTCCTTGAAACCCAATTTTTGATAAAACCTGAGTGAGGAATCCAGGTCAGTTACCGATAAAGAGATCTGAAGATAGTCTCCGGGATTAAAATGCCGGACTTCCGGTTGGGATAACTTTTTGCAACTGAACGAAGCCAAAAGACCTAATATCAATATTCTTGCGATGTGTTTCATGTTTGTCCTCACTGTTTTGCCCTGACTTAAATTATGTTTCTCTTTGTTTACCAGATGCACAAGTATCTTTATTCCAAAATTTGACTCCGGAAGTTACAAAAATACATCTTGAACCCGCAAGGGATAGATTCTATATTTAAATGGTAAAGTTGATCGATTATACTTGCATAGCCAAAAGATAACAATAAATATTCAGCCGGTAATTCTATATTTTATTTTTGCGCTACCCGTTTAAGTGCGAATTCCGAAAGATGAATTTATCCAGGAAAATTTTTAAATAGTCGTTTTTATTAAAACGGAGTCTTTTTTGAAGAAAAACATTTCTATCATTTTAGGATCAGTCAGCCTGTTTCTGATCCTTGCCTTTATCATTTTTCTGATTAACCAAACGACACAGATTGTCAATTTAGTATCCGGTGTAAATCCATTACTGGGTCAAGTTGTCGCGTGGGCATTAATCATGCTTTATATTGTTCTATTAATTGTGCCTATTATTATTTACCTAAGACTTCCTAAAGTCCTGCAGCCTCCGGTGGAGCAATCCTCTCCTGAATTTGATCTTTTCATCCAGAAGCTTGGCAAACGTCTGAAGAAAAATAAATATCTGAAAGGTGTTAATTTATCGGATTACCACGAGATTGAAAAAGCGATAAAAGTATTGAATAAACAGTCAGATATTCTGATAAAGCAAAATGCGACCACGGTATTTTTAACCACCGCGATATCCCAGTCCGGCAGGTTGGACGCCATTACAGTCCTTATAGCTCAGGTAAGAATGGTCTGGCAAGTAGCCCATGTTTATTATCAGCGGCCGAGTCTCCGGGAGATGCTGCAGCTTTATGCCAATGTTGCCGGAACCGCATTTATTGCCGGAGAGCTAAATGATCTGGACATCTCGCAGCAGGTCGAGCCAATAATAACCAGCGTCCTCGGAGCATCCCTAACCGGATCGATTCCTGGGATCACAAATGTGGCGGGTATCGTTACTAATTCGCTCCTCACCGGATCCGCCAACGCTTATTTGACCCTTCGGGTTGGTGCCATTACCAAGCAGTACTGCGGAAGCCTGTTGAAGAAAGAGAGAAGCGTGATTCGCCGATCGGCCAGTCTGGAAGGGGCGAAAATGCTCAGCGTTATTGTGATGAATTCTGCCGGAAATATTAGCAAATCAATTGTGAATGCAGCGCTAAAGACCCCAGGTAAATTTTCCCGGGATATGATCCGCACCACCTGGGGAAAAAT
>CAZTXJ010000077.1:0-9339 GCA_964617285.1 uncultured Calditrichaceae bacterium | reverse complement strand
TAAAGACCCCAGGTAAATTTTCCCGGGATATGATCCGCACCACCTGGGGAAAAATTTCCGGAAAGCAAAAGACGAGTACCGACTTAATCGAATAATTTTGATATTTAAAAATTCCGAACCATTATTTCAGGAGACTTGAATGGAAAAAATCAAGGAACTATATGTGGTTATTGAGAATCGTCCCAAGGCAACCGGAGAAATGCTGCGAATCCTCAAGAAAAAGAATATTTCCATTTTTGGTGTAGGTATTTTCCAGGATACCGCCAGGCTTTATGTCTCAGAGCCGAAACAGGCCTATCAGGTGCTCCATGAAAATAACTATGTGGTAGAGGAGAGGGAAGTGCTTCGGGTGTTGATGCCAAATCATCCGGGTGCTTTGATGGAGTTGACCACGAAATTAGGGAATGCAGGCATTAATATAAATTATCTCTACGGAGCATTGGAGCCGAAACAAGCAAGCGGCACCATCATTCTGGAAGTGGACAATCCGACCCTGGCTCTGGATATATTTAAAAGCCACAAGTTTTGAAGGAAAGGTCCGACTGGAAATATTAATTAAGATTTTATATATAGCTGTTACAACAGGGCGCTATTTTGTGCCCTTTTTTATTTAGAGTAATTTTGTCTTTAGTTTTTTTGAAGATTAATCTCGGCAATGTGGGTTAATTATGAAATTTAATTAAATTCACCCGATCAGAACTGAAATCACTGTTGGAAAAAAGTGCTTGCAAATGTAATTTAGGAATGCATTTTTGTAAAAAGAATAAATATAGGTCGGAGTTACTGTATGCATATCTATATCCTCGGAGCAGGGAGAGTTGGCAGCGCAATGGCCATAGATCTGGCGCAGGATAAACAGTTCGATATCACTGTGGTGGATCGGGATTCAAACGCTCTGCAAAAATTGAAAAAAATAAAGGGCATGGCCACAATGCGGGATGACTTATCAAAACCCGCAACAGTGAAAAGATTAATTTCTAAGGCCGATCTGGTAATCGATGCGGTTCCAGGTTTTATGGGCTTTCAGACGTTTAAAACGGTTATCGAGAGTGGAAGGAATGTCGTCGATATTGCTTTTTTTCCGGAAGACCCCTTTGAGCTGGATACCCTGGCCAAAAAAAATAATGTAATCGCCGTCATGGATTGCGGGGT
Organism: uncultured Calditrichaceae bacterium; assembly: GCA_964617285.1. Lineage (GTDB taxonomy): Bacteria > Calditrichota > Calditrichia > RBG-13-44-9 > RBG-13-44-9 > CAYVKM01. The sequence goes on along the minus strand of CAZTXJ010000077.1, from coordinate 8,187 downwards.
TGCCCCGGGAATGAGCAACGTGCTGATTGGTCATGTCAGCCAGTTACTGGATGAGGTTCATCGGGCGTTGATTTATGTGGGAGGTTTGCCGGTGGTTCGGGAATGGCCCTATGAGTACAAGGCCGTATTTTCTCCGATTGATGTGATCGAAGAATACACCCGACCTGCCCGCTATGTGGAGAATGGGCAACAGGTGACCAGAGAGGCTCTCTCCGATCCTGAACTTTTACATTTTCCGGGAATCGGAACTCTGGAAGCATTTAATACCGATGGCCTCAGGACTTTAATGCACACGATCGATTGCCCGAACATGAAAGAAAAAACCATGCGCTACCCCGGCCATATCGATAAAATGAAAGTTCTGAGAGAAACCGGCTTTTTTTCCAATAAACCTGTCAGTATAAATGGAACCCGTGTACGGCCTATCGATTTTACCTCAAAATTGTTATTCCCCATGTGGGAATTAAAAGAAGGAGAAGAAGATCTAACCGTCATGCAGATTATGGTTGAGGGAAGCCGTAAGGGTAAAAATTATCGATACAAATATTTCTTATTGGATCGTTTTGATCCGGTCACCAATACCACTTCCATGGCTCGTACCACCGGCTACACTGCCACCGTGGTAGCCCGGATGATAAGTCAGGGGTTATATAAGGATAAAGGTGTATCTCCCCCGGAATATCTGGGAAAAAAGGAAACCTGTGTGGAATTTATTCTGCAGGGTTTGAAAGACCGGGGTATTGAGTACCATGAAACCATTGAAGAGATTTAGTCATACAGATTGTGCTATTTTATAGGTCGAGAATATCGGTCGATTGTTTTAATTATCATAGCAGGAGAATTTGTTGCGCGTTACTTTTTTAGGAACCGGTACTTCCATGGGAATTCCCATGATTGGTTGTAAATGCAAAGTATGCCAATCAGAAGATCCCAAAGACAAGCGTACCAGAACCTCTGTCTGGATTGAGTCAGATGGGATTAATATTATCATCGATACCGGAATCGATTTTCGTCAGCAGGCCCTGCGGGAAAAAATAAGTACGGTTGATGCGGTTCTCTTTACCCACCATCACGTGGATCATATTTTCGGATTGGATGAGTTGAGGGCAATTAACTTTCTTCAGAAAAAATCGGTGGCCATATATTCTTCCGAACGCACCTATCAGCATCTGAAAAGAGTCTATAAATATGTTTTTGATGATTCCTGTTATCCGTCCGATACGCCCCAGATTGATCATGAACTGATCGATGAAGATCCTTTTCCACTTTATAACATTGAGATTATCCCGATACCCTTACTGCATGGGAAGTTACCTCTTTTCGGTTTCAGGATCGGACAGTTTGCCTATTGTACCGATGTCAGTCACATCCCGGCGGAAAGTTATGATCTGCTGCAGGATCTGGATGTACTGGTGCTCGGGGCGTTACGAGATCGGTCCCATCCCACCCACTTCACCATACAGCAGGCGAAGGAGGAAGCACAAAAAATCGGAGCCAAAATGACCTACCTGGTGCACATGAGCCATGAGGTGGGACATCGGGAACTTGTTGACCGGCTGCCGGATGATGTTCAACCGGCCTTTGATGGTTTGCGTCTGAATGTAAAATAGGGTTTATAAAATATTCTGATTTTTGACGATTACCATGAAGGAAAAGATTTCGTAATAATAATTATGATATTTTTGAATTCAAAAATCAAATTCTGAATGGAAAATACTCACCAGGAAATGTCCCGGAATTTGGATAGGACAAAAAAGCCAGTCAGCCCCATCCGCAGACTTTTTCACCATTCCGCCATTTATTCAATAAGTACTTCAATTCAGCGGTTACAGGGTCTCATCATGACCCCCATTTATACCAGTCCGCTTTATCTGCCTCAAATGTCCGATTACAGCAATTACGGATTGGTTTATACCTTTATCGCATTTATGAATTTTGTTTACCTGTTCGGAATGGACTCTGCTTTTCTAAGATACTATTTTCTTGGCAAAGAAAGTAAGAAAACTGTTTTTTCGAACTCCTTCGGAGTTCTGGTTCTTTCCGGATTGGTAACCAGTGCTCTGATATTTGTTTTTGCCAGACCCCTGGCGGAGGTGATTCTGTTCTCCGGGGAACTGGCAAATTTTATCAAGCTGGCAGCACTCATTCTGTTCTTTGATACCATTGGAAATCTACCTTTTCTCATTCTGAGGGCGGAGGAGAGGGCGATATCCTTTACCGTTTTTCGGATCATGAGGTTTTCTTTTGAATTAATCCTGAATATTATATTTGTGGTTGTGCTGAAAAGGGGAGTGGAAGGTATCCTGCAGGCCAATATCATCGCTTCTCTGTTGAATCTGGTGATTATGTCTCCAATCGCTATTAAGTATCTCAATTTTTCATTTAAACCTTCACTGTTAAAAGAAATGGTGGTATTTGGTCTGCCATTTTTACCCAACGGCATCGCCTTTATGATTATTGAGGTAATTGACCGGTTTTTAGTCACGGATTACCTTGGTAAGGATGTTCTGGCTTTTTACCATGCAAATTATAAATTTGCTTCGGTACTTTTATTACTGGTGGTTGGATTTCGAAACGCCTGGCAGCCATTCTTTTTGAAAATTTCAGAGCAAAAAGAAGCTCCAGCCACCTATTCAAGAATTTTAAATTATTATTTATTTGCCGCCGGATTGATTATCGTTGGCATGACTTTTTTTATCAAAGATATTCTCACATTTTATTATTTCAATGATTTTTATCTGCTCTGGCCGAGATACTGGCCCGGGATCGATTTTATTCCCTGGATTCTGCTCTCCTACTTTTTCTATGGTATCTATGTTATTTTTACTCCGGCATTTTATATCACCAAAAAGAGTCAGTACATGGTGCTTTTTACCGGCACCGGGGCGATTCTGAATATTGTCACCAACATAATTTTACTGCCAAGGATTGGGATCTGGGGGGCGGTAATCGCCACTGTTGCAGCATATCTGTCCATGTTCTTGCTCATCTACTTTATCTCCCAAAAGCTTTATCCCATTCCGGTAAATCTCAAAAGTCTTCTTGGGGTGTTCCTGACAATTGGTCTCGGGTACTTAATTTATTATATTATAGGGCCGAATTTCCTATTCCGGGCAATTATTTTTGTCCTATTGGGTGTGTTCGCTTTTTTTACTGCACTTTCGGCATCGCAACGAAAAGGATTGATCTTGTCCCTGACGGATAGAATAAAAGTTAAAAAGTGAAATTGTTATGAGTAATAAAAAACTTGGTCTGGTTATCCTCTGGCATCAACACCAGCCATACTATAAAAACAGTTCCGGTGTTTATCAAATGCCGTGGGTGCGATTCCACAGCACCAAGGATTATCTTGATTTGTTACTGGTCTTGAAGGAATTTGCCGATATAAAACAGAATTTCAATCTGGTTCCCTCACTTCTCCTGCAGATAGAGGATTATGTTCAAAATAATGCTAAGGATAATATCTGGGAACTCACCGAAAAACCGGCCAATAAACTCCAACCGGATGAGAAGGAAAAAATTTTAGATAATTTCTTCCTGACCAATGTCAATACTATGATAAAGCCTTACCGCCGGTACTACGAGTTGTATTTGAAATCAAAGGTTTATCTTAAAAATGAGCCGGTTGAGCGACAAATAGCCGCATTTACTCCCCAGGATTACCGGGATTTACAGGTCTGGTATAATTTGACCTGGATTGGGGTGGAATCCCGCAAAAAGGCCGGCATTCAAAAATTCTTTAAAAAGGGAAAAAATTTTACTGAAGCCGATAAAAACTCACTGCTAAAAGAAATCAAAGAAATATTAAGTCAGATTATTCCCTTACATAAGGAGCTGTGGGAGAAGGGGCAAATTGAAATCAGTACTACCCCGTTTTATCACCCGATTTTGCCTCTGTTGTGCGATAACCATATTTGTCAGGAAGCCGCTCCGGGGATCCCGGTTCCAAAACATCATTTCAACCATACCGAAGATGCCGAAGCACAGATTGAAAATGGTCTGGCCCATGTTGAAAAAATTTTTGGCAAAAGACCGGATGGAATGTGGCCCTCGGAGGGTAGTGTAAGTACCGAAGCGCTGGAGATTATTGCGCGCAAGGGCGTGAAATGGGTGGCTTCGGATGAAGGTATTTTGAGTAAGACTCTGGACAAATCATTTTCTCACTTAAAAATTTATCAGCCCTATTGTCTGGAAACCGAAAAAAACAGCATTCACGTTTTTTTCCGGGATCATTATTTGTCCGATGCGATTGGCTTTGTGTACAGTAACTGGTCCGCGGAAAGAGCTGTGGCGGATTTTATGGAACGGTTGCATGCCATCCGAAAAATGCTGATCGATCAACATGGGGAGAGTTTCCTCGATCAATTTGTTATTCCGATAATCCTGGATGGGGAAAATTGCTGGGAATATTATGCGGACGATGGCAAGCCTTTTCTGCGGAATCTCTATCAGGCATTGACCGAGAATAAATTGATCCAAACCACTACTTTTGGGGAGGTCCTGAAGAAAAAAGTCAAAACAGACAAGATATCCACTATTTTCCCCGGTTCCTGGATAAACAGCAACTTTAATATCTGGATTGGTTCCGAGGAAGACAATAAATCCTGGGATTTACTCTCCGAGACCCGGAAGTTTTTGGTAGAAAAAGCGAAGGAAGGTATTTTTTCGGATGAAACAATCCAAAAAGCCTGGGAGCGAATTTACATTGCAGAAGGCTCGGACTGGAACTGGTGGTATGGTGACGAACATGCCTCGGCCAATGATATGGAATTCGATCAGCTTTACCGGGAGCATCTGATGGATGTGTATCATCTGCTCAATACTGATGTGCCGGCTATTTTATATCAGCCAATCAAGCGCACCTACCATGACCGATTTGTCAGCACCCGGCCGAAAAATTTTATCCATCCCAAAATTGATGGAGAGCCAACCTACTTTTTTGAATGGGTGGGTGCCGCCTGTTACGATGTGGCAAAATCACCTCAATCGTCAATGCATCAGGTATCCCAGCTGATGGATAAAATATATGTCGGGTTTGATGATAAAAATTTATATTTGCGTCTGGATTTTCATAAAAAGCCCGATCCTCTGACTGAATTTGTTATAGCAGTCAAGAGTCCTAGCCCCAGTACCATCGTTCTGTCACCTCTCAGAGGTGTAATGGAAAAATATGTAATGAAGAATGAAATTCAGGAAAAAACCAGTATAGAGCCGGTTTTTCGTATGAACCATATTTTGGAAATGGCCATACCCTTTAATAATCTTGCTGTCCAGGTGGGAGAAACCATCGGATTCCAGATTTTATTGAAATTAAACGGGCAGCTATTGGAAGAATTTCCGCGGATGAATCTGATCGAAGTCGAAGTCCCCAGTGAATCATTTGACCTGATAGAATGGTCTGTTTGATTATGTCAGAAAAGGCAGACCTGACCTTGGAACTACGCCTTTAAATTTAATTGAGTCAACTTTTGTCTTTAAATTCCATGAATTTAGATTTTCCGTTCGGTTTGGAAACTGCAGAAAGATTTGATGCCCTGTATCAATTCTTCTCGCAAAAATTCAGACTTAAGAAAATAAATCTGGATGTCCTGAACCGAAACTTCACTTTATTCATTGTTCATGATATGGATGATTTGCTGGATGAACTCAGCAAGAAACCTCCGGATGATATCCATATTACCGACGAGCGACTCCCATACTGGGCAGAGATCTGGCCATCCTCCCTGGCATTGTCCGAGTATATCCTGCAGAATCTGGTTTTCTTACCTGGAACCAAAGTTTTGGAGCTGGGATGCGGTGTTGGTCTAACCGGAATGGCTGCGCAAATTCAGGGGGGTAATCTCCTGCTTACCGATTATCAATCCGATGCTTTACGACTGGCTGAATTAAACTGGTTGCTGAATCTGGGGCTTATCCCAAAAACCACCTTAATGGATTGGCGGGAACCAGACTTGACAGAAAAATTTCCCTATATCTTGGCCTCCGATATTATCTATGAGGAAAGGTTTTTTAAACCGTTATTAGATTTGTTCAGGAAATTGTTACAACCTAAAGGTCATGTATACCTAAGCGAACCAAAACGCCCAATAGCGGAAAGATTTTTCCAAATGATACTGGAGCAGGGATTTTATTTCGAAAGAAATTTATTGAATGTCAATTTTCAAAAAAAAGAGCACCAGATTTATATTTATGATGTTATTTTTAAACAATGATGACTTTGATAACAGAGAATAAATGGAAAAAGCATTATGAATATTACTTTAAACCATTTTGAGAATTACCTGAAAAAGTATCGGAAAACGAAGAATCTTCTTTTTACCGCATTTCTTTCTCTGGTTTTACTTTCCTGTGCGGCAAATCCTGCCGGAAAATCCTCGCTGGATCTGTCCGATGTAAACAGTCAGAATATTCAGATTGACTCGACCCTGGTAAAAGATGCCAATCTGGAGGCGTTCATTGCGCCGTATCGGGCGGAATTAAATAAAACCATGGATGTAGTGATTGGTTATAGTGAGGTTGATCTAACCAGGGGTAAACCGGAAGCTCCACTGAATAATTTTGTGGCCGACTTGATGTTGAAACGAGCCAATGCCGACTTTGATAAACCGGTGGAAATTTCCCTGACCAATCTGGGAGGGCTGCGGGTGGACATTCCGGAAGGTCCGGTTACCGTGGGTAAAATATATGAAGTGATGCCCTTTGAGAATGAGTTGGTGGTTCTTGAAATGAACGGCAATCAGGTGCTTGCCCTGGCTAAGGAAATTGGAGAAATAGGGGGTGAACCTATTGGAGGCATGCGCATCGAATACCAGAATGGGCGGTTGAAGAAATTATCGGTTGGAGGGAAATATGTGGAGAATGACAGCCTCTATTATCTGGTGACTACAGATTATTTATCCGCTCCGGGCAGAAATCGGTTAAAAATACTCAGCGAAGTTCCCCGCACTTTTTTGGGTGTAACATTGCGGGATGCAATTCTGGATGAAGTAAAAGGCCTGCAGGCGGCCGGAAAAAAGATTGACACAAAAGTGGATGGCCGGATAGTTATTGAGGAAAATTAAATAGAAAGGACAACCTGCAAGACATCCACTGAGGGATTACCTATTTATATAATTTCCTTATGTTGTTTGCATTCGTTAGGTAATAAAAAGCTCAATAAGGATTAAACAAATGAAAAGAAGAGAATTTCTGCGAAAGACACTGGTTCTGGGGGCCGCAACCCAGTTTCCCCATCTGTGGATAAAAAATCTACAAGCCCAGTCTAATCGCTTTCGGATAACTATTTTGCAAACTAACGATACCCATTCACGTATCGATCCGTTTCCTATGGATGGCGGCCGGAACCAGGGTTTGGGTGGTATTGCCCGGCGGGCTACACTGATCAATCAGATCCGCAAACAAAATCCCAATACCCTGCTCCTGGATGGCGGGGATGTACTGCAGGGGACACCCTATTTCAACATCTACAAAGGTAAGATTGAATATCAGACCATGTCGTTGTGTAAATATGATGCCAGTACTCTGGGCAATCATGAATTTGATAACGGGATCGAATCGCTTGCCGAAGCTTTAGACCAGGCTAAATTTCCTATTGTGAATTGCAATTTTGATTTGGGTGAAACAGCACTCAGGCCACATATCCAGACTTTTATTATTCGTCAAATGGGCCCGATCAAAGTGGGTATAACCGGAGTAGGAATTGATTTTACCGATCTGGTTGCTCCGAAAAATCATAAGGGGATAAGTTATAGTGAGCCATATAAGCCATTGCAATCCGTGGTGAATTACCTGCGCAAGGATGTAGGGTGTTCACTGGTCATTGTGTTATCTCACCTTGGATATAAGTATGACGAGTTACGACCCTCGGACATCAACCTAGCGGAACAAGTGAATGGTATTGACTGGATCGTGGGTGGCCATACCCACACTTTTATGAAAGAACCGGATGTTTTGATTTCCAAAGGCGGGTATACCACGAGAATCCTTCAGGTTGGTTGGGCAGGTATAATTTTGGGAAGGACGGATATTACTTTTGAAGGTCAGTCCATCGCCTCTGTTGAGACTGATATGATTTCAGTGGATCGCACTATAAATGAATCCTTTGCCGTAGAAAAGCTGTTTTCCTGAGTATCAAAAATTTATTAGATCTGTTCTATTAGTCTATTTTCATCAGTTTGTCATTCTGAA
>CAZTXJ010000076.1:0-14823 GCA_964617285.1 uncultured Calditrichaceae bacterium | reverse complement strand
GAGCTCCAAAAATATTTTCCGGCCGAAGCCATTGAGACGGTTATTGCTGTGGGTATCCAGGAAGAAATATTACGGCAGGAGGGCGATGTCCTTTCTCTGACCAGCTTTGAGTCCGCCCTGACCGAACAGCAACAGTTACTTTTACAAAAAATTGAGGATATTTTCAAAGATAATTTGTTCACCCCGCCTGCCCCCGAAGAAGTCCGGGATATTTTAAAATTGAAGGATACGGAATTTCGGGAATTGCTGGGAATTTTAAGAGAGCGGGGAATCCTGGTAATGGTGGAAGAAAAAATACTTTTTCACCGGGATGCCATTGATAAAATTGTGGAGATTCTTCATACCTATTTTCAAAAAGATTCGGAAATCCGGGTCGGGGATTTCAAAGACCTGATCAATTCCACCCGAAAATATGCCATTCCGCTTTTAACCTTCCTGGATAATAAAGGTTATACCATCCGGCAGGAAGATGTGCGAATCAAAGGACCAAAGCTGAATTAAGTCAATCGGCCAGCCTGTCTCCGTTTTAATCTCCCTTCAAATTCTTCTTGGCAACCCGAACGTTTCTCTTAAATCTATTATATCCTAATCGTCTCACTGGTGTACCCTCAAACATTTTTTCATATTGGGTCTGGGATAGATTTTCCAGTCTGGTAAGCAGTAAATCTGCCGGCATATATCGGGATTGAAAATCCTTTTCCCGGGTATCCCGGGCAAACCTGATATTCCACGGGCAAACCGCCTGACAGATATCGCATCCGAAAATGTAATTACCCATTTCTTTGCCGAGACTCCGGTCAATATTTCCTTTATGTTCAATAGTTAGGTAAGAAATACATCGCCGGGCATCCAATTGGAATGGTTCGGGAAACGCGTTGGTTGGGCAAGCATCCTGGCATTTGCGACATTCTCCACAGAAATCACTGGTTATTGGTTCATCAGGAGGGAGAGGCAGATTAGTAATAATCCCACCCAGAAAAAAGTACGATCCCTTTGCTTTAAGAATTAATGTTGTATTTTTGGCAATCCATCCCAGACCTGCCCGCATGGCGAGCGGTTTTTCCAAAATCGGAAAAGAATCCACAAATATTCTGCCTTTTGTCCCGGTTTCAACCGAAACCAGCCAGTCCAGTACTTTTTTGAATTTATTCCGCAGAACTTTATGATAGTCCCGTCCCCGGGCATATATGGAAATGGTGCCTGAACCTTCCGGAAAATGAATCTTCTCATTTTTCTGATAATAATTATGCGCCGCAATAATAATCGATTTAGCTTCTTTAAAGAACGAGTTTGGATCTGACCTCTGTTTATGTGTATCGGAAAGCCAGGACATGGTACCGTGAAAATTTCGCTCAATAAAACTTTTCAGATCAGCCCTTCCTTTGGTCAAAGGTTCGGCGGTGGTGATTCCCACGGCTTCAAATCCGGTTGACAATACTTGTTTTTTTATTTGAGGAGCAAGATCCAGCATTTCAATGCTATGAGTTAAATGTTAAAATTTGGTTTCACTGCAAATGCGAAAGCCATATATCTATTGTACTGTCTGGATTTCTAAAAGTAAAGGGGATATTTCTATGTATTGAGAAATATGTGACCGGCAATGTTTTAGGCTTAATCTCCAACCCCGGAACCAACCAATGATCTGGTGCTCTTTTCTTGCAATGAAAGCGCCCGCACCGGACAAACCCAGATACATTTGCTGCAGCGGGTGCATCCAGCATGGTCAATAAACAATTTGGTAATAGACATGCCTATAACATTTTCCGGGCACACACCTACACAGGTGCCACACAGATCACATTTCTGCTCATCAATTATAATTTGGAGTAAATTTTTATCCATCTGTTCTCAGGAATTCAGGGTTACAGAGGTGGGAATTGCCTTCTGGGATACTTCATTTCCTGCTGAGAGGGATTTCTTCAATTCCATAAAAATTTCCGGCTTATTGGTAATGATGCCGTCTATCCCTTTTTCGATTAACTCACTCATTTCTTCCCGTTTATCAACTGTCCAGGCATAGATCTTCCCGCTTCTCCGGTAGAGTTTCCGGATATATCTGTTGCTTAATATCCGATACCGGGCATGCAGCGATCTCACCGGTTGTCCATTCAGAAACATCATGCTGGATCGGTTGTGAAAAATGAATCCCAGGTGAAAGCTCGCATCCAGCATGGCAATTTTTTTCAAAACTAATGGATTGAAAGAAGAAATAATGATATTGTCCCGCAGTCCAAAATCATTCAGTATCTTCAGAAGGTTTTCTTCTAAGGTATCTCTGCTAAATAGCTCTTTTTTTACATCCAAATTTATCAGGACTTTTTTTCCTATGAGATCCAGAACATCTTCTAATAAGGGAATTTTCTCTTCTTGTTTTTGCGGTTGAAAGAGATGCATTCCTTTTAGAGTGGAATAATCCAGGCGCGATACACTTGAGCGGACGCCGGTCATTCGAAAAGTATTACGGTCGTGAAAAACAAAAATTTCTCCGCTGGTAGCCAACCGGACATCCAATTCTATCCCATCGCAACCTAATTCAATGGCTTTTTCGAATGCCGGGATGGAATTTTCCGGAGCAAAACTGTTTGCCCCTCTATGTGCAAAAACAATAGGATGGTTCAAGTACGATTCACTTCCGATAGATTTATGAGATAGTCCAGATTGAAGTCAAATTAATTGTTTCTTGCTGTACCGATTAAACATAAAGAACCGGGAATATTTAGTCAAGCTATTTTTCTTTCGATCAATAAATTCCCATATATCAAGAATTAATCGCTTTTGAATCTATGGTTATGGTTCGCCATCCGGCAAATATTATTTCAGGGAAATGATCTGCAGATCCTTACCAATCCCGACTGTTCCGTCAAATTCCTTTTTTATTTGCCGAACCGGGTCCACTTTAAATGTTTCGGGGTAGAGATGGGTTAATACCACCTTTTTCACCTTGGCCCGTCTGGCAATATTTGCTACACCACCGGGGGTAAGGTGTCCGCTCTTAGGATTTCGATCTGGAAATGAACATTCCAGAAATGCTAAAGTGGCATTCCTGCATAAATTTACTAAAGCCTGGCAATACTCACTGTCACCCGAAAATGCAATAACTTTTTCATCAAAAGTAAATCTTAATCCAATGCTCTCTTCATTGTGGACAACCTTTTCCCAGAACAGTTGAAATTCAGGAAACTTATAAGTGGGCTGAACCAGTTCCCGGATTTTGAATATTCGTTTATCCGGATCCAACCAATCTCCGAAGGCTTCTCTCATTTTCAGTATAAAATTATTCAATCCCGGAGGACCCCAGACCTGAATTTCTTCTTTTGATTTATCAGGTGCTTTTAAATAATAATAGAGCAGGAGCGGTACCAGGTCTGAAATATGATCCGGGTGGAAATGAGTCACAAAAATATAATTCAGGTCCTCCGGAGCCACTTCTGCTTGCTTAAGTTTATCAAATGTTCCCGGACCGATATCCACCAGAATGTTGGCAGATTTATAACGCAGCAGGGTTGAGGCGCAGGAATGATTTTCATCTGAAAAAATTGTACCTGTTCCCAGCAGTTGGATAAATAATTCCGCATTTGAATTGTTCTGCTTCATATCAAATTTTTTCTGAATGTCAGCATGGTCCGGGTTAATTTAATAAATATTTTCCTGAACTTTATGCTTTACTTTTGTTTTAAATTATGCGCTGGGAATATTACAGTAAGGGGATTGATATGGAAAAAGTGATCATTTGGCATAATCCGCGGTGCAGAAAAAGCAGGGAAGGTTTGCAATATTTACAGAATAAGAGTGTCGAACCTGAGGTTTTTGACTATATGAAAACACCTTTTTCGTCTGAAGAATTAGCAGAGATTATCCAATTATCCGGACAACCGGTCGAGGAATTCATTCGCAGGAATGAAAAAGAATATAAAACTCTGGGATTGAATAAGCGAAAATTATCTATTGTTGAATTCGCTGAAATCTGCTCTAAGCACCCCAGGTTGCTGCAGCGTCCGATCGTTATCAAGGGATCATCGGTTGTCCTGGCGAGACCCGCCTCAAAAATTGATGAGATTCTGTGACGCGGGTAAACAAACTATTATTGGAAAGATTATCAGAAGGAGCGAAAAAGATTTAGCTTGAAATAACTGCCAATTAATTTTAATTTTGCAATGCTTTAAATTTCAGTTAGGGGTATTAATGATTCAACTTTTGCAAAAATCTATCATTTTTTTCATCCTTTTGATTTTTCTGTTTGGTTGTGCAGGTACAAAAAAACAAACTGGAGAGCAGCCACCCACCGGCGAGAAAATTAAGCTGGATGAATCCTTCGATCCGCTTTTGCTAGATGATGAGGACATTAAATTTGAAACCAAAAGTAAACCTGCGGAAACCGTTACCCAGGTAAATCTGCTCCCGGAACAAAAAGCAACAACCCCCATCAACGAATTGGTGGATGGATTCCGGATTCAACTGATCTCAACAAAAGATCTGGAAAGCGCCACAAAAGCCAAGCTCATCGCCGAAGAGCAATTCTCCGATTTACAAATCAACTTTTATCTGGAATTCGATTCACCTTATTATAAAGTGAGGGTAGGAGACTTTAAAAGTCGTGACGATGCGGAGAGCATCCGAGAGGTTATTCGTTCCCGGGGATATCCGAAAGCCTGGATCGTGAAAACGAAAGTATGGACTCATCCCGAAATCAATTTGATGTCAGACTCTACCGAAGTTGAAATCCCTAAAATTGACTGAGTAATATAGATTATCATATATGTCTTTGGAGGCATTTTATGTCAGGTCATTCCAAATGGGCAAACATAAAATTTAGAAAAGAACGCCAGGATGCCGCGCGGGGAAGGATTTTCACCCGGCTCATCAAAGAAATTACGGTTGCTGCAAGAGTTGGCGGAGGAGACTTGGATGCCAATCCTCGTTTAAGAACTGCGGTTCAAAATGCAAAAGCGCAAAATATGCCCCAGAAAAACATTGAGAACGCAATTCTGAAAGGAACCGGTGAATTACCGGGTATGGTTTACGAAGATGTTGCATTTGAGGGTTACGGACCGGGTGGAATAGCTATGTATATTTTAACCACGACCGATAACCGGAACCGAACTGTTGCAGAAATCAGACATATATTAAGCAAGTATGGTGGAAATCTGGGTGAAACAGGAAGTGTGAGCTGGGTTTTCGAGAAGAAAGGGCTTATCCGGGTTGAGAAAGAAAATTATGACGAAGAAGAGATGATGCTCAAGGCGATAGACGCCGGTGCGGATGACTTTAAAGTGGAAGATGATTACTATGAGATTTACACCCAGTTCGAAGAATTGAATAAGGTACGATCCACCCTGGATGATAGCGGTATTACCATCGAAAGTGCCGAAATTGCCATGATCCCACAGAATGTGATTGAGTTAGAGGGGAAACAGGCAGAACAAATGTTGCGGTTAATGGATGCGCTGGAAGATAACGATGATGTGCAGAATATCTTTGCCAATTTTGATATTGACGAGAAAATAATGGAAAAAATGCAATAGTGAAGGTATGCTTTTTTGAGAATTCTTGGAATAGATCCCGGAATTAGTACGACCGGGTATGGTGTTATAGAAATAGAATCCAATCGGCTCAAATGTCTTGCTTCCGGAGGAATCCGAAGCTCCTCAAAGTTAAAATTCAGTCAAAAACTCAAATCAATTCATCAAGCAGTAAATAAAATTATCCAGGAATTTCAGCCGGACTTTTGTTCGGTGGAAGATATATTTTATCACCAGAATAAAAAAACGGCAATTATTATGGGACACGCCCGTGGTGTGGCCATGCTGGCTGCAGCGATAAACAACATTCCGGTGTTCGAATATACCCCGCGGGAAGTCAAAATGTCCATTGTCGGATCCGGGGCGGCTTCCAAAATCCAGGTTCAGGCAATGGTAAAAAATATACTTAAAATGCCAGAATTACCGACTCCTGAAGATGCTGCAGATGCACTTGCGGTTGCGCTGTGCCATCATCATCGCCTGAAATTTCAGCAGATCAGAGAGAGGGTTTAGACAGTTTGGAATATTTTCGACTGGCCGGTGTTATTTTGCTGGGAATATTATAAAATAGTTCAAAAATATAACAGTTTGTTGTTTTAGCATATTTATCTTGTATATTGAATTGATAGAAAATTATTGATAGTCAAAATTCGTTATGATAGAACAGATTCAGGGAAAACTGATTAAAAAAACCCCCACTTTTTGTGTAGTGGATTGTCATGGTGTGGGACTTGGCGTTTATATCAGTTTGAATACCTATGAATCTTTAAACGATAAAAATGAAGAAATTGCATTACTCACTTATTTACATGTCCGTGAAGATGCGCTTCAGTTATTTGGATTTATCACGGATGAAGAAAGAAATATTTTTCGGATGTTGATGAGTATCAGTGGTATTGGGCCTAAACTGGCGATTACTATATTATCCGGGCTCAGTGTGCAGGAACTGGTGGAGGCGATTGCCACTGAGGATTTTATGCAGTTAACTCAAATTCCCGGTGTCGGGAAAAAGACCGCGCAACGGGTTGTTCTGGAACTGAAAGAAAAAGTTGCTGCCGGCCTTGAGCCTGGAATATCCAAAGAATTCCCGAAGTTACCCAGCAGGGAAGGTGATAAGGTTAATGAAGCATTCCTTGCCCTGATTGCGTTGGGCTATAAACAGCAGGACGCCCGGAAAGCGATTCATAAAGTGATCCAGAATAATTCTGCGGATCTCTCGGTTGAAGAGCTGTTAAAAATGGCATTAAAGGAAGTTTAACCCATGGAACGAGACGTTATCAGTCCACGTCCTTTAAGTGAAGATCAGGAATTTGATATTTCCCTGCGTCCCCGAAATTTGAAAGATTTTGTGGGGCAGGATAAAGTCAAAGAAAATTTAAGCATTTACATTGAAGCAGCCAGGCAGCGTTCCGAGGCGCTGGATCATGTATTACTCTATGGTCCGCCCGGATTGGGGAAAACCACACTGGCTCATATCATTGCCAATGAATTATCGGTGGATATAAAAACCACATCCGGTCCGGTACTGGATAAGGCAGGGGATCTGGCTGGTCTGCTAACCAACTTGAAGGAATACGATGTTATTTTTATTGATGAAATTCATCGTCTGAATAACATTGTGGAAGAATACCTGTATTCTGCCATGGAAGATTTTAAGCTGGACATCATGATTGACCGGGGGCCAAATGCCCGCAGTATTCAGATCGATCTACCACAATTTACTCTGATTGGTGCAACCACCCGGGCTGGTTTGTTGACCTCACCAATGCGCGCTAGATTTGGGGTAGTCTCCCGGCTGGATTATTATAATTCGGATAACCTTAAAAGTATTATTCAGCGCTCTGCTAAAATTCTGGATGTTAAAATTGATGATGAAGGTGCCTTTGAAATTGCCCGACGCTCCCGGGGAACGCCCAGAATTGCCAATCGGTTGCTCCGGAGAACGCGTGATTTTGCCCAGGTCCGCGCCGATGGGAATATCACCAAAGAAGTAGCAGACAATAGCCTGAAAATGCTGGAAGTGGATGAGCGTGGTCTGGATGATATGGATAAACGCATCATCAAAACAATTATTGAAAAATATAACGGTGGACCGGTGGGTCTTAATACCATTGCCGTTGCTGTTGCAGAAGAAAGTGAGACAATTGAAGAAGTTTATGAACCATTTTTAATTCAGGAAGGTTTTATTAAAAGAACACCCAGGGGTAGAGTGGCTACTCAACTGGCGTTCGAGCATTTTAATTATTCATTAAAGAACTATGGGTTCCAGGAAAAACTATTTTGAGCATATCGATGGTCTTAAATATAAATTAGAAGATTTTCTATATGATCTGCCCGAAAAACTCATTGCCCAATATCCATTAGAGAATAGAGACACCTGTCGTTTAATGGTCGTTGACCGGGAGTCGGGTAAAATTAGCCATCGAAATTTTGGGGATATTTCAGAGTATCTGGCACCGGACGATTGTCTGGTATTGAATGATACCAGGGTGTTTCCAGCCAGACTAATGGGAAGAAAAGACCGGACCGGTGCGCAGGTGGAAATATTCCTACTTCGCAATCTTGAAGGAAATCTTTGGGAGGTTCTGGTTAAACCTGCCCGAAAAGTCCGAATCGGTAACAAAATTATATTTGGTGACGATCTTTCCTGCGACATTGTGGACAATACCCTTTCCGGTGGAAGGGTGGTAGAGTTCAATTCTAACGGGGATTTTTTCACCGTACTGGAAAAATTGGGAAATACCCCTTTACCGCCTTATATAAAGAGGAAACCGGAAAATCTGGATAAGGAATATTACCAAACGGTTTATGCCGATAAACACGGTGCCGTGGCAGCTCCGACTGCTGGCCTGCATTTTACCCAAAAACTCATTGATAAATTACAATCAGATGGAATAAAAATCGCCAAAATTACATTGCATGTGGGTTTGGGGACTTTTCGGCCGGTACAGGTGGAAGATATCACCCGGCATAAAATGGATTCGGAGTATTATGAGATTGATGCTCATGCCGCCTCATTGATTAATATGGTGCCGCAAAAGGGTGGAAATGTTATTGCCGTTGGCACGACTGTGGTACGGGCACTGGAAAGTGTAGCCGATCAGCGCGGGTTCGTGCGGCCCGCCCGGGGTTGGACAGATAAGTATATTTATCCTCCCTATGAATTTAAAGCGATCAACAAACTCTTGACTAATTTTCATCTTCCAGGTTCTACTTTATTAATGATGGTGAGTGCTTTTGCCGGAATGAAATTGATGAGGGAGGCTTATGAACTTGCCATAAAGGAAAAGTATCGTTTTTTCAGTTATGGTGATGCCATGTTGATTTGCTAGATTTGCTTTGTTTTGAATGATTTCTTAGATGTTTGCCTCTGTTTTTAAGATTCAATAATTACATTCGGTTTAGGTATCACAATCCCCATTTTGATCTATTCCTAACCGATTTCCCTCCTTGACTTTTGTTTATTTGACGCCCTGATTTTGTTCAGATCGAAAAAATCAAAAAATTAAACTTAATACTTGCATTTTTTAAAAAATTTCTTAATATATGGTGTGTGGTTGAAAATGGGGCAAATTCCATCGAATTTCACTAAAATCATCAATGGATTGCATGGAAGAATATTTCGGACGATATAGGAATGTTTTGGATGCCAAGGGCAGAGTGAATATGCCCGCCCGGTTCCGTGAGATGACCGACGCCCAGGCCGAAGGGAATCAAATTTTTATTCTCACCCGGGGGACCGAAAAGTATGTGGCAATGTTTCCTATAGGAGAATGGCGCCGAAAAATTGTGGAATTAGAGCAAACTGTCGAAGATGGGGAACAGCGCCGTATCCTTAATCGCCGAATTAATTTTCACGCCTCACACCAAAAAGTAGATAAACAAGGTCGCATTAACATTCCTGCAGAGCTTATCCAGTACGCCAATCTGGAAAAAGATGTGGTGGTGCTGGGTACCGGAAAGAAAATTGAAATTTGGAATCCCGAAGAGCTTAATAAATATCTCCAGAAAGCAGAAACCAAGTATCAAGAGCTCTCGAATTTCCTGGATTTTTAATTAGATCGGTTATTTAAATGGTGCAGGAATTTTATCACATCCCGGTTTTGGCCGGAGAAGCGGTTCAATATTTAGTATGGAACCCCGAGGGTATTTATGTGGATTGTACAGTCGGTGGTGGCGGTCATTCTGAACTCATATTAAAAAAATTGAATGGTAAAGGAATGTTAGTTGGTCTTGATGCGGATATCGATGCGGTGAAGCAGGCTGAAGAAAAACTGGCTGACTTTTCTAATAAAATAATCAGGAGAGTATTCTTTGATCAACTGGATGTGGTTCTGTTACAGGAAAAATTATTACCGGTAAATGGATTTTTGTTTGATCTGGGAATTTCCTCATACCAGATCGACAGGGAAGAAAAAGGGTTTTCTTTTAGTGAAAATGGGCCACTGGACATGAGGTTTAATAATCAACAGGGTTTTTCGGCATCCGATCTGATCAATAGCTATGATGAAGGAAAATTGGGCGAAATCTTTCGAACATTCGGTGAAGAAAGACACTGGCGAAAAATTGCCCGCCAGATCATTAAAATACGATCCACTAAAAAGATAACCACAACCGGTGAATTGAAAGATATCATTTCCTCGGTAACTCCGGAAAGATTTCGTAACAAAACCCTGGCCCGTATTTTCCAGGCAATCCGGATTGAGGTGAACCAGGAACTGGATAGATTAAAAACCGCCCTGAACAAAGCATATGAAGCTTTGCGGATCAATGGACGACTGGTTGTGATAAGCTACCATTCGTTGGAGGATAGGATTGTGAAAGAGTTTTTTCGCTATAAAGAACTGGACTGTATCTGTCCTCCTGATTTTCCGCAATGTTTATGTGATAAAGAAAGGGAGATGAAGATTCTAACCCGTAAGCCAATTCAACCTTCGCCGGAGGAAATTAGAGATAATCCCAGAGCAAGAAGCGCAAAGATGAGAGCAGCGGAAAAAGTTGTCGAATATCGGGATCAGTTAAAATGATCAGAAAACGGAAATCCAGAAAAAAAACGATTTATCACATGAAAAGAGGTGCCTCCAGTGCCATTTCAAATTTTCTGTCTGCATTCAGCATTTTCATCATTTTACTCTTTCTTACCGGTTTCTTCATTTTTTTTCAGTGGAAAAATGTCATGTTTCGTTCGGTTCTCACTCAGATCGACAGACTATCAGAAGAAATTCTGGTTTTGAATACGGAAAAGGCCCGGCTGGAAACAATCAGGAATGAATTACTCAAGACTGTTCCGGAAAAAGCGGAAAAAAAACTTGGACTGGTAACTTCGGTAAATGCAGGTCAAAAACTTGTTGTAGATAAAAAACTATATGTGCTTTATGAAGAAAAAGACAAACAAATACCATAATTCCTTCGCACCGTCCCCACGGTCCGGCAATGGTTCAAACTTTCGTTTGATTCTTATTGCTCTCTTTGTGTTAATCTGTTTTGGTCTGGTGGGTTATCGGTTGTTTTTCATCCAGGTTATAAAGCATGACGAATATGAAGAGAAAGCTTTAAAAAATATTGAGAACCGGCATATCCTCCAGGCCAGGCGAGGAACCATTTTTGATCGGAATGGTCGTCCACTGGCAAAAGATGTTTTACAATATTCGGTAGGTGTGGTTAAAAGCCGGGTTCGGAACAAATCAAAATTAATCGATGCTTTGTCCCGTCTCACCGGTCAATCCCACACTTATTTCCAGAGAAAACTACAATCGGGTTTAAATTTTGTTTATCTGGAGCATAAAATGCAGCCGGAAGATGCGGATGTTCTGCGTAAACTAAATGAACCCGGTCTGGTTCTGGAGAAACGCTTTCTCCGTACCTATCCCTATAGTAAGAATGCAGCGCAGGTAATTGGTTTTTGTGATCTTGATAATCAGGCACTGGGTGGGATAGAGTACCAGTATAATCAATTCTTACAGGGCAAGCCGGGCTGGAAGATTTACCAACGGGATGCACTGGGCAACCAGTTACCCAATCTGGATTTTCCCGGCCAGGATCCGATTGATGGATTTGACATTTATCTCTCTCTGGATATGGAATATCAGACCATTGTTGAGGATGGGTTACGGAATGCAGTAGAGGATGCCAAAGCCAAGGAGGGCGTAGCGATTCTGATGGATCCTAATTCTGGGGAGATATTAGCCCTTTCCAACTATCCTCAATTTGATGCAAATGAAGCCAGTAAATATAATACAGTTGACCGGAAAAACCGGGCGGTTACGGATATTGTTGAGCCGGGTTCTACCTTTAAAATAGCCATGCTCTCTACCGCCCTGGAAAGAATTCATCTTAATATTGATAAAGATATTTATTTCTGTGAGAACGGATCCTACCGCTTGTTTGGAAGTAAAGTTGTCGATCACCAGGCCTACGGCTGGCTCACACCGCGCAAGATTATTGAAAATTCCAGTAATATTGGCACCATGAAAATTGCCGCCGATGTAAAACCGGAACTTTTTTATAAATATATCCGGAACCTGGGCTTTGGCATGATAACCGGAATCGATCTTCCTGGTGAGAGTCAGGGGATCCTCCATCCGTTGAACAAAGCTTCTAAATTGAGCCACTTTTTTATGAGTATTGGATATGAAATAGGAGTTACGCCAATCCAGTTGATCAATGCCTATGCAGTAGTGGCAAATGGTGGGAAATTATATGCACCGCATTTAATGAGGCAAATTTTAGGACCGAATAATACTGTCCTGAAACAAAAACGGCCTACCATCATCCGGCAGGTTTTATCAGGGGAAACCAGCTCAGTCATCAGGGAAATTCTGTGCGGCGTGGTGGAGAAGGGTACCGGTAAAGCAGCTAATATTGAAGGCATTAAAGTGGCCGGAAAAACCGGGACCGCCCAATTGTATGATCCGAAAACAAAATCCTATAATTCAAAAAAGCATTTGGCCTCTTTTGTCGGATTCTTTCCGGCTGAACATCCCCAGTATGTACTTCTGGTGATGATCCGCCAGCCGCAGGGTGATTTTTATGGTGGACTCGTTGCCGCACCAGCATTTAAGAATATTGCCAGACACATCATCAGTTTAGCCTCTTTGGAAAATCTTGAACTGGCGCAACTTAGTTCAAGCCAAAATCAAAATGGTGGGGATATTTTACCTCATGTTGAAAATTTAAATGTCGAGCTGGCATGCAAAATACTTGATGAATCGGATATGGATTATAAAATTTCCGGCTCAGGGCCAATTGTCACCAAGCAGGAAGCATTGATGAAAGATGAGAAGATCACGGGTTTAATGCTCTATCTGGGAAAATCTGCAGAGGAAAATATTTCGATAATGCCCTCACTCACTGGATTATCTATGAAAGAGGCAATAAGCTCATTATCCAATTTAAAAATAAACCCTTTGATTGAGGGAAATGGGGTGGTGGTCAATCAGATTCCCAAACCGGGCGCTAAAATAAATAAAGATATTTCAATAAAACTGATATGTAAACCCTCATGATGTCTTTGGAAGCGATGCTAGAAAAGATTCCGGTTCTGTCGGTAACCGGTGACCGTAAAATTTATTTTGATGATATTCAGTACGATTCCCGGAAAATTGAACCGGCTGCGGCATTTATTGCTATTCGTGGTTTCAATGTTGATGGACATCGATTTGCCAAATCTGCTTATGATAATGGGGCCCGGGTGTTTTTTGTGGAAGATAAAATCCAATTTCCCGGCGCAACTGTGGTGCAGGTTTCGGATACCCGGGCACTGCTGTCGGAAATTTCCCGGGTGTTCTTTAACTATCCGGATCAAAAAATGAAAATAGTAGGCATCACCGGGACCAACGGGAAAACTACCACCGCATATTTACTTTATTCAATCCTTAAACAAGCGCACTGGCGCCCGGGATTGATTACTACAGTTGAATTTTTTGATGGTGAAGAATTCCGCCGTTCGGAACGCACCACACCGGAGTCACTGGATCTGATCAGACTTTTCTCCCACATGGTGAATCATCGCCTAAAAAGTGTGGTGATGGAGGTTTCCTCCCATGCCCTGAGCCTGCACCGGGTGGACGGTATTCCATTTGTCGCCGGGATTTTTACCAATCTGGGGCGGGATCATCTCGATTTTCACCGGACCATGGAAGAATATTTTAAGGCGAAATATAAACTCTTTGAAAATTTCTCCGAATTTCAAAAAGCAATCTTGAACCTGGACGATCCTTATTCCCGCCGAATAATGAAATCCACCTCCGGAGAAGTATTTACCTATTCCTTAAGCGATAAATCTGCCATGGTGCATCATCTTTCTCATTTCATGGATGCCAAAGGTATGCAGGTCAAAATTGCCGTCCCCTCCGGGGAACTGGATGTACAGACCTCGCTTCTCGGTGAATACAATATCTACAATATTATGGCGGCAGTCACTACCGCCCTGAGTCTGGGCATCAATGAAAATTTTATCATCGATGGCATAAACCGGGTAAAAAATATTCCCGGGCGATGTGAGAGATATCATTCCTCGAGCGGTACCAGTATCTATCTGGATTATGCCCATACCCCGGACGCCTTAAAAAGAATATTACAGGCTATCTGGGGTACCAGACCCAAAAATCTGATCGTGGTTTTTGGCGCAGGTGGAGCCCGGGATAAGGGAAAGCGTCCGGAAATGGGGAAAGCCGCCGGTGAATATGCGGATATCATCATCCTGACCAATGATAATCCCAGAAATGAAGATCCCGATCAGATCATTGCTGATATACTTGCAGGCATCACTGACCGAGATAAGATCCGGATTATTCCAGATCGAAAAGAGGCAATTTTAACCGCACTGCAACTGGCGGGATCTAAAGACAGTGTCCTGATTGCCGGAAAAGGGCATGAGAATTATCAGGAAATCGGCGAGCGCAGAATTCCTTTTGATGATCATAAAATTATCGAGGAGTTCTTAAAAACTTCGGGCAAGAATTAAAAATGAATGATACCGGGTATTAGTTGCATATATGGAACAGATCAATCTGAATAAGTTTATCGGTCAGTCAGAGACAGTGGTTGAGACCAGGAATATCCCGGCGGATTTTATGGTCAACCATTTTTCCATCGATTCCCGGACTATTGAAAAAGGAGATGCGTTTATTGCCATAAAAGGAGAGCGGGTTGACGGACATCAGTATATCAATCAGGTGCTGGAAAAAGGGGCCTCGTTGCTGGTAATCGATCAAGACTATCCGGTCGAGAAATTACCAAAGCAGACTCCGCTTCTACGTGTAGCGGATACGACCCGATTCCTGATGGAATTTTCCGGATGGTA
>CAZTXJ010000075.1:8931-14823 GCA_964617285.1 uncultured Calditrichaceae bacterium | reverse complement strand
TGGCCGATTTGGTCATAGCGTAGGGCACACCGGTCCGGACATGGGTAAGTCCGGCTACCGAGGTCAGATTCACAATGCTGGCATTCCCGCTCTTTTTAAGCAGCGGATACGCACTCCGGCACATAGCAAAGGTAGAAGTCATATTAGTTGAAAGGAGAAACTGATACTCCTCCATAGAATACTCCATCACCTTTTTGCGTATATTCGTCCCGACATTATTCACCAGAATATCCAGGCTATCCCATTTGGATTCCAGAACCGAAAACAAATTGTCCCGCTGCTCACTCTCGCTGATATCAAAACTGGCACCTTCTGCCGGGAAACCCTGGGCACGCCAGTCGGACAACCGTTGATCCAATGTTTTTTTCTCCCGGGCTACCACAAATATTTGGGCGCCCAAACGGAGAAACTCTTCGGCAATTGCCAGTCCGATACCTTTTGTTCCACCGGTGATCAGCGCATTTTTTCCGGATAAACTCCAGCGATTTTCCATAGGCTTTTTTATTTTAAAGTTAGTGATTCTTTCTCCTGAAGTTCAAGCCAAACTTTAACCCGCCCGACTTTAATATTTTCCCTGTAACTACCCAAAACTTTTTTCGTTTTAGACAAAAGCAAATTATGAAATAATTTATCAGATGGAAAAAAGAGACCTATTAAACAGTGACGTTCATTCAAGAATTTTTGGAAATTTCCATAAATAATTTCAAATCACTCACACATGATATTTATTTAATGAAAAGGATGTCCCATGAACTCCCGAAAATTTACCTTGATTACCTTGCTTTCCATGACCTTAATTGCCCTGGAAATCGTCTGGACCCGGATTTTCTCTGCCGAATTTTTTTACACCTTTGCCTTTCTGGTTCTTTCTCTGGCCATTCTTGGTTTAGGGCTGGGCGCACTTGCCCTTCGCCTTTTCCCAAAACTTGACCAGAAAAAATACCTGGGATTATTTTTATCCCTAACAGGTCTTTTTACTCTAGTCGGTCCACCGGCAATCTTTTTACTGAGGATTGATTTCTCCCTGCTTTTTCAAAACTGGCCAATGATCGGGAAATTCATCATAGCTATCTTTCTTTTGGGGATTCCCTATTTTACCGGCGGGTTAAGCCTGGCCTATCTGTTCAAACATAACCACCAGGAGATGCCCAGACTTTACATGGCGGATCTGGTTGGTGCGGGAATTGGCGTCTTGTTGGCCATGCTGTTTATGAACTGGATCGGCACCCCCCTCACCACATTTTTACTGGCTTTGCCGGTATTGCTGGCAGCATTTCTGATAAGCAGAGGCTGGTTTAAAATTGTACCGGTGGCGATTGGTATTATAATGGTTGTATTAAGTTTCTCTGCCGAAAACCTGCTGCAGAATCCCCGGGAAGAACCAATACCAGTGGCCTATACCCATTGGGATGCCATGGCAAAAGTCAAAATTTACGAACCCAGGGACAAATTCCAGAGGATTAATATCGACAATGTTGCCCATACCGGAACCATCGAATTCGATGGTAACTGGGACCGGCCGGACACTGCCAAATTTGAATTCGCCCTTAACATGGAATACCTGATCAATAAATTTGATTCCTGCAAATATCTGGTGGTGGGTGCCGGCGGGGGAAGCGATGTGCTTCAGCCATTGCAGGCCGGGGCAACCGAGATACACGCAGTCGAGGTAATACCTCATATTAATTATCTGTTGCAAAACGGCTTTCTGGCAGATTTTTCCGGTCAGATTTACAATGATCCCCGGGTGAAAGTAGTAACCGAAGACGCCCGGGTTTACGTACGGCAATTCCGGAATAAGTTTGATATTATCTATTCATCCAGCTCAAATACTTTTGCCGCACTGGCCTCCGGCGCCTTTGCCCTGGCCGAAAATTATCTGTTCACCACCGAAGCCTTTCAGGATTACTGGAATGCCCTCACGCCAAATGGCTTCATGATCCTGGAGCATCAGGTATACCTGCCCCGGGTGGTCAGCGAAGTCAAACAGGCCCTGGAAAAGGAGGGGGTAACGAATATTGATCAGCATTTTGCGGTTTACGATTGGCTGACTGCCCGGCGAAATATTTTACTCCTCTCCAAACAACCGCTAACCGGTGAAATTATCAATCATGCCATTAGCGGTTCCGAAATAATTGCGAACTCACCCTTTAAACTTTTATATCCCGCGGCGGATAGTCTGCGTAATAATCTGGTGAACCAAATTGTGCTCAACGGATGGAAAGCCATGGAAGATTCGGCACGGACTGATATTTCTCCTACCTCCGATAATCGCCCGTTTATTGCGCAAATGGGTCTCTGGAAAAATTTTCAATGGAGCAAAATGGATAAGATCATACCCTACAGCGATCTGTTTGGATTTCCCTTATCCAAACTCATTATTGTCATTATACTATGCGTCGTAGTTGTCTTGATTATCCCACTGAACCTGGTTCCTTATCTTTTCAAGGGGCCGAAATTGAAGCCGCTACCCTGGTTGTATTTTTTTGCGATTGGAATGGCATTTATGATTGTGGAAATAATTCTTATCCAAAAATATACCCTTTTTATCGGGCCTTCGATTTACAGCATTATCACCATTCTGGTTACCCTGTTAATTGGATCGGGAATTGGAAGCAGATTCTCCAATAAAATGCCAATTCATTACGTTTTTGGTGCGATCATTCTCTGGATTCTCCTGGATATTCTTTTGCTGGACCAGCTGACCTCAATCTTCAACGGATTTCCTCTACCAGTAAGAATGTCTATTACCGCAATAATTTTGTTGCCATTGGCCTTTTTTATGGGTATGCCATTTCCCAAGGGGGCGCTAAAAGTAAAAGAATTAATTGACTGGGGATTTGCGGTAAATGGTACGGCCTCAGTTTTCGGATCAACCCTTATCATTCTGGTTGCCTTTGCCTGGGGTTTTAACCTGGCTCTTCTGCTGGGAGCAGCTCTATACCTGATGGCTTTCGCTCTTATTTCGGTTAAATCTGCCTGGTAGAAAACAGTTAGAATTGTTTGTATCTGAAATTAACCTTGTATCCGGATAGAAAATTTTTTCAGACAGCCGGAGCAGATCATCTGTTTTAGATGATCTGATTCTGCTGCAAAGCCGGGAGAAGCATTAATCTATCCGATAAGTTATTTGCATACAAATTTTTTGCTTAGAGCTTTGATATAAATCACCACCACCAGACGTATACGCCCTCAAATTAAAACAGGCCATGAGTGAAGCTGTTTTATCAATTTCTTAAAGCCTCACATGGTATAAAAATTAACAGGGATAGTTTTTATTACTAAGGCATCGCAAGGGATTTGCCGATTCTTTTTTAAATTCGGCGAGAGGTGATGACATGAAGGCTCTCAAGGAAGGTCTGGTTTTATTAGGTTTGTGGATTCTGGCAGTGGGGATCATTTTCACCATTCTGGTACTAATGATTCCCAAGTAACCAAACAGGTTTGTATTTTCCTCTTTTTGTTGAATCTCCGATTATACCGGTGATCAAATAAACTCACCCGGAAGGAATTCTCTCCCCCTTTTTGAAACACCTTCAATTATATTAAGATGAAATTTAGAACATATTGAATAAATGGTCAATTCAACACTTGACCACCAGAATGGTCAGATCGTCCCGCGGCGCTTCGGTTCCGCGAAATCTGGCAATGTCCTCCAGTATCGCCCCTTTGATTTCTTCGGCAGAGGCACTGGCATTCTCGCAGATGATTTTCTTCAAAGCATTTTCACCGTATTCCGCTTTATGCCCGTTCATGGTTTCGGTAACGCCGTCGGTATAATACACCAACAAATCGTTTTTCTGCGGTCGAACGGTAATTTCTTCAATGGTTTCCTCAAACCGGCCATTATTCTCCAGTCCCACTGCAATTCCCCCGGGCTCTAATGTTTCACATTTTCCGTTTCGCCCGGAATAGTGAATAAGCGGCATATGTCCCGCCCGGCAAAAGCGCAGATTACCATCTGTATCCACCCGACTGATGGCCATACTGATAAAATAATCGTGCCGTAAAATTTTGCGGACGTTTTTGTTTAAATCGATAAGAATATCCCTGGGAGATTCTTTTTTCTCCATGATTAATTGCAGGAGGGCCTGGATCCGAACCATATACAGGGCAGCGGCCATCCCCTTACCCGAGATATCGCCCACCACTAAAAAAGTCTGGTCATCGGATTTGGAAGGGATAAAGTCATAATAATCTCCCCCGACTTCCCGGGCAGGTTCGGAGAAATAGGCCAGATCGTATTTAAAATTTTCCGGGGCGGATTTGGGCATCAGACCCATTTGAATTTCCCGGGCAATTTCCAGTTCATCCTTAGCGATCAGTTTATCAGCCACCTCCAGAGCCAGTAATATGTTGAACACGATGAATGACAAAACAATCCAGTTGGTCATGCTGGTGATCAAGCCATAAAAAAACAGAAACAGGGCAATGGAATAAAAAAGCCTTCTGGCCGGAGTGAGCCTTAACAAAAATGCCATAAAAAAATTACGGCTGAAGGTGAGTGAGCGAACCAGCCAGTTCCGCTTCTGATCCGGTTTTTCCATTTTTCGGGCATAAAATTCGTAAACACCGGGGACATCCCGTTTTACCAGCCGCTCGATTTCGTTGAGACTCAAATCGCTTTTATAAAGGTCAAAAAAACGCCGAAGGGTTTGCCATTTTTCTTTCTTCTGAGTTTGCTTTTTAGCCATAATCTTTATTTCTCAACTGTTTTTATTTTACAGGCAAGACTACGGATATCTTCCCAAAAAGTTGGTGAAGATGTAAAATACAAACAACGTCAAAAATATTTTACAGGGTTCTACATGTTCGAACCATAATTCTTTCATAAACCAATTGTTCGTTGTCAGTCAATTTCAATACCCATTTTGTATAAAATACCTTAAATTAAATATGATGTGCTTATTTAAAAGAAGGAGAGATATGAAATGAAACCAAAAATCATTTCTGCTTTCATCCTCTTGGTCTTCTTCTTTATGACAACGAGCATCGCATTAAGTCAGAACGACTCCACCCAGGTACAAATCAATCGTATAGAACTTACTGACGGCTCTATATTGGTAGGTAAAATACTATCCGAGGACGATGTATCAGTTCGATTCAAAACCCAATCGGGTACCGAACTTACCATTAAAAAAGATCAAATTAAAAAGAGGGAAGTTATATCCGGCAAGATGGTACAGGGTGAATTATGGCGTAATGATCCCAACCAAACACGTTTGCTATTTGCGCCAACCGGTAAGGCGCTAAAATCCGGGCAGGGCTACTTTTCAGTTTATGAAATCTTTTTTCCATTTATTGCCGTTGGCATAACCGATTACCTGACTCTTGCCGGCGGATTTTCGTTGGTTCCCGGGGCTGAATCCCAGCTACTCTATCTGGCACCCAAAATCACCCCAATTCATTTGGAAAAATTCGATCTGGCGGCAGGTGTTCTCTACATGAAGGTACCGGAAGAGGATGAGGGTGTGGGAATCATTTACAGCGTCGGAACCTATGGAAATGAGAGCGTCTCTTTTACTTTAGGTTTAGGATTTGCATTTGCCGGTGGCGAAGTAGCTGACAAACCGGTTTTTGCCCTTGGCCTGGAAGCCAGAATCTCAAAATCAACCAAGTTTATCACTGAGAACTGGTTTATTCCGGACAGCGAGGTGCAGCTGATATCGGCTGGAATCAGGTTTTTTGGAGAGAACCTGTCAGCGGACTTTGCCCTTATTTATCCGGCCGGGGCTGATCCCGAAGGATTTCCCTTTATACCCTGGATCGGATTTGCCTATAATTTTGGTGGTAATGAATAAATTTTTTTGATTTTATCGATTTCTTAAATATCTGAAAACTTTTTGCTCTTGTGAAGATGAAAATACCTGTTTCACCCCTACGGGGTTTTGA
>CAZTXJ010000075.1:0-8831 GCA_964617285.1 uncultured Calditrichaceae bacterium | reverse complement strand
CCGGTCTGTGGCACCTGCTCCACATATTCCGGAAGCGGATTAAACCGCCAGCTCTTGAAACTCTCCAGGGTCAAATTCTCTAATTTGGTATCGCCTTTTTGCAGCAACACGGCAGAACCTACCAGTCCGTTGGGCAGTACGGTGAACTGAATCTTGATAGTCGCTTCCCGCTGCACCTCCGGGGGAAATTCAGGCAGTTTTTTCTGGTAGATTTCCCTTTTAATCTCCCCTTCCCAATCGATCTCAAAATTTTTATCGGAACTGATATCCACTTTCTGGGATCCTTCCATCAATTTCTCATCCAGCTGTTTCTGGAAAATCCCCTTATCCACCTGCTTCTCCTGCCGGGAAAAAGTCGGGGTGGTTTCCTGGGTTTTGGGGATAGGCGGTGCGGTGGAAGGCGCTTTCTTTACCATATTTCCCGGGGATACCAATTTTTCCGGTTCCGGCTGAACCTTGTCGATAATTTCCTGTTCATTCAAATCCAACTGACGTCTTTCCGGCAGTTCAATTTTTTCGGGAATGGAAGGATTGGCTTCCTCAGCAACCGGTGTTTCGTCCATGGCCTCCTGTTCCGCCGGGCCTTTGATAACCCGGGATGGTGCAACAAAGCCGCCAGTGAAGGTGACCTCGGCAAATTCTTCAATCACCGGGCGAAAGCTGATATGAATCAGCAGAAAAAGCAGGATGAGCGCAGCATGGACAAATATGGTCCCGGCGGTTGACACAACTTTTTCATCATTGATAAGTCTTTTGAACATTTTTATTTTCTTCTTAACTAGTGATTCCTTATTGTTGCTGTTGTATAGTCTGGGTACCGATTAAAAATCTTTCCGCGCCGGCAGATTTACAAATATCCATCACCTGAACAGCCAGATCCAGTTTTATCTCCTTATCGGCCCGCAGGACTATCACCTGTTTTTCGCCGCTGACGATAAAACGCCGCAATTCGGCTCCCAGTTTCCCCAACGGCACCTGGTTGTCATTCAAATAAACCGAACCGGCCCGGGTTACCGTGATATATATGCTCTTTTCACTGTGTACGGCTGAGGTCTCGGTTCGCGGGAGCTGCACTTTGATGCCCGGCTGAATGATGAATGAAGAAGAGAGCAGGAAAAAAATCAGGAGCAACAGCACAATGTCGGTCAGGGAAGAAAAACTGAAAGTGCTCAGCAGTTTATTTTCCGTGTCAAACTTCATGAATTCTCTCCTTATTCTCCCCCTGGTTGGTCAGGGCTTCCAAAAGATTGGTGGAGCTGATCTCCAGTTCGAATACCAGACGCTGTACTTTGGTTACCAGATAATTGTACCCTAACAGCGTCAAAATACCCACAACCAATCCGGCAGCTGTGGTAATCAATGCTTCCCAGATACCTCCGGCCAGCACGGTAGCGTTTACGTTGCCACCCAGTTCCTGGATACGCATAAAAGCCGAGATCATACCGGTAACCGTTCCCAAAAAACCGGTTAACGGGGCGACACCGGCAATGGTTGCCAGAGCGGCAAATCCTTTCTCCAGCTGATAGATTTCCGACCGCCCGGCGCTTTCAATAGTATCCTTTATCTCCTCCCGGTCCTGATTCCGGATCTTTATCCCTTTCTCCAGAACCTTGGAAATTGGGCCGGGTGTCCGGTAACAAAGTTCCAGGGCATTTTCGAAATCGCCTTTGCTGAGATACTGCCGGATTTTCAGCATAAAGGCATTCAAATTAATTTTGGCTTTTCTCAGAACCATCATTCGCTCAATAAAAATACCTATGGCAATTAAAGAAAAAATGCCAATAAATATCATCAACCAGCCACCTTTAGCCAGAACTGAAAACAGGGTCATTCATTCCTCCTTTAAACGGATATATTAATTTTTATCAATAATAGATTATTCAGTTGAACGTACAGAATTTGTAAGGGATTCACTTCTATCATATTCTCTTACATCCGAATCTTTAAACCAACCAGACCGGTAATTCCCGCCGCCTGGAAACCGCGCCAGATATCATAACGGGTATCGAGCAGATTTTCTCCGGCCAGATAAAACCCGAAGACATCGCTGATCTGCAGATCCAGCCGGGTGTTTAACAAAAAGTACCCATCCAGTTTGTAGGTGTTAGCCAGATCGTCAAATCTTTGGCCGGTATATTGCGCGGCCAGGGTAATTTTGTGCCGGAGGTAAAAATTCCAGCTCAGATCCCCATAAAACTCCACATCCGGCAGATAAGGTATTTTATTCCCATCCAGATTTAGGGAAGACAGATTATACTTCTTGATCTCACTTTTCCGGTAAGTAAACAGACCGGTGACCCGGAATTTAGGCTCTATTTCCCAGCGCAGCCTGGCCCGCAGTTCCTGGATAATTGCTTCATCCAGGACGCCCCAGGTCCACCCGGGATATCCACCCTGGGTGAAAATGGCATTGAGGGAATCGGCCGGGGCAACGATGGCGGGATACTTTTCTGCTTTGGCATAACTCCCGACGGTGTTCAGCTCAAAAGTTCGGGGATAGTTTATATTCAAACCACCCTCAAAACGGGAGGTATAATTTGCAATGCGCCAGCGGGAAAGATCGCTGAACGGCAATTGCCGGATACCATTCCGGAAACGGAACAATTCAGCTCCCGGCATATAACTGAGATACACATTACCCCTTCCTTCCAAACCAAAGGCCAGCGTAAAATGGGGATTAAGATAATTCTCCTCTTCTTTTTTCATTACGCTGGTTGTCAGATCCTCCTTGCTGCGCTGACTGAGAATGGCAATCCTTGCAGTAATGAATGAATAGGATTGTTGCAAAAAAAGTGAGGTGTTGATCAAAGAGGCTTTATATTCAGTTAAATTAAAAGTGTCCGGTGGCGCCAGGTTAAGATTTCCATCGTCAATGGTAATTTTGCTCTGCTGGTACTTCACTTCTCCACCCAGATGCAGATCCTGAATTTGCGCCTCAAAATTGCCATAAGCATCAAAACCCCGGTCGGCGTATTTAAAGGCGCTTTCGTGATCATCCAGATAATAGGTGCCTCCGAGAGAAGTGCGAAAAGCGCCGCTCCACTCCTGTTCCAAACTGCCGAAAAAATTCCACAGGACGTTCTGGGCGTCCCATTCCTGCCGGAAAAGATTATAATCTCCCCAAATGCCGCGGCTGACATTCTGATAGTCTGTACCGAGATGCAGCAAATGTCCCTGGTGAAGCTGGGTATGAATTCCGGCCTGCATCCCCGCCCGGGTCCATTGCGCATTTTCCAGGTGCCCATCGCTTCTTCCAAAGTTGATGGAAAAATATGGCAAGGTGCTGCCGGCTTTAAACTGGGTATTCACATCAATGCCGGTCAGATTGTAAGATCCATAATAGATCCGGGAATCCAGCCAGGGGAATTCATATAAACGCAGAAGGGATGGTTTGATCCGGACAAACTGAAAATCGATTTCCGGCAGAACCTTCTGATAAATCGCCTCGTTTCGCGACCACTCAATCTGGACATTCTTAAAGATCTGGGTGCGAACCTTGCGGGGAAGGGTAATCCGGGAAAGTCCTACAATGGTATACTCCTCCATTTGAATCTGGGGAAGTTCTTTCGGCTTTACCTCTTTTGGTATGGATGGCGGTTTCAGAGTATCGGTCGGGACCTGGGCTCGGACATCAACTACAATTAGAAATACTGCTGCCAGAAAAGTGGAGATAGATAAAAATATTCTCATAAAGCCGCCAGCCGTTCTTTTGCCTTCTCACTTATTTTTTCTGCCGGATATTTATTGACCACCTCTTCATACACTTTCTTGGCATCCTCCACCTTCCCCATTTTTTCGTAGGTGTTACCGGCACTGTACAGGGCAGTAGCCACCCAGCTGGGATAGGCCTGGTAAACATACTTTACCCGGAGATAGGCGGTTACTGCTTCCTGGTATTTTCCGGCCTGGAAGAGCACATCACCGCTTACTTTTTGGGCTTCTGCCGCCAGCTCGTCATTACGGTCCTGGATCACCTGGCTGAGCAGCTTCTGCGCTTCCTCATCCATTTTTGCTCTGGCCAGGATACGGGCCAGCTCGATCCGGGACTGATAGGAACTGAACGATCCGCCGCTCACATCAATTGACTTCCGGAAGGCAATTTTAGCCTTTTCATCATCGGTCTGTTTGAGATGGGTCAATCCGATTTGATAATACACCTCGCTAATAAATGATGGGTCCTGTGCCTTTCCTCTGGTATTGCTCAGAGTCCGGTTAAAATAACTGATCGAATTATCCAGTTCATTATTCTGACGGTAAAGAGTACCCAGCTGGAACATGGCATCGGGGACAATATCACTGTCCCGGTACTGCTGGATCACTTTCTGAAATGCCTGGATAGCCTCTGCGGATTGCCCCAGGTTTACATAGCTCAGTCCGATCCAGTATTGCGCCTTGGGCGAAAGCAAAGAACCGGGATAAGTCCGTAAAAAATTCTGATAGGCATAGACCGCTTCCTGAAACTGATTCTGCCCGAAGTAAAAATCTCCCCGGCGCAGCAGCAGTTCCTGGCTTAACCGGCTGGACGGATTTTGCTGGATATATTTATCGGCCACCTTAAATGCCTGGTCCACCTGACCCATTTGCATGGCCGACCATTGCAATCCGCTGATCGCCTCACCAGAGAGCGGATCGTTGGGAAATTTATTGATCACATCTTCATACCAGATCATGGCGGCATGAAAATCCCGTTTATTGTAGAAACTGTCCCCTAACTCGTAATAAACCCGGGGCAGCAGTTCACTCTTGGGGTAGGATTGTACAAACTCTTTATAGGCGTTTATCGCCCGGTCGAAATCGTTTTGCATAAAGTAGCTCCGGGCAATCAGATATTTGGCGTTTTCGTCATAATCTCCCCGGGCACCATCCTGGATTATCCTCTGGAATTCAGAGCGGGCAGAAGGAAAGTTCTCCTCCTTAAAGTAAGTCATGCCGGTTTGAAATCTGGCCCAGTCCTTTTCCTTACCGGATGGGAACTGCTGCAAATAACGCTGATAGTTTGTCCGGGCGCTGGCCCATTTTTTCTGGGCGAAAAGCGCATCCCCGATGCGGAGAGAAGCATCGCCCTGATATTCCGGTTTTTTACTCTGCTGACTCAATTTAGTAAAGGCGCTGATCGCTTTCTCGTACTGATTCAACTGGTAATAGCACCAGGCAATTCCATATTGGGCGTCCACCGCATTTTCATGATTCGGGTATTTTGTCAGGTAATCCTGATAAGCTGTTAACGCTTTGGTATAATCTCCCTGATTGTAATAGGCTTCTGCCAGCCAGTACTTGACATCCGGGGTCAGGGCACCGGTGGGATAATTTTGTACATATTGCTGAAGATTCTCCGCCGCCTGGGCATACTCGCCCAGCTGGAAGGCACACCATCCCTTTTTGAATAAAACTTCCTGGAGGAGTTGCTCGGGCGCCTGTTTGATCTGGTTCAGCGCCAGCAGGGCCTTGTCATATTCTTTTCGACCAATGGCATTGTCGGCTTCCATTTTCAGGGCGTAGGGAACCAGATCGCTCTCGGGATAGAGATCCAGAATTTTCTGCAGATAATTGGATGATTCCTGATATTTCTTCTGGGCAAAGGCCATCCCGGCCATTTCATAAAGCGCATCGTCGGCATATTCGCTTTCCGGGTGGGATAGAATCAATTGATTGAACAACTGATCCGCCGGTTGATATTCATTCAGATTTTTTTTGCACAGGGCACTGTAAAAGAGAGCTTTGGTTCCAATTTTATTATTGGTATTGTTTGAAGCCACGGTTTGGAAAATATCATAAGCGGCAGGATAATCCTTTTCGGCCAGATAAGTCCAGCCCAGCGAAAACTGCGCTTCCCAATAGACCGGATGATAGGGGAATTCCCGGCTGATCCGCTGGTAAATCTCCCGCGCACTCTGCACCTCGCCCTTGGCATAAGTGGCCTCGCCGATCAGGTAAAGTCCCTGGGCTTTGAACTGGTTTTTGGTATCTTTTTTCAATCCGGCCAGAGTAATATCGATGGCATCATCGTACCGGCCCATGGAATAGAGAATATTCCCCTGGATAAAATAAGCCTCCAGGCTGAGATTGTGATCAGGAAATTCGGTAACCAGGTTGCGGTAAACCTTCAGCGCCTCCTCCGGCTTTTGCATATCCTGATAAATCCATCCCAGACTGTAGTAGGCATAAGCTTTGATATCCGCCTTGGGAAATTTATTGATGCACTGCAGGTAGGCCGCTTCCGCTTTATCCAGTTGCTTTAACTTATAGAAACTTTCGCCCAGCCAGTAATAGGCTTCAGGCGACAGTTCGTTGCTGGGAAAGCGGGTGAGAAAATCTTGCAGAATTTTATTGGTCTGATTGTACTGACCGTTTTTAAAATAGGCCAGCCCCATATGAAAAAGCGCTTCATCATACAGATTACCTTCCGGAAACTGCTGCAGGTGTTCCTGATATTTCTGAATCGCCTCCGGATATCGCCCGAGAAAGAAATAACATTCCCCTTCCAGAAAATGAACTTCTTCCCGCAGAGTGCTGTTGGGATAGTTCTGAACAAAATTTTGCAACTGGGTAAGTGCCAGCTCATACATCCCGTCATCATATAATCCGCGGGCAGTGAGGTAATCCTGTTTTTCCAATTTTGAAATCTGAGCGAAGGAGAGGCTTGAAAATATAAGTATCAGACTGATAAATAGGAGAATCCTCCTCATACAATGAACCCCATATCAATTGTTAAGTGGTAAATATACAAGAAATGCTTAACATTGCCAAAGACATTTCATATGTGGTGATTAATTTAAGATGCATCTGTTTCTGTAATTTCCGAAAGTTTCCCATATACATCCAAACCAGCTATTATACCGCTGCCTGCCAGTATTGGTTGCCGGTTTTTTTCCTTTAACCGGAATAATTCAAACGATACTTCGGAGATTAAGGTTTCAGAAAGCCTTTGTTGCATCTGATTTTCTGAGGGAGCATAAAGTTTCCCACCCGTTTTCCTGGTTGCTGTAATCTTCAAAAGATAATCCTTGTTTTGGGCTTCCAGGTCAATCGTTTGTTCCGAAATCCTTAAATAGTTTAACAATGAACCATTGTAAGTGGTAAACCGGATCAATTCTCCATCCCACAGCAGACCGATGAGAAATCCCCGGAAAGAACCATTCAACCAGGGAATCTTGGCCACCGACACCATCAGGCTCAGACCTTTCTTTTTAAAGTGATTGGACTGAATCCAGATATACGCCTCGGGGAAAGATTTTCCCCAATCCTTCTCGATATAGCCCCGGCCACCGGAGAAGTCTGTTTTCTTTCCATCGACAACCATTTCACCTTTTAAAGTGTGATCCAGGCTAAGCACCCCATGGTAACATTCCATAAACGGTACAAAAGCATACCACCCCATGATACCGGGAGAGATGAGGGAAACCGGCCACGGTTTGACATCGCTGAAATTCAACTCTCCCGAAATGGTTTGTCTGGCAGTTTTAATATCCAGGATAATTTTATCCAGCGAGAAAAAATTCGGACCAATTTGTATCTCAAACCGAACGTCCGATGCATGAAAGTCTTTCAGTGGAAACTTATGATTGTGGGAATCGAGGGTTCGCCCATTCAGCACCTGGATAAAGGCATGTGAATCGACCGGATCAGCCCCCCGGAAAATACCGGGGATAACAGCCAGTACATTTTCCATAGACTGATCAACAATCTTGAAAAACCACCCCTCAAAATAGTTTTTCCTTTTTGTTTTCCCCTGGTATATTTCAGGGTGCCATATTTTTCTAATAGAATATAACATTTTTCCGAATTTGAACCTTTTGGTAATCCTGCTGGTTAAAGGCAAAATTTAAGCAATCTACCTATACGTCACCAACTGTTAATTCGTGTAGCATTATAGATGGAGAATAACCTGATGGAAAACGACAAACCAACCCTGACACAGATGCTCCGGGCACCCTTCTTTTCTTCGATAATCTCCCCGCTTTTCGCCGGGACATTACTCGCAGTCTCGGTTAATGGGAGTTTCAGCATTTTGGGATTTTTATTTGTCATGATCATGGGGCTGGCATTGCACGGGGCAACCAACGTTTATAATGACATTTATGATACCATTCAGGGAACCGACAAAGTGAATCACCACCGCAACGAGTTCAGTGGTGGTTCAGGCGTTCTGGTCAATTATCCGGATCTGTTTCCCAAAATGTATTCCATCGCCCGGATATGCCTGATTCTCGCTTTTTTTGCCACTGCTGCACTTATGTTAGTTGTGGAAAAATCTCTATGGCCGATTCTATGGGGCCTGTATTTTCTTTCCGCATTTTTCAGTAAATACTATACTGCTGCACCAGTGAAACTGGCTTACCGGGGAGTTGGCGAAATTTCAGTCTGGTTGGCTTTTGGACCGATGGCTATTCTGGTAGCAGCGGTGAGTCAGAATGTAGGCTTCCATCCGATGATAATCGCCGCCATGCCAATTACCGGCATCAGTACCCTGTCCATTTTACTGCTCGGTCAACTGATAGACCTGCAGGCAGATAAAGCCACCGGCAAATTGGGTGCTGCTGCCCGAAAAGGACCGGCCTTCGCCGCTTTTCTTTTCGTTTCCGTACAACTGCTGCTTGCACTGAATGTGTTTATTTTATCGTTATATTTTGTAAGCGATGGCTGGACCATTCTTATTTCCCTTATTCCCTATCTTTTGCTGTTACCGGGAATCAGCCGGATTGTTTTGCGGGAATACAACCATCCGGATAAACTAAAGCCGGCGGCGAAAAAGAATGTTCAATTACATCTCTCTTTTGCACTGCTGTTTAGTTTGGGAATTGGCCTGTCGCTTGTGGTGTGATTAATCTGAT
>CAZTXJ010000074.1:2900-15091 GCA_964617285.1 uncultured Calditrichaceae bacterium | reverse complement strand
TTATCGCTTGGTCGTCTCGTAATTAAAAGCAATTTTGTGATCCAGGAATTCCTTCTCTGCAGTAATCACCGGATTTTCCTCCGATTCGACTGGCTCTTCCAACTCAGCCTTCTCTTCTTCGGTATTGAGGAACTCTTCTTCAAACTCCCCATCCAACTCTTCCAAAATCTGCCGATCCCGCATCCGCTGAAACTGATCTTCATTTATCTGACGAGCCCTTTTGGCAATAACCATAACCACTTCGTAAAGATTTTCAGAATTCTCTAAAAATATGCTGGTGTTTTTGGTTTCTGCAGGCATGAACACTCTCCTAATATTATAATTGAAAAAAAGCCTTATAATTTATATGCATCTTATAAGAATTCCAAATTCATATTTTTTTTATATAATATCTCCAACCCCCAATTTGCTTGAAAACATTATTTATCCCACTCATTGAAATCGTCGGATCAGATCAATATATTTTCCACCTGGTCAGTCGAGGAGAAATAATGTATCAAAGCATAGTTCACATTTTACTACGTTCCATTGAGAAGTTCCCCAATAAGGATGCTTTACGTTATAGGGAAAATGGTTCTTATACCGGATTAACTTACCGGCAAATGGGAGATCAGATTGAACTGATATCCCGGGGACTTATCGCCATCGGGCTAAAACCGGGTGACCGCATTGCTATTCTGTCCTACAACAGGCCGGAATGGCCGATTGCCGATTTTGCCATTTTTTCCATGAGGGGATTGGTCGTACCCATTTATCATACACTTCCGGCTGGTCAGATTGCTTATATCCTGAAAGATTCCGGTGCCCGGGCAATTTTTGTGGAGGATAAGGTTCAGCATCAGAAGATCATGGAGATAAGAGAGCAATGTAAGGAGCTGGAGTTCGTATTCTCGTTTTCAAAAATTGCGCACGCTGACGGTAAGATTATTTCCTGGCCAGATCTACTCGACCAGGGACAGGCACACCGGAAAGCACACCCGGAAGAGTACCTGGAAAATGTCAATGCCATTAATCCTGAGGAAATCTGTACGCTGGTCTATACCTCCGGAACCACCGGTCATCCAAAAGGTGTTATGCTTCACCATAAAGGGTTTGTAAAAGATGTGATTAACAGTGAAGCGGTATTCGGTCTTTATCCGGAAGATGTATTTCTGTCTTTTCTCCCCTTGAGCCATTTATACGAGAGGCTGGGGGGGCACTGGTGTCCCCTGTATCGCGGTTCTACCATTGCGTATGCGGATGATATCAATTCGGTGGTGGACGATATTCAATTGGTCCGGCCTACTGTGATGGTGAGTGTACCCAGGCTTTATGAAAAAATCAGCAGTAAAGTAATCGAACAGGTGGAAGCCGGCCCCCCGCTGCGTAAAAAGATTTTTTATTGGGCGCTTAAAACCGGCAGGCATTTTCATGAATTGAAATTTACTAACCGGAAAAGCCGACTTGCGACCTGGAAATACCACATTGCAGAAAAACTGGTTTTCAGTAAAATCAAACAAAAATTGGGAGGCCGGTTCCGCTTCCCAATTTCCGGAGGCGCCCCGCTTTCTACAGAAACGCTCAAATTTTTTGAGGCAATGGGACTTCAGATAGTGGAAGGATATGGAATGACCGAAACCCATCTCATCATCAGCCTCACACCTCCCGGGTCGACTAAATACGGTTCCTGCGGAAAACCGATCCCGGAGGTGGATGTCCGGATTGCGGACGATGGCGAAATACTGGTTCGTGGCGAAACCATCATGGCCGGATACTACGGAAAAAATGAACTCACCAAGGAAGTGATTGACCGGGATGGATGGTTGCATACCGGGGATATCGGTCACCTGGATGACGACAATTATTTGTATATTACCGACCGGAAAAAGAACATCCTGGTAACAGCCGGGGGGAAAAACGTCGCTCCGGCACCTATCGAGCATGCTCTAAAGAGAAGTAAGTTTATTGAGGATGTTTGCCTGGTGGGCGATCAGCGCAAATTCATCAGCGCCATCATCGTGCCAAATTTTGAAAATCTGAAAATCTGGGCCGACAAACAGAATATTACTTTTTCAACCGAATCTGAAGTCATTGAGAATAAAAAGATAATCGAAATGTTTTCCGAAGAGATCGAAAGTTTGCAGTCGGATTTTGCCCGTTATGAAAAAATCAAAAAGTTTATCCTGCTTACTCAAACCTTAACTGTCGAAAATGGTGAGCTGACGCCCAGTTTAAAAATAAAGCGCAATGTTGTAGAGAAACGTTTTAAGGAGCAGATTGATCAGGTCTATCTGGAGGCTTAACCAGTGGGAACCTATTCCACCAGATAAATGCGGAGGGTATCACTGGCAGAAGAGGCAAACAGTCCGTAACCACCCTTCACGATACTGTTAAAGTTCTGACCACTTTGTTCACCAAACAATATTCCATTCCGGTAGTCATAATAATTGTCATCCATGGCGGAGACAATAATACTGTGCCAGCCGGTATAGTTAAAGAACATCCAATTGATCCGGGCATACTCGTCCGCCACCCACCACATTGCCGGATTTATCCGGTCTTTTTCTTCCCCTTTGAACACATCCGCTTCCGGACGATCATCTTCAATGAAATTACTCTGATTTGCAACATCCGCCAGAGAGATTATCCGGTAGATTTTGCTTCCGTTATAACCGGGCCAGGTAAGGGTAAAAAACGCATTGGAGAAAAAACTGATCCCGGGAACATACTGAACGGTATCACCGTCTGATACTCCCTGTGCGGTAAAATTAAAAAGAGGCGGTACAGTGGTTTCCGAAGAAACTTCCTTGTCGCCAGCTTTTACCTCGATCCGGTAGGTTTCCTCGCTTTGCACTTTATAGGGATGATCCGGGTAATAATAGACTCCCGGCAAATTATTATACTCATTCAGTTGTACCCCATTTATTGTCACTTCTGCACCGGTTACCCGCTGATTGAAGGTGTTGTATTTCGCCAGGATATCCGCACTTAAACTGACATAGATCGAATCGATGGATTGTCCGGCATTTAACTGTCCATTTAGTACCAGCTCCGGCTCGAACTCATATTGATTGGGATTTTCACATCCCATCATAAGAAGAAAAGTGAACAGAAGGAATCCAGATATTTTAAGTAATTGCTTCATATTTAAATCCCTATCTCAAAAATTTGTGGATATCCCGATGGTGGGAATCAATGGCAGCATGGGAATCACCGTTTGCTCGGCCGGATTTTCATCAAAATCCCATTCATAAAGAAAGACGTTTTCCCGGTTATAGACATTTACCGTCTGGATGTCAAACTGCCACTCCATACCCAGCCACTTAAAGTATTTGGTCATACTTAAATCCAGCCGATGGTAAGCCGGGTATCGAAATCGATTTCGCTGACCATAAATCAGGCGCCGGGTGGTCAAGTCTCCATCCCTCTCCTGATAACTGCCAATCACCCTGGTATAGGGAAATCCCGAGCCGTAATTAAAGCGGACGCCGAACCGCCAGTTTCGGCCCAAATCATAACTCATGACAAAATCGATATTATGCCGGCGGTCAAAGGAGGCATAGTAGGTATCCCCCTCCAGGGTCTTTTTCGCCCAATTTAAAGTGTATCCCAGCCATCCGGCCAGGTGACCGTATTTTTTATGAAGAAAAAATTCCAGACCGTAGGAGTAACCATTGGTCGGAACAAATAATTCATTGGCTTTTATCTCATCCCCCAGTTCCTCATCAACCGAGGAGCGTCTCTCCCGATAGGTAAGCATGTTATCCAGGGTTTTATGATAAAATTCTATCTCCAGGCTGGTGGTGCTCCACAGCTCCCGCTCATAGCCAATAATGTTATGAATGGATCGTCCGGTGGGCACTGTTTTATCAATGGCAAACCAGCTGTTAATAATAGTCGGATTATATTCATCCTGCACGGTGAAGATAAACTGGCGGTAGAGACCGGTGGCATAGGTTAGATACTCGCCATCGCGCAGCTTATATTTCATGGCAAATCGCGGCTCCAGGTAGAACGAGTTTTTTATCTTGCTGAAATAACTCACCCGAAGCCCGGGTTTAATTATCCAGCTGGAATTGATTTTCCAGTCATTCTGAAAGTATGCTGCGATTTCGGTCGGCGTCTGTTTCAGTCGAAATAAGGTTCGGTTATCGTACTTATCCTGATATTTAAAGGTAAGCTTTTTTACTTCAAAACCAAACTTATAGACATGGTCACCGCTATGAAGATAACTGAGGTCTCCGCTGATGGTGTAATCGACCACATCATTGTTACTGTTAACTCCCTGATCTCCCCCTAAGAGTACATTAGTTTGAAATTTGGAGCCAGCCACCATAAAATTGGAAAATAGCTGGGGAGAGAAGACATGTCTCCAGTTGGAAGAGATAGTGCGATTGCCCCAGTTCAGTTTAAAGTTCAGACGATCCCAGTCCAGAACATCATTGCCAAAATAGCCACTAATACTCAACCGGTCGTAAGGCGAAAGATCACGATAAAAACTCCCCTGAAAATCATAAAAGTAGTAAGGAAATTCCTTATTCATGGCTCGCAAAACCTGGTCGAAGTAGGTTCGCCGCCCGGCCAGCAGAAGCGATCCGTTACCGGTCGGAATCTCCATGGACAACCGGCTGCTCAAAAGACTTATCCCGACGGATCCGGTGTATCGCTTACTGTTACCCGATTTACTGATCACATTTAGCACCGAAGACATCCGGCCACCGTACTCGGCGGGAAATCCGCCTTTAATAAAAAGCGCGTCCTTGGTGGCATCCAGCAGAAAATTGGAAAACAGTCCACCCATATGCGAGGGATTATAAACCGTTATGCCATCGAGCATGATCAGGTTCTGGTCGGTATTACCTCCCCGAACCACCAGACCGGTACTGAAATCGGATTCTGCGATAACCCCGGGTAAAGCCTGCAACGTCCGGAACAAGTCGGCCTCTCCCAATTGTGGAGCATCTCTCACATTTTTTGCGCTCAGTTCCACCTGGCTAATCTGAATTTCCCTGGCAGTGGCAGCGCTTTCCGCAGAAACCACCACCTCTTCTCCCTCAATGGCTTCGGGGATCAAGGCAATATTGAGAAACTTCTTTTCACCTTCTTTGAAATCAATCACCTGGCTGAAGGTCTTGTAGCCAATAAATGAGACTTTTAAAGTGTGCTTTCCCGGTGGAATAGGGTGGAGCACATAATATCCCTGTTCATTGGTCGATATTCCAATCGGGAAGTCATCCAGGTAAACGTTGGCACCAATCAGTCCTTCCCCGCTGGAGCTGTCGGTAATAAAACCGTTTATAGTAGGCGGTAAAGCCTGGGCAGTCAGGCAAAACAGAAGGATAGACAGAGATAAAGATCGTAAAAGTTTATTCATCAAATTATCAGATAATCGGATTTTTAGAGGTTTTTACGTTAATCCCGGAAAAGGGTTTCTTAACCCCGGTCAATTTATAAATAAAAAACATCTTACACATCCGGGTAGAAATTAAGTTGTTTAAGATTTCAGTCATGTTAAGATTTTAAATTTATACAGATTTTCCGGGAAGCTAAAAAGGAATAGAAAAACAAGACAAGTTTTTCTAAATTGTTTGCCATCGGAACAGAACATCAATATTAGAGGAAGAACCATGAAAGATAAAGCAAAATGGGATATTCAATCCCGGTTAGTTCATAGTGGCAGTGGAATCGATTTCTCAAATGTCCGTACTCCCAATCCGCCAATTTTTCAGTCCAGCAATTATTTATATGAAGATGTGGAAGATGGTACGGATATTTTAGTCGGTAAAAAACCCGGCTACATTTACAGCCGATACAGCAATCCAACCGTGGAAGTTTTAAATCAGGTGATGGCGGAAATTGAAGGTGGTGAAGCCTGTTTAAGCTTTAGCTCCGGTTTGGCAGCGATCTCCAGCAGCATTTTATCCTATTGCAAACCGGGAGATCACATCGTCGCCTCATCGCTGATCTATGGCGGTACCTACCACCTGATGCAGGATCAGATGGCTCAATTGGGAATCGATACCACCTTTGTCGACCCCACCGATCTGAAAGCAGTGGAAAAAAGCATCCGACCCAAAACCAGGATTCTTTATGCCGAACCGCTGGCCAATCCAACTTTGGTGAGCACTAATATATTTCAATGGGCAGAAATGGCCCATAACCACAAATGTAAATTTCTGGTTGACAACACCTTCACCCCACCACCAATCTTTAGTCCATTAAAGGCCGGCGCAGATCTGGTTCTGCATAGTGCCACCAAATATCTGGGAGGACACTCTGACCTGATCGGTGGGCTGGTTGTCGGCCCACTGGAAGAAATTGAAAGAGTGCGGCCACAGCTTAAGTATCACGGAGGCATCATCTCCCCCTTCGTTGCCTGGCTGCTGCTGCGGGGAATCCGAACGTTGGGTGTTCGGCTGGAAAGGCAATGCAAAAATGCCCTGGCTATTGCCAAGTATCTGGAAACCCATGATAAAGTGGAAAAAGTTCTCTATGCCGGACTGCCATCTAACCCCCAGTTCGAATATAATAAGCGCCATTTCAATGGTTACAGTGGTATGCTCTCTTTTGAAGTGAAGGGTGGGTTTGAGGCGGCGAAAATTGTGATGCAAAATCTGGAACTAATCAAATTTACCGTCAGCCTGGGTGATGTCTCCTCCCTGATCTCCCATCCGGCTTCAGCTTCACATGTGTATCTTACACCAGAAGAGAGAGCTGCGATCGGCGTAACCGACGGATTACTCAGGTTATCCGTGGGAATAGAATCTGGTACAGATCTGATTTCCGACCTGAAGAATGCCTTGGGCCAACTACTTGAGGAAGTTTTTGGGTGATAGTGAATGCATTGTCCTGTTTATGGAAATCATCTTGTAAAGGTCGGTTCAATCTTGT
The DNA here is from genome assembly GCA_964617285.1 of uncultured Calditrichaceae bacterium. Lineage (GTDB taxonomy): Bacteria > Calditrichota > Calditrichia > RBG-13-44-9 > RBG-13-44-9 > CAYVKM01. The sequence continues at coordinate 8,221 of CAZTXJ010000074.1, read as the reverse complement.
AAAATAGAGTTGCCACTATAGTGCGGAAATCTTATTGAATTATCTAATCATCTTCTTTATTTCCATCTTCACTTCTGCTGCCAGTGCCTGTGTTGGTTTGGGTGGTGGTTTATTATTAATTCCTTTTTTAGTTCTTATTTTCGAACTTCCGATTAAATATGTGGCCGGGACGATGCTGTTTGCCATGGTTCCCTATACTGCGGTGGCTACTTTCCGGAATCTGAAGCATGGCTATGTTAATTTTAAGATCGGATTGATTATGGAAATTGGTTCCATCCTGGGCGTGATCGTCGGGGCAAATTTTACTACCTTTATGCCGGATCTGGTGCTGAAAATTCTATTTCTGTCTATTGTGGTCTATCTAATGCTGACCCTACAGATTCCAGAAGATTCTTCATTTAATCTTGTAGCCAGAGGATTTAACAAAATTAATTTTATAAAACCCTTCGTTTACTGTAAAACAGCCCGAGGTGCCCATTGCAGCATTCCGGCTTTAATTCTGGTTGGTTTCATTGCCGGATATTTCAGTGGTCTATTGGGGGTTGGCGGAGGATTTTTGAAAACCCCGGTTCTGATTGTGGGGATATTATTACCCCCAAAGATTGCTGTGGGCACTGCTTTATTTATGATCATGATCACCGCCTTTTTCGGGACGGTGGAGCATGCTTTCCTGGGACATATTCATTTTCATATCGGACTCATTATCGCTGCAGGTATGATGATTGGGGCTTACATCGGTACAACTGTTTTGAAAAAAACTTCTGAAGAAAAAATTAGGAAATATATTTTTATTGCCATGCTGGTTGCAGGTATCCTGGCCATTTTCAGATAAAATTTGGTGATCTGATAAAATGAGATTAAATTCTTCTTATCTTAAATGTTTTATTCTGATCCCGGACTTTTTAAATGACTGGGAGGTGAAATGAGCACCTATCAGATTCGATATCGCATTACCCTGCCGGATGGCAAAGTGGAAGTTCTTGATCTGAATTTCGATTCACAGACCATTGACCTGTTAAATAATATTCCGGAAAAACTGCCGGAGTGGACCAAGCTGGAATTTGAGCAATGTTCCCATTGCCCTCTTAAACCGGACAGAAGTCCGCATTGCCCGCTGGCCGCCAATCTGGTGAATATTATCAACCACTTCGATGGACTAATGTCCTATCAGAATTTGCAGCTGGAAGTGGTAACCACCAACCGGACTATTTCAAAAAAGACTACCGCCCAGGAAGCGCTCAGCGCCATGATGGGTCTGGTAATCCCGGCAACCGGGTGTCCCCATACTGCGTATTTTAAACCAATGGCCAGATTTCATCTGCCGCTGGCCGGCGCGGACGAAACTATTTACCGGGCGACTTCCATGTATCTGCTGGCTCAGTATTTCTTAAAAAAGCAGGGTAAGGTCCCCGATCTGGATTTCAAGGGTCTGAAAAAGATCTACCAGAATATGCAAATCCTCAATGCAGCCATTGCCGAGCGGCTCCGGGCGGCCAGCAAAACCGATTCCTCTGTAAACGCTCTGGTATTGCTGGATATGTTTACTATGGTGCTTCCTATTGCAATTGAGGAATCGCTGGAGGAGATTGGTTATTTATTTAAGCCTTATCTTCAATCCGGAGAAGCAACATGAGTGATTAGAGTGATAAATGAATATGAACGCTTATGCCGGTTCTGATGAAAATCACACATTCATAAAATATGATGCTTAAATTAATAACCATTTTTGTTTGCATCCGATTGAATACTAAACCAATTTGAAAGAAAGGAGAACTTATGCGTTGTTTAAGAAATCTGGTTACCATCTCCCTGGTACTAATGTTTCTTCTGACCGGTTTAACTCGGGCTGACATTTTCATGAAGCAGAAAATGCATACTGAAGGTTTTCAAATGATGGGGCAATCTCAACCGGCCAAGGATGAGATAACCACCATCTGGATCACTTCGGATAAACTGAGAAGCGATAATCCGGAGCAATCTATAATTATGCGTCTGGACCAGAACAAAATGTATATGCTGGATCATGCCAAGAAAACCTATGCCGAAATGCCTCTGGAAATAGGAAAAGCGATGGGGGATAAGATCGACCAGGCCATGGAAGAGGAAGGTATGGACGAACAGCAGAAAGCCAATATGATGGGGATGATGAAGGGGATGACTCAGATGAAGCTGACTGTTACGCCCACCGATGAGACGAAAAAAATCGGTGAGTGGAATTGTCGGAAATACCTGCAAAATTTACAGACCATGATGGGACCGACCGAGGGTGAGATCTGGGCGACAGAGGATTTGAAGGTTGATCCTGAGCTTTATGCGCAGTACCGAACCGCTATGATGGGAAAAGGTGGCATGTTTGGTGGCGCCATGGATGAAATGGCCAATGAAATGAAAAAAATAAAAGGCGTACCAGTACTCACCATAACCACGGTAAAAATGATGGGTGCTTCGATGAAATCCACCCAGGAATTACTTGAATTCAGAGAAGGAACTGCACCTTCGGGTTATTTTAATATTCCTTCCGGCTATAAAAAAGTTGAAGGAATGAATTTTCAGCAGTAAAATTTTTATAATTAAATTTTAATATTCAGCAAGCCCCTTTAGACAATAAAGGGGCTTTTTTTGTCTTTAAAAAATATTTGATTTAATTTTACGATTTGCTTTTCGTCACGGAAATACTGCTTGATAGCCTTTAACTTTTTTTGTATTATAAACGGTAATCAATGAAACTGCTTCACATACTGGATTTGTTTACATTTAGCCAGGAAATTCCCGGATCTATAAAACTATTCATGTGCATCAACACCTGATTAGAAGAATATTTCTCCTTTGGTAACCCGACTTAAAGACCAGGAAGGTCATTTATATAAATTTATAAATGCATTGGTCCTTACCAGCTGCTGACACAATGAGAAAGCTTTGCTTTAAATAAATATCATGTGTCCACAAATAGGAGAATTACCATGAACCAAAGGAGTATCCTTCAGGCCATATGTTCAACTTTTCTTTTATCACTTATCTTATTACCTCCATTAATTGCCCAGAACCCGATAACTCATGTGTCCAATGCACCGAATCTACAGATTGATCCGGACATTGATGGAGATTGGATCGTCTGGCGGGATAATCGCACCATTACGGAGGAGCATATCTATTTATATTATATCCCGGACAGTTCACTCACCCAATTAACCACTGACGGTGGGGTAAAGGGCCGACCCAGAATATCCGGAAACCGGGTTGTTTGGGCAGATTACCGGAATGGCAACTGGGACATTTATAATTACAATATGCTTTATCCGCAACTTGGGGATTATCCGCTGATAGACTTTTCCGGAGACCAAGTGGAACCGGATCTGTATGGAGACTCGTTGGCCTACATCGATAAAAGTGGCGGCGCATCCAGTTCCAATCTTTATTTTTATAATATTGCAACCGCAAATTTAGTCCAGGTAACCGACGATGGCATGGGTCAGCAGTTCCATCCCTCTGTTTCCCGGTATGGAATCGCCTTCCAAACTGGTTTTGGAAATATTTTTCTATACCAGTTTTACAATCAAGAAATTTTGGATGTTTGCACGGAATTGTACGAACAGCGGAACCCGGTAATGGATGGCAGAAGGATATTTTGGGAGGATAACCGGAACGGCGACTGGGACATTTACATGTTCTATTATTTTTACTATACCGGCGCCTTGCTGCATCTGGAATGGCCACTTTCGCCAATTCTGGACCATAATATGGCGGTAAAACCGAATCAGGCAGATCCTCATATTTGGGGGAATAATCTGGTATTTGCAGACGACCGGAACGGCAATTGGGATATTTATATGTATAGTTTTCATACCAAATTATGGGGAACACTCGTCCCTCTGTCCACTGCTCCTGATGATGAATTTGGCCCGCGAGCTTGTGGCGACAGAGTGGTATGGTATGATGATGAGGATCCCAGTCCTTCAATTATTTCGGAGTCTGACGTCTTTATGTGGGAGCGACCGGCCGGAGCGGATCTGGCCATCTCCGGATCGGATAATCCAGATCCGGTTAAAACCGGAGATTATATCACTTATATGTTTAATGTTATAAATCTGGGTCCAATGAATGCCACCGGCGTAGTTATGTCGGATACTCTCTCTGCCAATGTCAGTTTTGTTTCTGCTGACTGTAACATTGGAAGTTGCACCCATTTAGGAAATTATGTTACCTGGACCATTGGTAATCTTCCTAGTGATAGCAGCGGTGTAATACGAATTACCGTACAGACAAACACCGATGGAAGATTTTCTAACCGGGCCGGGGTGAGCGGCAATGAAATTGACCGGGTTCCGGGAAACAACAGGGTAAGTTTACGAACCAGAGTTACCGATTTTATCTCCGCAACCATTGACCAGGGCAGTTCACCTTCCATTGCTCTAGACAGTTTTGGGAAGGTACACATTAGCTATCTTACCGATTCCTGGGAAGGAGATCTAATGTATGCCAGTAATGCGGGCGGTTTTTGGGAAAGTCAACTGTTGGATAATAGTGGGACCATTCAAAGTACTGCGATTGTTGTTGATGCTTCTGGTAATGTACATATTAGCTATGTTGACTACAACTGGTCTACTACTGCTAAGCTCAAGTACACGAATAACATAGGTGGTTCGTGGCAACCCGCCGAAATACTGGCTGAAAACAACGACGGATTCTGGCCCCTCTCAATGGATATCGACCTAAATGATAAAATACACATCAGCTATTGTGAAACGGGTTCAATGGCATCTACTGCACCGTTAAAATACATGACTAATAAATCCGGGACTTGGAATTTATCAGGTGTTGGTTCAAATATCTATGCCTATGATTATGCCTCGATTGCCGCTGACCAGGATGGCTATGTCCATCTGTCGTTCTACGCGATGGGTTCTATCGGGGGACTTGGTTATATCACGAACGCGGCAATTGGTACCTGGCAGGCACCAGTGGCGGTTGACCCCAATTGGAGCGGCGCTCAACTGGAAGGCATGGTGACAGATATAGTGATGGATAGTCTGAACCGGCCTCATATCAGTTATGTCAGTGGCGGGGGAGATCCGCGGCAGGACACCTGGTATGCGGTTAAAACGGCGGGGGTTTGGAATACTACCTTTATAGACAGTGGAGAATTTCAGAGCTATGGTAATCGTATTGACGTAGACGCTGAGGGCAACCCACACATACTCTATTACCATTCACTGAGCAACGAGTTAAGATATGCGACTAATGCTTCGGGTACATGGGTAAGAAAATATGTAGATGGAGATGAAGATTTCGACCTATGGGAAGATGGTCGTATTTTTGACATC
>CAZTXJ010000074.1:0-2800 GCA_964617285.1 uncultured Calditrichaceae bacterium | reverse complement strand
TGGCATGCATACGATCAGGGATCGGCCACAGATTATATTACTTTCCAGGTCATACTCTATCCGAACGGAAATATTAAATATCAGTACAATAATCTGGAAAGCACAGATCCGCTTCCGGACGCCATAGGCAATGATGCCCTGGTTGGAATTGAAAATTATCGGGGCACCGAGGGAATCTCTTACCGGAACAACGGAACCGGAGGACCATTGTTCGGTTCACCGCTGGCATTGATGTTTGGCAAGAATAATCTCTATCTTCCTATTGATGGTCCAAACAATCCTAATATTCCTCTGGACTTTGCCCTGATGCAGAACTTCCCGAATCCATTCAATCCATCCACTACTATCCGCTATGCTTTACCCCGTGTTCAGGAAGTCGAGATCACAATTTTCAATATTCTCGGGCAGAAAGTGCGGTCGTTCAATTTGGGCAGACAACTGCCGGGTGTTTATCAGATCTTCTGGGATGGGAAAAACAGTCAAGGAAATCCGGTGGGTACCGGGATGTATATTTACCGGATGAAGGCAGGAGATTTTGTCAGGGTGAAAAAAATGATCTTACTGAAATAAATCTTCCCGGATATTCTCAACTGTTGGAAAGAGAATAAATTCAGTCTCGGAATTTAAACATGCCGCCGATAAGAAATCCCTTACCGGCGGTTTTTATTTTATCTAAATTCAAAATGACCTGATTTCTCTTGAATTCAGCGGAAAAAACATTAATATTAAGCCACACAATTACCGAGTTTCCTTTCTGTGAAAACCAACCAATAAGAAGTGGTCGTTAGACCCAATAAGAAATTTATCAGAGGAGATAGAAAATGTCAAAATACGAAGACGAAATAAAAAAGGGCTTGAATAAAGTCAGGGAAAAAACAACCGAAAAAGAGGTCGTTGAACTGAATGAGATAAAACTGGTGGTTCTCTCGGACCAGCATCGGGGAACCAACGATGGTGCGGATGATTTCCGGAAATGTAAAGCTGCCTATCATGCTGCCCTGGGATATTATTTTGAAGCCGGATTTGCTCTCTATGTTCTGGGGGATGTGGAGGAGTTGTGGGAAGACCGGCCCAAACCGGTTATCAAAACATATCAGGATACGCTTGAGCTGGAAGGAAAGTTTGTTCAGGAGGGAAAATATCTGCGCTTTTTCGGCAATCACGATGATGAGTGGCAATATCAGCGCCGGGTGGATAAATACCTGAAAAAATATATTGCCACCGGCAATGCAAAAGCGATGGTCAAAGAAGGACACACCCTGGAAGTGCAGTCCAAAGGGAAGAAACTGGGCGAGCTGTTTTTCGTGCACGGCCACCAGGGGACCAGCGAATCGGATAAATTTTCCTGGCTGAGCCGGTTATTTGTCCGGTATATCTGGCGGCCCTTCCAGCGGCTTACAGGTATCTCTGCCACCACACCGGCCAAGAATTTCAATTTACGGTTAAAACATGAAACAGCTATGCATGGCTGGGCAAAGGAGCAAAAAGGATTGATCCTGATTTCAGGCCACACCCATCATCCGGTTTTTACCTCGGAGAGTCATGAAAGCTTTCTGCAAAGAGAAATCGACAACCTGCGGCTAAAGCTCAAGTCCAGCAAAGCAGCCAAGGATAAACAGGAACTTCAGGACCAGCTGAAAGTCCTGGTATCCCGCTTAAACTGGGTGCTGGCAAAATCCAACGGTGTGCGTCTGGAAATACCTCAAAACCAAAAGCCATGCTATTTCAATACCGGCTGCTGCTCTTTTCCGGACGGAGACATCACCGGGATCGAAATCGAAGATGGAAGTATAAGGTTGGTGCGCTGGCCGGATGACCAGGGTAATCCGCAGAAAAAAATATTGCGGGAAGACAGCCTGGCAGATGTATTTAAAAAATGCCAGTAACTTTTTCCCGGAAATTCTGGGTAAACTCCCGTTCAATCTCTCTGTATTTCAACAGGGAGTCGGAAAATTATGATTTTCCGGTTTGCCATTCCATCGCTTCCATCATTAAATTTTTTATGCAGATAGCAGAAAGGATATTTTTAAAGCATAAGGAGATTTGTTTTGCCGATATACGAGTTCTATTGTCAGAAATGCAATACGATCTATAAATTTTTTTCTCTAAAAGTAAACACCGAAAAAATCCCCCACTGTCCAAATTGTAAAACCGTTAAGCTAAAAAAGAAAATGTCCGTTTTTGCCACGCTTTCCCGGAAAGGTTCATCCGAGATGACAGAGGATATGCCGCAATTTGATGAATCAAAAATGGAAAAGGCCATGGCTATGCTTGCGCGGGAGGCGGATAATATTAAAGAAGATGATCCCAAACAGGCAGCCCGGCTGATGCGAAAATTAACCGATGCGGCCGGGATGAAACTGGGGCCCGGAATGGAAGAGGCTATACACCGGATGGAAAGAGGAGAAGATCCGGACAAAATTGAAGAAGAAATGGGGGATCTGCTGGAAGCCGATGAGCCTTTTATCTTTGAAGAGAAAAAGGCAAAAGCTGCTAAAAAGAAAAAGCCCCGTATCGACGAGACCCTTTACGATCTGTAAAGTGACCCCGGCTAAATTTCTTTGTCTTCTGAGTACCTTACCACTTTTTTTATTTCCCCGGGATAGTAATTCAAAACTGGCTATCGTTTACAAAACCAGACAATTGTCAACATTAGCATACACTTTCGAGATAACCACCGGAATTTGAACTCATCCGCAAACCATTACGAATTAAGCATGATACCTCCGTTACCCTTCCTGGCATTCTACTTGTCATAAAATAATCCGGATACGATACCAGGGGATAATTTAAATCAATA
>CAZTXJ010000073.1:7523-15158 GCA_964617285.1 uncultured Calditrichaceae bacterium | reverse complement strand
CAAGCCGACCGGATCGCTTTGATGGTAGGACAGCACGGCCAGTCCGAGAATTAGTCCGATAGCTATGAGTACCAGACCGGAAATTTCGCCCCGCATGCCCTGGATCGGTTTGGCACCGGAACTCTCCGGGCCTGATTTTCTTTTATTTCGGCGTTTCTTTTCAGTCTTAAATTTCATGATTTATTAAGTAATTTTGCGGGATAAATATAAGGCAATGCACCCATAAATACAAACAACATATTGATTAGCTGGTCCCTGCCCAAATCAAGTTATTCCCTCTAAATTTTGTAAATAAAGGATCCAACTCCAAAGATCCGACAACCTAAAATAAAAAGGTCTCCCGGGACGTCAAGAGACCTTCCTGCTTCATATATGTTAATTCGATTTCATACAAAAGGTGTCTTTACAATTTCTGCTGGTAACTCCCGGCCGCGGGCATTGATGATAATCTCATTTCCTATTTCCGCTTCCTCAACAGCGATATAACCCAGTCCTATATTTTTTTCCAGAATGGGTGAATAACAGCCGCTGGTAACAAAACCAATTTCTTTTCCACCTTTTTGAATCGGATAATTGTGCCGGGGAATCATCTTGCCCTCGCAGACAAATCCCATCAATTTTCTCTTTAGACCTTCTTCCTTTTGTTTCAAAAGAACATCCTGCCCAATGAAGCTGACTTTATTCAACTTGGTTATCCATCCAAGACCCGCTTCCAGAGGATTGGTATTTTGGTCAATGTCATTCCCATACAGGCAATACTTTTTCTCCAGGCGAAGCGTATCCCTGGCACCGAGCCCGATTGGGGCAATACCATATTTCTTCCCTTCGGCAAAAACCGCATTCCAGATCTGTTCGGAGTATTTCCGGTCGAAGTAAAGTTCAAAACCCGGTTCTCCGGTATAACCGGTACGGGAAATGATCATCTGGACTCCGTCCAGTTCTCCTTCCCGAAACCAGTAAAACTCTATTTCGGAGAGATTCACTTTAGTCAATTTTTGAAGTATTGCTTCGGCATTTTTCCCCTGAACCGCCAGCTGGGTAATCTGCTCACTGATATTGTTCACCTCCACCCCATCAAATTTATTTTTTAAGATCCATTCGAAGTCCTTATCGGTATTGGAGGCATTAACCACCAACAGGTAGTGATCCTGAAGCCGGTAGCAGATCAGATCGTCCACGATACCGCCATTCTGATAGCACATGGCCGTATATTGCGCCTGATTTACTTCCAGTTTTGCGGCATCGTTGATGGTTATGTAATTGACGAATTCCAGGGCTTTCGGACCCCGGACTTCAATTTCGCCCATATGAGAAACATCAAAAACACCGACACTTTCCCGGACTTTCTTATGTTCTTCAATCATACTGGTATACTGGGTGGGCATCAGATAACCGGCAAACTCAACCATTTTTCCACCCAGCGAAACGTGAATGTCATATAAACCTGTTTTTTTCGCCGCCACTTTAATCTCCTTTCGTCGCTTTAATTTCGGACAACTCTTCGGTTATCCGGGGAATATATTTTAAAACCACAATCATTGAACAGGCAGATAAAATAAGAAATAAATTCTGGTGAAAAAAGAAAGCAGTAAAGATGTTTACCAGAAATAAGGCAATCATCCCGGAAATAATATATCTTCGCATCAAAATATATAGCAGGCCAAAAATTACCCACCAGATACCCACGATTTCCGGTTTCAGGAATAAGAAAACCCCGGCAAGCGTAGCCAGTCCCCTGCCGCCCCGACCTCCCAGCCAAACGGGATACATGTGGCCAATAATGACCGCCAGGGCAGGTACAATAAAATAATCCGGAATTATCAGAAATCCGGCAATCAGCAAGGCAACATAGCCTTTAGCCACATCGATGAACAGGACAGCAATGGAAAGAGATTTGGATTTGGTTACTCTTAACGAATTAAGTGTCCCTACATTTCCACTTCCTTCTTCTCGAATATCTTTTCGATAGAACAATTTGGTCAGGATATAGCCGGAAGGGAAACTTCCCAGCAGATAGGAGATTATAGTAGTGAAGATAATTTCCATAAACCCACTCTTATTTTAACGAAAAATACTTTTACTGGAAAAAAAGAATCAAGTGAAATAAAAAAGAATGGCGTTAATGAAAAAAGCGTCCACCAACGTGAACGCTTCTTATAGACTCAATACAGATTTTATACAGTCTATCCCAGTCCGGTATCGTCTCCCCGCATTAACAAAATGAATGCATCATTCACATCCTCAAACTCCAGGGCATGGCGCTTACATCCATTCCGGGAACAGATTTTGATCATTCCACCGACTTCCAGTTGAATGCCAATGAGAGGTGCCCGGCAATCACAAAGCTGAATTACCGGAAAAGGCTGATGGCAATGAGGACAGGAAAAAACGGCAACTGAACCGACCACATCATCCACGTTAACAAACTTTTTATTATAACTTCCATAGATCTGGCTGAGATACACCTTTCCAACTTTTTCTCCCAGCTTGGTTTCCAATTCGATGGCTGGCAGATCGTCGATCAGCACTTTCTTGTTCATCAGAGATTTCTGACATTCCGGACATTTTACCGGAATTTGAATCTGATTGCCCATATGTGCTCCTTTAAATTCATCACTCTTTTTATTCTAGCACTTCCTGGGGGACTTTAATTCCCACATTCTTCTGGACGTCTGCTGCGTAAGTCCTTGTCCGGAAGAGATCGAACCACTTCTCCAGGAAATTTGCTCCGTATGGCAGATTCCGACTTCTGGCATCAACCAAAATTTCCGTCCGCGGGATATATCCATTTCTGAAGACAGCGAATTCTTTTTTGTATTCCGGGACGATATCAAGAATTTCATCGGTCACTTCATCAACCGACTGGAACTTGTGTGCTTCAGTAAGCTTTTCCGAAAGCTCAGCTAAAATTCGCCAGTTTGGCATGCCAGTCAGCGGTTTGATAGCGTTCTTAAGGTGCTGTACCCGTCCTTCACCATTGGTCACTGTACCGGCTGATTCGGTAAAGGGGACTATCGGAAAAACAATATCGGCAGTCTTTGCCGTATCGGTCATGAACATATCTGCCACAATAATCAGGGAATTATCGGGTTTCTGAATTTCCAGTTCGGCAGTTCCAATCGGATCCTGCTGCCAGAAAATCAAACCAGCAATCTGACCTTGCTTAATTTTATCAATAAGCTTCCAGGCAGTCTTACCATTTTTATCAGACAATTTCGCATCCCAGGCAGTTCCCATTCGTTTCAGCACCAGCGGATTATCCAGTCTTTGATAGCCAGGCAGATAATCCGGGAGCATTCCCATATCCAGCATACCCTGATAATTCGCCTGTCCCGGAACTGAGAGGAAAGCTTCAGTTTGTCCCAGCGCAAACCCCAGACTGTTCAGCCAATGGATAATTTCGGGTTTTGCCTTTTCCCGGTTACAAATGAACAAGGGTGATTTGGCGCTGAGCATCTGCCGGAAGAACTGATTGAATTCTTTCTGGTTCAGATTAAACTCACTCAATTTTATCTTTCTGGAAATTCCTGTAACACTGGCAAACAAACCCCGGCACTGCTCCCGCTTGGAGGGGTCAATAACCTTTTCGTACCAGCCGCTCAGATTTATTTTATCAATCAGATATTGCAAAAATAAGACTTTTTTGTCCTCCGGAATTGCCACACTGTGGGCTTTTTTAGCCAGTTTCGAATCCGGGCAGCACCCCATAAATACGGTTTGGCCGCGTCTTGCTGCTTTATAAAGTTTAGTGTAGAGAATGGGATGGGATTCCAGCGGATCGAAATTGCAGACCATGATAAAGTCGCTCTGATCGATCCTTTTAAAAGTAGTATTGGACATGGAAGCCCGTAAAAGCTGCTCGGGATATTCATTCAAATTGGAGAGAGAACCAATATTATTGGTTTCCAGAACGGTGCGGGCAAATTTCTGTAACAGATAATTTTCTTCATTTGTAGCATGAGGGGAACCAAATACTGCCCACTCCTCACTCGATTTCTTTAAAGCAGTGATTTTTGTCGCAGCAAAATCTAATGCCTCATTCCAGGTGACCGGTTCAAGCTTTCCGTTCTTTCTGATATACGGTTGTTTAAGCCGGTTCGGATCGTTCACATACCGGAAACCATACCGTCCCTGTTCACACAAATTACCAAATTCATTGACGCTGGCATTTTTATCAGCGGAAATTTTCAAAACCCGGTCTTCCAAAACATCAGCCTGCATTGTACATCCAACACTGCAGTACTGACAGATGGTGGGATATTTTTTCAGAATCCAGGGACCCGGTTTGGTCGCATCCACTTTATCCACAATCGCACCAGTGGGACAGGTTTCGACACATTGTCCGCAGGAGATGCAACTGGATTCCGCCAGAGGCAATTCCATCTGCGGTTTTACCTTGGCATCAAACCCACGTTTGACGAAACCAAAAACGCCTAATCCCATCACCTCGTCACAAATTCGGACACAGCGTCCGCACAGAATACATTTATCCAGTTCAATCTGGATAAACGGATGGCTTTTATCGGGCCGGATGTCATGAAAATCACCCAGATAATTTTGCTGCACCGCCTCGTATTCGGTGGAATGAACTTGCAAATCACATTCATAAAAGGCCTGGCATCCGCACTCCAGACAACGTATCGCTTCGTTGAATACCTGATCCGGGGTAAAACCCAGCTCGATTTCTTTCCAGTCTTTCCGGCGTTCTTTCGGATCGCGCACCGCCATCTTGGCCCGGACTGTTTTCGAAATATCAGTAAAGTCACTATCCGATATCTTCTTAAAATTATCCTTCCGGCTCATGAATGGTTTTTTAACAATATCCAGCTTTTCCCCGGTTAAATATTTATGAATCGCCTGTGCGGCTTTGCGGCCATCAGCAATAGCTTCTATCGCAGTGGCTGCTCCCAATACCACATCTCCGCCGGCAAAAACACCTGGAATGTTGGTATCCATGATGTCCGGCCGGATCTCCAGAGTCCCCCATTTAGTAAGTTTTACATTTACCAGCTTTTCATCTTTTCCTGCGAATTCCAGATCGGGCTTTTGTCCGATCGCGGCAATAACCCAGTCGACATCCATCACAAAATTGGAGCCCTCTACCGGGACCGGCCTTCTTCTGCCGCTGCTGTCCGGCGGACCCAACTCCATCTTCAGGCATTCAATACCCTTGGCACGGCCTTTTTCGTCCAGAACAACCTTTACCGGAGCAGTAAGAAATATGAAATTCACACCCTCCTCTTCGGCTTCCTCGATCTCCATCTGGTTAGCCGGCATTTCTTTGATCGTTCGCCGGTAGACGATGTTTACCTCATCCGCCCCCAGTCTCAGAGCAGACCGAGCCGCATCCATTGCGGTGTTTCCACCGCCAATAACCGCTATTTTCCCTGAAATCGATTTAATCTTGTTCAATTTGATGTCTTCCAGAAAATCAATACCCGAAAGAACGCCATCTGCATTTTCGTTTTCCACCCGCATACTGGTGCTGGCCTGTGCTCCCAGTCCCAGAAATATGCTTTCGTACCCCTGTTCAAATAAAGTATCGATGGAGAAATCTTTTCCCAGCGCCTTATTCAAATAAATTTTGGCGCCAAGTTTGGTGATCCCTTCAACTTCTTTGTCAATTATCTCTTCCGGAAGCCGGTATTGGGGAATGCCCCAGCGAAGCATGCCACCCGGTTTGGGTTTGGCATCATAGATATCGACCGCATGTCCTTCCTGACGCAGATAGTAAGCACAGGACAATCCTGCCGGCCCTGCCCCGATAATTGCCACTTTGTGCCCGGATTCCGGTTTCACTTCCGGAAAATACCGCTCCGGACTATCCAGATCGATATCTGCAATAAACCGTTTTACATGATCGATGGCTGCGGGTTCGTCCACAAAATTGCGCCGGCAATTCATCTCACAGGGTCGGGTACAAACCCGGCCACACACTGTGGGTAACGGATTGTTTCGTTTAATCAACTCAATGGCTTCCCGATATTTACCCATGGCCGCCAGGGCGAGATATCCCTGCACATCGACTCCTGCCGGACAGGCGAGTTTGCAGGGACCCAGGCAATCCGCATAATGATTACTCAAAATGAGCTCTAAGGCCATTTTCCGGGCCTCCCGGATTGGTTCGCTGTCGGTGGTTATCTTCATACCCTGGGTAATTTTCGTCCCGCAGGAAGGAACAAATGATTTTGCCCCTTCAACTTCAACCACACACAAAAAACAGGAGGTATATGGCTCCAGTTGATCATCATGGCAGAGGGTTGGGATTTGTATACCCTGATCCCGACAGGCGTGCAGAATGGTTTGATCCGAATCCGCGATTACCTGTTTGCCATCTATAAATATCTGAACTTTGCTCATTCTGTTACTCCGCGCTTTACATTTCCTTTAAACCAAATTCTACTCATTAATGATGTCCAACTAACCGGCTGCTTCCGTTGCCTCTTGTTCGATTCCGGTAAGAATTTCAATGGCATCAAACCGGCAGGCATCAAAGCAGGCGCCGCAACGGGTACATATTTCCGAATTAATAAAATGGATTTCTTTCTTTTCCCCGGTTATGGCATTTACCGGACAGACCCGCAAGCAGAGAGTACACCCGGTACAATTCTCTGCGACCACCCGATAGCTGATTAATTCCCGGCAACTTTTGGCCGGACACTCTTTATTAAAAATGTGTGCCTCATATTCGTTTCGGAAATATTTCAAAGTTGTTAGTACGGGATTTGGTGCCGTCTGACCCAGCCCGCAGAGGGAACCCTGCTTAATATTTTCTGCCAATTTTTCTAATTTTGGTATATCTTCCGGTACACCCCTGCCCTCGGTAATTCTCTCCAGGATTTCCAGCATTCTTTTGGTACCAATCCGGCAAAAGGTACATTTACCGCAGGACTCTTCCTGAGTAAATTTGAGAAAGAATTTCGCCACATCCACCATGCAGGTTCTTTCATCCATTACTACCATACCACCGGAGCCCATAATGGCACCGGTTTTGGTCAATGAGTCATAATCTACCGGAGTGTCCAGTAATTCCGCCGGGACGCATCCCCCGGACGGACCCCCCAACTGAACAGCTTTAAAATTTTTATCATCCTTGATCCCACCGCCGACATTAAAGATCACTTCGCGCAAGGACATGCCCATCGGGACTTCCACCATACCACCCCGTTTTATTTTACCGGCCAGGGCAAATACCTTTGTCCCTTTGCTTCTCTCGGTTCCCAGACTATTAAACGCCTGGGCGCCATTAAGGATGATCCAAGAAATATTGGCATAAGTTTCCACGTTATTAATATTAGTCGGCTTTTTCCACAGGCCCTCTACTGCAGGAAACGGAGGTCTTAATCTGGGCATACCGCGTTTGCCTTCCACGCTGGCAATCAAAGCCGTTTCTTCTCCGCAAACAAATGCACCAGCGCCCAGTTTCAACGAGATATCAAAAGAAAATTTGCTGCCAAGCAGGTGTTTACCCAAAAATCCTTTCTCTTTAGCCTGTTTAATGGCAAGTTCCAGTCTGCGCACAGCAAGCGGATATTCAGCCCGGACGTAAATAACACCCTCAGTGGCACCTATGGCATAACCGGCAATCAGCATACCCTCCAGAACGCTGTGCGGATCACCTTCCATGATGCTGCG
>CAZTXJ010000073.1:0-7423 GCA_964617285.1 uncultured Calditrichaceae bacterium | reverse complement strand
ATTTCGGAGAACGATCCGCACCTGATTTTCGAACAGCTCTTTTTCCGGGGTTTGGATTTCATCACCGGTGACCACCCAATCTTTTAAGATTTCATGTTTTCCAATATGTTCAGCAAAAATGATGGGTATCTTTTTTAATGTCACATCTCCGTAAATCACTGTCGGAAAACCTTCCATCCGGATTTCCATTAATGGTTCCCGGTAGCAGGCCCCGATGCAACCTGTCTTCTCCAGCTGGATGGGTAATTTTTCTTCGGCAATTTTCTTTTCCAGGGCAGCGTAGACATCCGCTGCTCCTGCCGCAATGCCACAACTGGCCATTCCGACTATAATTTTGGTTTTTTTATTTTGGGAAGTTGGCATCTTTTAAAACTCCATCTACTTTTTATATTTCGCTAAAATTTTTCTTACTTCCCGGTCGGTTAAGCGACCATGGGTACTTTCATCAACTGTTAGTACTGGGGCCAGACTGCAGCACCCTAAACAGGCTACGGATTCCAGAGTGAATTGGAGATCATCAGAAGTTTCCCCATCTTTAATTTGAAGTTCTTCTTCACAGACTTCGGTAATCCTCTCCGCCCCACTGACATGACACGCCGTACCGTGGCATACCCGAATCAGGTGTTTTCCAACCGGGGTAAACCGAAATTGGGCGTAAAAAGTCGCCACACCATAAACCTGGCTGATATCGGCATTTGTCTCATCGGCAATCACTATCATCGCTTCCCGAGGGAGGTATCCGTAAATTTTTTGAGTCTCCTGAAGAACAGGAATAAGCGTACCTCGTTTCGAAGCATATTTCTTTAAAATTTTCATCAGCGGTTTCAAATCAATCTGAGATAAATGTTGTTTCTGGGCAGCTTCCATTACTCACCTTATTATCTTAATTTTTGGTTTCTAATCGACCTGTTATTTCAGTGAATTATGTGTAAAAAAGCACAAAATTCCTCACAAAGATATAATACCAGTCCTATATTTTTCAATTAAAAAAAATATTTATCACAATAGCTTCAACGTCTCCGAAAAAGGACTGATCCGTTAAAAATAAATTTCTGTCACTACTATTCTCGGATAATCTATTTCGAAATGCGCCTATTATTTTTTTTGACGCAGATTTAAATGATGGTTGGAACAATTCATACTAAATTTTGTATGACTTTTTTTGCTAATCTAAATTTTTTTTCATAATATATCACCGAGAGAAAATGAAGACTTATTTCTTTAAACAAGAAACCCATATCCCGCACCCATTGGAAACTGTTTTTCACTTTTTCAGCAATGCCGAAAATTTGAACCGACTTACGCCGCCCCATTTGGATTTTGAAATTCTCACCCCATTGCCAATCCAAATGGCCGAAGGAACCCTTATCGATTATCAGTTAAAGATATACAAAATCCCGATAAAGTGGAAAACTAAAATAATTGCTTGGGAACCACCATATCGCTTCATCGATGCCCAATTGAAAGGCCCATATCGAAAATGGATTCATGAACATAAATTTGAAGCAGCTGATGACCGTACCAAAATGACTGACACTGTTGAGTATGCAATTCCAGGCGGAATATTTTCTCCGGCAATTAATAACCTATTTGTAAGGCGAGACATTCAAAAAATTTTTAACTTTCGAGAAAGTCAACTGTTAACAATTTTCAGATCTAATGACAAAGAATAATGATAAAATGAAAATACTGATTGTTGGTGCTACGGGATATGTTGGTGGACACCTGGTACCTGCCCTTCTTAAAAAAGGTTACCAGATACGTTGCATGGTGCGTAGTCCGGAAAAATTATTGGCCCGAAACTGGAAAAATGTGGAGATTATGGAGGGCGATGTGTTGAAACCGGAAACCCTTTCCAAAGCATTAGAGAACACCCACACCGCTTATTATCTGGTTCATTCTATGGGCGGGAGCAAGAATTTTGAAAAAACCGACTCTCTCGCTGCTGCTAACTTTAGCAAAGCAGCGAAAGAAGCAAACATTCAACGAATTATCTACCTGGGTGGATTGGCCAAGGACACGGAATCTCTATCCTCTCATTTAAAAAGTCGGCAGGAAGTGGGAACAATTCTTGGTTCATCCGGTGTTCCGGTTACCGAGCTTCGGGCTTCAATAATCATTGGTTCGGGAAGTGCGTCATTCGAAATCATCCGGGATCTGGTGAAGAAGCTTCCGGTGATGGTTACACCAAAGTGGGTAAAATCCCAGTGTGAGCCAATATCCATCCAAAATGTTATAGACTATCTGGCTCTCTGCCTGGATGAACCCAGAACCATTAATCAGGTTTTGGAAATTGGCAGTGGAGATATTTTGACTTATGCCGGGATGATGCGTCAGGTGGCTGAAGTCATGGAAAAAAAATTATGGATCATTTCCGTACCGGTACTAACTCCAAGATTATCTGCTTACTGGCTGAACCTGGTAACCACAGTGCCCATGAGCATAGCCTATCCTCTGGTAGACGGCTTAAAAAATGATACTGTCTGTACGGATCACCGGATTCGTGACTGGATCAAGATTGACCTTATTTCATTTACGGATGCGGTTAAAAAAGCCGTCCAGGAGGAAAGAATGGGGGAACTGGATTCACGATGGACTGAGGCATCCGGTTATAGTTACGATTTTGCCTCAAATTATAAGAATGTAAAATTACTGCAGGATAAAAGAGTCATTAACAGTCCGCTATCTCAAAAAGCTATTTTTGATGTGATTCAGAAAGTTGGTGGAGACAATGGTTGGTATTACGCAAACTGGGCCTGGCGGTTACGTGGATTGTTCGACCGTTTAATTGGCGGCGTTGGTATGAGACGTGGTCGTCGTCATCCAACCCATATACGAGTCGGTGACGCCATCGATTTCTGGCGGGTGGAAAAATTTGAAGCAGGGCATATCCTGAAGTTACGCGCGGAAATGAAACTCCCGGGTATCGCCTGGTTGGAATTTCGGGTGGAAAAAGCTGCCAATGGGGAGAGTATTTTTCAACAACTGGCAACTTTTTTACCCAAGAATTGGTTCGGTTTCTTATACTGGTATTGCATTATGCCGGCTCATTTTTTTGTCTTCCGGAATATGGCCAGGAAAATTGTTGAAGCCGCCCGATAAAATGCAGAACCGAATTAAAATTTTATCTTAAACGAAAAAGGCTCCAACAGCGGAGCCTTTTTCGTTCACACTTGTTTCTCTTTACTTTTTATCCCTTAATCTGGGAATATGTCCTCGTCCCATGGCTTTAACCGCACAGCCAAGATCCAAATATTCCTTGATTTTTTCATCACTCAGTATCCCGAAGGCATCTATGATAGCTGCTGGTTTACCAATTGCCTTGACCACTTTCTTCGGGTCTAATTCCACATAAGGCTCATGTCTCACGGCAAAAACCACTGCATCGGCATTGGCCAGACTTCTATTCATATCCTTCTGTACCCGGATCTCCTTGAGCTTCTCCTGGTTTCGGAAGAAGGCTTTTTTACTATGACCATGCCCTGGGTAAGCATCCTGATTTTCCAGCTCCCACCAATGATCAACATAGGGATCGTGGACCCGGATTTCCGCTCCCATTTCCGTCAATTTCCGCACTACAATTTCGGAACCACTGTACCGGGTATCTCCCACATCTTCCCGGTAAGAGGCACCCAGGATGAGTACCTCCGCTGCGGCTATTGGTTTGTGCATCAATCGCAATGCATCCCGGACCAACTGGGCGGCGTGAGTACCGCGGGTATCATTGATATCGATGGCCATGGGAGTAATTTTGAAAATATTATCATCGAAGCCCAGGATATGTTTGTACGCCCACATTCCTAATCCACCATCTTTTGGCAGACAGTATCCACCAATGCCCGGACCGGGGAAAATCATATTGGAGTGGGTTGGTCTTACTTTTATTGCCTGAATCACCTTTATGATGTCAACCCCGTTTCTCTCAGCAAAAAGGCTCCATTCATCCAAAAAGGCCAGGATCGTCGCCCGGTAACTATTTTCAACAATTTTAGCAGTTTCACTCTCAATAGGCCTATCCAGAACCGTCAGTGGAAATTTTTCTGTGTTTAAGACTTCATTCAGGAATTTTTCCACCCGTTCTCTGGCCTCCTTGTTAATACCACTGCAAACCCTCCAAAAATCCCGAATGCTGGCAACATAATTTCTGCCAGGCATTACTCGTTCATAACTATGGGCTAATAATGGTGCCGTTTTTATACCTCTCCGCTGAAATATTTTTCGCATGATGGGATAAGCAACCTGCTCAGTAGTCCCGGGTGCCACTGTAGTCTCAATAAGCACCAGCGCACCGGGTTGAATGTATTCGGCTATTACCCCAAATGCGCTTTCCAGCGCCTGCATTTCCACTTCGCCGTTCCGAACATTGCCCAATTCATTTTTGAGATAGTCACATTGTACGTCAACTACCACCACATCGGCTAAAGAGAGCACCTTATCGGTGAAGGTGGCGATCAGGGTTTTCTTCTGCAAAACACATCTGTTTATCATTGGATCAACCTCCGGATCTTCTGCCTTTACCGGGGCAATTCCTTTATTTAAAAGCGGTATCTTCCAGAAACTGCGAACGCTTGGTCTTTGTACTCCAATGACAAACTTGGCCGGTTTCCCGGTTTTTTTGTCGACCGTATCCGCGACAATCGCTGCCATCACCGCCCCAACAAAACCAAGTCCCATTACCACAACAATTTCATACCCTTCTTTCCGTTTTTGATCCGATAATTTTTTAATCCGAAGAAATTCGTGCTCGTAATCCTTTTCTTCCGGTAGTTTAAATTTTTCGCCTTCGGGACTTATGGAATAATTCACGTTAGATTACCTCCGTTTGATTGTTTCTCATGTTAGACTAAATATGCTTTCTTAAATTCGAATGAAGTGTCTTCATTTTTGTCTTCCTTTTTCCATGGTATGAAGATGATAAACCGGCAAATAAACCTGCCAGAGATTTACCAGTGAGGTGAATTCCTTTTCATAAGCTTCACTGAATAATTCATGTTCTTCATACTTTAACAGCGGCATGGGAAGATTTTGATTTACTGTCTTAAACTTATTTCTCAAAAGTTTGGCAAGTTCTTTTCTATCCTTTGAACTGATCATCTCATTATCGAAGGCCAGATTTAAAAGCTGTATCAATACTGTGGCATAGAAATGTTTAATAATTCCATCAAACTGAGTGAATGGTTCGACAATCACTTTCTCGATTAAATTTTTTATTATTTCCGATTTGATGAAACCGGAAGCCGGAACATCTTCACTTAAATCCCTAAAATCCGATACTTCAGTAGCAACCATCATTAATTTGTCCATGATATTGACTCTGGGTTCAGCTTTGATGGGCGAGTCTCTTAACCGACCGATCATCTTCTTCCCCTCATTCCAATCCACAAAGTCCTCCAGGGCATATAAGAGTTGTGCGGCAAATCCTCTCTCCAACTCGGTAAGCAGGTACTGATCCGGTAGAGTATATTTTATTTTTTTGAATTCCCCCAATTTTATGATGGCTTGTTTCTGAAGTTTTTGGTCAATCAAATGAATAATTTTAATGTATTTTTTTATCTGTTTGATAGTAAATACCCTTCTTTGGCCAAGATCTTTGATAATTATCATGGCATATTTAAATAATTTTTTCCGATAGAGTGCAGAAATTTCATCATCAGTACACAGTTTCAAAATGGTATTCAAATGAGGCACCAGATTTTGCCCTATCAGATTAGGATATTTACTGAGCTCAGCAAAAAAATGCAGAGCTATAACTTTTAAGTTGGTATGTATTTCGGGATTGGAAATTATTTGCAGGACAATTTCAAATATACCTGAAAATTCATCGGATTCGGTTTTCTCATACTCCAGGGTTAAATCATAAATGGACTGGAGTGTTTCGGAGAGCAGGATATCTGCCTTCCGGAAAGGTTTCTTCGCCGCGATGAGCTCCAGTGAGGTTTCCGCTGCATCGAGGTATCGATGATCTCTTTCTGCATACCACCTGCTGATATTTTTCATGGTATCAAGAAAGGGATAGTCAAAGGTGGTTCGCACTTCAAATTGGTATTGACTTAAACCGGCAGAATCTCTCAATTCTACGAATTCTTTCAGAATGGTATAAAACTGATTGATGACATTAAATTCTTTTTTCAGTTTCAGGATAAGTGGGTTGGTATCTTCGGCGCGATCCATTTGTAAAGCTGTTGTGATCGTTTCCTGGATGGCCTTTAGTTCATATAAGGACTGATGAAAGATTTTTGTCTTATTCTGAACCAAACTTTCCAGCACCCGAATGACGTATTTTTCGGTCACCACATTTATTTCATCTGTATTTCGGCTGAGAAAGTATAAGGTTAACTGAACCAGATTTATTTCCGGTTGAAATTGACTTAAACCAAGCTCTGATTCTTTTAGATCCTCTTCAAATTCTGCATTTTCGTGATAAATGATACCGTTTAAAATAATGAATTCAAATAGCGACAGGAAAATTTCAGTAAATTTATGGAGATGATAATTGCGGTTTTCAACGGGCACAAATTTCAGGAAATGGATGTGATTCAGCAGATGTCCGGTTAAATTGCCGATGTTCCCCTTCTTCAGAAGTTCAGGTAAAAATTCAGTCCAGGAAGAAAGCATTATTTTGGTATGACTAATTGCAGTTTCATCAAAAAAATCGTCCTTCTCAAGTTCAGCCAGCAAAGACTTTTCCGAAAACTGGTAACTTTTTTCAAAGAAGGATTGTTCAACAGCGGAATAAAATGTTTCGAAACTTATATTACCGTCCATATCTAAATAAAATTTCGGATAAATTTCATCATATTTTAATCGGTCATAAACCTGCGTTTTTCTGAAACAGAGAATAATATAAGTTAAAAGATTGTTATAAGATTAATGATTATCACATTTTTTTATTGAAAACAAAAAAACAAATTAAAACCTGGCCCTCTGTCATAAACCTAATATATTTTATCGCAGAAATACAATCACTAATGAAGCCTTGTAAAAAAAATATGAATCTGGCATGGATTCTGGTAAAACGATTCAATATTTTAGCTTGACAATAGCTAATAAATGAATTAATTTATATCGCTCATAACGCTCATATATTTGGATATTATTAACTATGAAATCATTTAAGTATTTATTTAAAATTCTTTTCTCTTTTTTATTAATGGCAAATGCTTGGGCATCGACCAGTATTTCCGGAAAAGTGACTGACGAAAGAACCAAGGAGCCGTTGATCGGAGTTAATATAGTGGTTTTAAATTCCGAAAATGGGGCTTCTACGGATGAAAACGGTATTTACCGCATCGAAAATCTACCCTCCGGAAAATACCGCCTTGAATTCAGTTATATCGGATATACAACCGTTTTAAAAACTGATGTCGTGGTCACTAATTCCAAACCGGCGATTTTAAATGTTGAAATGCGGGAAGGGACGATT
>CAZTXJ010000072.1:5463-15287 GCA_964617285.1 uncultured Calditrichaceae bacterium | reverse complement strand
AAGAAGTGGCTACAATCGTTTCGGACAGATTATCTGCCGGAACTTATAAATATCACTGGGATGCATCCCGCGCAGTTGGACTTGCCAGTGGAATTTATATTTACCAGTTAAAAACCGGAAATATCATTCAAACAAAGAAGATGATTCTAATGAAATGAACAAAATATTAATATTAAACTGGATCATGTACTCAACAATTAATTGGAATGAAAATAGTCGATCTTTCGGTATTATTTTTATCAAATCTTGACAATTTTCGTTTTTTTTGTAAATTGTTCAAAAATAATGAATGAATAACTCCACGTCTGAATATTTTGATTTAACATATATAGTTTAAGCTGATTAACCAGTGGAGGAAATATTATGAAGAAACCCAATAATTACCATTTTAACTTTTTAATCCCGGTTTTGATGCTCTGCCTGGTATTTTCTGCTCAGGCACAATATGCCGTGGGAGATACCGTTTCTGATTTTACCCTGAATAACCTCAATAGCACATCGGTATCGCTTTATAATTATACCGGAGAGGTAATCCTGCTGAATTTTTTTGCTACCTGGTGAGGTAGCTGCAATTCGGAGGCTCCGAATTTAGAAAACAATATTTGGAAGGTTTATGGCCCGTATGGTCTGAAGATTTTTGGTATTGATTTAAACGAACCCCTGGCAACTGTAGCTAACTGGTACAACAATCTGGGTCTTACCTACGAGATTCTCCTCGATCCGGCATCTCAGGTTTATAATCAGTATGGAATGGGTTATATCCCGCATAATGCCATCCTGGACACCTCAATGATGGTTTTATACACATTTTATGGGTATGATGAACCTCTGCTTCTTTCAATTCTCAACAATTACTATTCACCGGTCAGTATTCAAAATGCTACCTTGAGCGCCCCGTTTATGCGCAGGAATATTGATACCCTGACCATTAATGCTCAGATGGTAAATCCGGCAAATTTCAATATTGAAGTAAAATCAATCATCAGAAGTCTTGATGGATCCGTAACCGATTCAATACCGCTTTATGATGACGGTAATCATGATGACGGTCAGGCAGGCGATTTACTTTATGGTGGTTACTTACCACCATTTTCCATGGAAAATGAATTTTCGGTTGGAATAAAAATGACTGATCTGGACAACAACGTTCAGAGTCTGTTTGCCGATCAGGCGCGATTCACCACCATTGGACCTATTGCCATCAACGGCTACTATGAGGTTGTCCGGATCCCACCAAATAAGATTTATTTCAAATTCGAATTGAGAAATGACGGTCAAACCAAAACTGCGGAAAATATCAGTGCCCGGTTATCCACTTCGGATCCACTGGTCAGCAGCATTCTTGGATCAACCCAGAATTATGGTGACATCGATCCGGGTCAGATTGCGGTAAACCAGAACAATTTCGGAATTATTTATTCCAGTCTGCCAAACTCTTACAGTATTCACTTTAAGATGGATATTTACAGTGATGGTAATTATTTCTGGAGTGATAGTACCGATCTTTTAGTGGGATTTCAGAACATCACGCAAAATTTGCCGGAAACTTATTCCCTGAAGCAGAACTACCCCAATCCATTCAATCCCAATACCACGATAGAATTTGATTTGCCCGAAGCCAGCCAGGTCTCACTGAAGGTATTTACGGTAACGGGTGAAGAAGTGGCTACAATCGTTTCGGACAGATTATCTGCCGGAACTTATAAATATCAATGGGATGCATCCCGCACCGGGGATCTGGCGAGCGGCGTGTATATTTATCGTTTGCAAGCCGGAAGTTTCTCCCAGACCCGGAAAATGATTTTAATGAAATAGTTACAAATGATATCAACAAAAAATCCCGGTATCTTTCTGATGCCGGGATTTTTTTTATTCACACCTGAAATCGATTATTTCGATTCATTCTCTTCGTACTTATGCACCGCATCCTGGACCGCATGCCAGGCTAGGGTAGCGCATTTGACCCGCACCGGAAATTTGATCACACCCTTTAGCGCCACTAAATCCCCATGCTCATCCAGCGAATCCGGTTCACGTTTTCCGGTCATAGCTTCAAGTACATCCTTGATGATCGCTTCAGCTTCTTCCACCGTTTTCCCCTTGATTTCATCGGTCATAATCGAAGCCGATGCCACACTGATGGCACAACCGCTCCCGCTGAATTTCAGATCCTTCACTATCCCTTTCTCATCAATTTCAAGGGTAAGTTTGATATGGTCTCCGCAAACCGGATTATCCAGTTCCACCTGGGTGCAAAGCGGATTTCCCTCCCCAAAATTATGGGGATGGCGGTAATGATCCAGAATTATGTCCTGATAAAGTTCATCAAATTCCATATCCAAAAAACTCCCTGGCTTTTTCTATTTGTTCAACTAATTTATCTACTTCCTGATAAGTGTTATAAAAATAAAAGCTGGCCCTGGTAGTGGCCGGCACTTCCAGCTTCCGCATTACCGGCTGGGCACAATGATGTCCGGCCCGGACGGCAATTCCTTCATTATCCAAAAACTGGGCCATGTCATGTGGATGAATATTTCCCAGATAAAATGAAATGACTCCACCCCGGAATGGGGCGGAACCGAAAATCCGCATATCCTCAATACCCCGCATTTTAGTTAGAGCATATGTGGTAAGTTTTTGCTCGTACTTGGTGATTCGGCCCATCCCGATTTTGCTCAGGTAATCGATGGCTGCACCAAATCCCACTGCCCCGGCAATATTTGGCGTGCCGGCTTCGAATTTGTGCGGAATCTCATTCCAGGTGGCCTTGTCCAGCCAGACCGAGCGAATCATCTCTCCCCCACCCTGATACGGATCCATCTCCTCCAGATACTTTGCTTTGGCATACAGCACTCCAATTCCGGTCGGCCCGCACATCTTATGACTGGAGAATGCCAGGAAATCGCAATCCATCTCCTGAACATCGGTAGGCAGATGCGGTACACCCTGTGCGCCATCCAGCAGCACTGGTATACCATGTTCATGTGCTTTCTGAATGATGCCCCGCACCGGATTGATCGTGCCGAACACATTGGACATATGGGTTACCGATATCAGGCGAGTCCGTTCGTTAATTAATCCATCCAGGTTGGAAATATTGAGAGTACCTTTCGATTTGGAAAACATTATAAAGCGTAGCTTTATCCCCTTCTCCCGGGCCACTAGTTGCCAGGGTATAAGATTACTATGATGCTCCATTTCGCTAAGGATAATCTCATCACCCTCTTTCAGGAATTTCCTGCCCCAGGCATGCGCCACCAGATTGATTGATTCCGTTGTACCCCGGGTAAATACCACCTCATTCACCGAGGGAGCATTAATAAACTTTGCCACCTTCACCCGGCTCTCCTCATAAGCCTGGGTCGCCCTTTCCCCCAATTTGTGAATGGCCCGATGGACATTGGCATTCTGATGTTCATAGTAATTTCGCAGAGCATCTATTACCTGCTGCGGTTTTTGAGTGGTCGCAGCATTATCCAGATAAACCAGCTTTTTTTTGCTACCTGAAGTGTCAGAGAATTCTTCCTTCAATATGGGAAAATCCTTTCGAATTTTTTCCACATCTAAAATATCTTCGCTGGTTGTAATTTTTTCTTCTATCATAGTATCAGACATTTATTTCTCCAAAAGCATTAGTCATCCACCTGCAAATAAATTTCCCCGTTTTCAACTTTTACCGGATAGGATTTTACCGGCAAAACGGCCGGTAAAGTTAAATTCTTACCCGTCTTAATATCAAAAATGGCTCCATGCAGGGGGCATTCAATTTCTGAATCATCAATCTCACCTTCCGAGAGAAACGCATGTTCATGGGAACAGATGTTATCGATGGCATAATAGCCGTCTTCCAGTCTGAAGATGGCAATTGGATTACCTTCATGTTCATAAACCTGAACAGGTCCGGTATAATCAGCTTCCGAATCGATCTTAATCCATGGTGACATGTAAACTTTTCTTGCTCCTTACTTGTCCTTAAACGACCCCGGTTGATTCTGCCTTAATTTTATTCTTCAGCATATCCTCTCTTAAATCACTCACTGTGATCCCCTCAAAAATTGCTTCCAGCTTATCCTGTAAAATTTCCATCGGACTCCGAATATTGCAATATAAAATTTGGCTGCAATCCGACACATGCTGATTTTCAATACATTTGACAATCTTTATAGGCTTATCGACAGCCCGGACCACCTGGCTGATACTCAAATTGTCAATTATATCGTTTAACAGGTAACCACCTTTCACACCCTGAACCGAATTAACCAGACCGCTCTTGACTAACGCTTGCAGGACTTTTCCCATCAATTCCAATGGTATATGATATTGGTCTGAAAGTTCTTTACTGGTGGTCAGCCCTTTTGCCGGCTTTCGAGCCATATGTATAAGGGCAATCAGGGCATATTCCACTTTTTTACTGAATCGCAACATATTTAAATCCGACAAAATTAGTCTTATTTTAAAAAAATATACATAAATAAAGTTTCCGGTTCAAAAAGATTTTTCTTTTGAGTACTATGAGAAAAATCTGCCGGAACATCACTCCATTCTGCCAGTATGATTTAGTAGATAAAAAAGATAGATAAAATAAGTATATTTTTTTTTATTAAATCTTGACTTTTTTGTACAAATGACTTATAATTTCGGGTCAAAAAAAATCGAACGAGGAAAATAATGCCATCCGATGAACACAAGTTATCTGAACAGCAAACTCTGGAAGAAATAACCAAACAGGAATACAAATACGGATTCACGACAGATATTGAGATGGACTCCGCCCCGAAAGGATTGAATGAGGACACAATACGTTTCATCTCTGCCCGGAAAAAGGAACCTGAGTTTATGCTGGAATGGCGGCTAAAGGCTTTCCGCCGTTGGTCAAAAATGAAAGAGCCCAAATGGGCTTTCATTCATTATCCACCCATCGATTATCAGAATGCCATTTATTATGCTGCACCCAAAAAGAAACCGGATCTGAAAAGCCTGGATGAAGTGGATCCCAAGTTAATTGAGACATTTGATAAACTGGGTATTCCCCTGGAAGAACAAAAAAGGCTGGCTGGGGTTGCGGTGGATGCAGTAATGGATAGTGTCTCGGTTGCCACAACCTTTAAGAAAGAATTACAGGAACTAGGCATTATTTTCTGCTCCATGTCCGAAGCCATACAACAACACCCGGACCTGGTTAAGAAATATCTAGGCACAGTAGTCCCGAGAGGAGACAATTTCTTCGCTGCCCTGAATTCAGCCGTGTTCAGTGATGGATCCTTCGCCTATATTCCCAAAGGTGTCAAGTGTCCCATGGAATTATCCACTTATTTCCGGATAAACGCAGCAAATACCGGACAGTTTGAAAGAACCCTGATCATCGCTGACGAGGGATCATACGTTAGTTATCTGGAGGGTTGCACCGCACCTATCCGTGATGAAAATCAGCTTCATGCAGCGGTGGTGGAACTTATTGCCCATAAGGATGCGGAAATCAAATATTCGACAGTGCAGAACTGGTACCCGGGTGATGAAAACGGTAAAGGTGGTATATACAACTTTGTAACCAAGCGTGGACTCTGCGAAGGAGAAAATTCCAAGATTTCCTGGACCCAGGTAGAAACCGGTTCCGCCATCACCTGGAAATATCCCAGCGTAATTCTGCAAGGAGATAATTCAGAGGGCGTCTTTCATTCGGTAGCGTTCACTAACAATTTGCAACAGGCGGATACTGGCACAAAAATGACTCACGTCGGAAAGAACACTAAAAGCCGAATTGTTTCCAAGGGAATCTCAGCAGGCCGAAGTAACAATTCATATCGTGGGTTGGTAAAGGTTTACGAGAGTGCAGAGAATGCCAGGAACTTCTCCCAATGCGATTCACTCTTAATTGGCGATAAATGTGGCGCCCATACGTTCCCCTATCTGGAAATTAAAAATAAGACCGCCCGTATTGAGCATGAAGCCACCACCTCCAAAGTTGGCGAAGACCAGATCTTTTACCTCAATCAGCGAGGGATCGATACGGAAAATGCCATTGCCCTGGTGATAAACGGATATTGCAAAGAGGTGTTTAAAGAACTGCCCATGGAATTTGCAGTGGAAGCACAAAAGTTACTGGAGATTAGTCTTGAAGGCAGCGTTGGTTAAAAATTAAAGATTGTAATGAAAAGAAATGAAAAAAGAGGACTGTAAGAACATGTTAAAAATATCGAATCTGAGAGTGGCCGTGGAAAATACGGAAATTCTGAAGGGAATTGATCTTGAAGTAAAACCTGGTGAACTACATGCCATTATGGGACCCAATGGATCTGGAAAGAGCACCCTGGCAAATGTTTTGGCCGGGAAAGAAGAATATGAAATACTGAACGGCAGCGTTACCTTTAAAGGACATGATCTTCTGGAAATGGCGCCGGAGGACCGGGCCAGAGAAGGTTTGTTTCTGGCATTTCAATACCCGGTGGAAATCCCGGGGGTTAGTATGGCTAATTTTCTCAAACAGGCGGTAAACGAAATCCGCCAGTACCGGGGGCAGGAATCACTAAACGCCCGGACTTTTCTCTCCACCATGAGGGAAAAACTCAACCTGGTCCAGATGGACGAAAAATTTATTTCCCGATCGGTGAATGAAGGATTCTCCGGCGGTGAAAAAAAGCGTAATGAGATCTTCCAGATGGCGATGCTGGAGCCAAGTCTGGCAATCCTGGACGAAACTGATTCCGGTCTGGATATTGATGCGCTAAAAATAGTTGCCGATGGGGTAAATAAACTCAGAACGAAAGATAATGCTTTTATCGTAGTAACGCATTACCAGAGATTGCTCAATTTTATTGTTCCGGATTTTGTCCATGTGCTCTATCAGGGCAAAATCGTCGAATCCGGGGACAAAGAGCTGGCTCTTCACCTGGAAGAATATGGTTACGACTGGGTAAAAGAGGAAGCGAAAGAACAACAGGCAGTGGAAGAATAGATTGAAATTGAGACAAAATTTATAAATTGGGATTTCAGATAATGATAAAAGAGGCGCAAACAGAACCAAAAGTAGAGTGGTATATCAATGCTTTTGAAAAATTTGAAAAAAGCCTGAATGGTGATAAAGAAATACCTTTTCATGCAGTGAGAAAGAAAGCCATCGAAAAATTTCAGCAACTCGGCTTTCCCACCACCAGAATCGAGGAGTGGAAGTATACCAATATCAAACCCATTCTGGATCAGCAGTTTGGTACGATTGACAAACCCCAAAAAATTGATAAATCAAATATCGACAATTACCGGATAAAAGGAATCGAAGAAAACCTGATTGTTTTTGTAAACGGTCAATACATAGATGAATTTTCGCATATCACGCTTTCTTCAAAAAATCTGGTAATCAAAAGTCTTTCCCGGGCTTTCCGGGAAAATCCCGACTTGATTAAAAAACACCTGACCCATTACGCCTCTTATACTGAAGAGCCGTTTGTGGCGCTTAACACCGCATTCACCCGGGAAGGCACGTTCATCTATGTGCCGGACGACACGGTTCTGGATGCACCGATTCATGTGATCAATATTTCCGATCCGGGACAAACGACGTTTCAATCGCATCCCAGAAACCTGATGATCATCGGAAAAAACAGTCAGGTAAGTCTGGTCGAAACGCTGAATCACCTCAGCGATAATGTGTATTTCCAGAACTCGGTAACCGAGGTTTTGGTCAGGGAAAACGCCATCGTTGATCACATTAAAATTCAGGATGAATCAAAACTGTCTTTCCGGATTGCTACAACCCAGGTTCAGCAGGAGCAATCCAGTGTGTATCATACCTTCAGTATCGACCTGGGCGGGGCGCTGGTGCGGAATAATCTAAATATCGGATTGAATGGTGAAAATGCCGAAGCCAACCTGTTTGGATTTTATTTTATCAATGGCAAACAGCATCTGGATAATCATACCAACATCGATCATCTGGTTCCCAACTGTAACAGTAATGAATTATACAAGGGCATTCTGGATGATAAATCCAGGGCGGTATTCAGCGGGACGATTTTCGTTGAGAAAGATGCGCAAAAAACCAATGCTTTTCAATCCAACAAAAATCTGCTCTTGAGTAATGAGGCAGAAATTGATTCCAAACCCCAGCTCAAGATATTTGCAGATGATGTAAAATGCAGCCACGGTGCGACTATCGGGCAGATCGATGACGAGGCACTTTTTTATCTGCGTCAACGGGGTGTTTCGCTGGAAGATGCCCATATACTGCTCAGACAGGCATTTGCATCGGATGTGTTCGAAAAAATCCGAATTCCCGCGGCGAAAGAATATATCAACCAGTTGATTAGCGAAAGACTTAAAAGTGAAATATAGTAATCCATTGGGATGAGTCATGGACATTCAGAAAGCCGAATTAAAAACAAAAATCGTTGAGATTCTGAAGACCTGTTACGATCCGGAAATTCCGGTGGACATTTTTGAATTGGGTCTGATTTATGACATCAATATCGATGACGATGGTATTGCCCATATTAAGATGACCCTGACCTCCCCCAACTGCCCGGTTGCCGGAAGTCTCCCGAAGGAAGTTGAAGATAAAGCAAAATCGGTGATCGGAATAAAGGATGCCGATGTGCAAATCGTCTGGGACCCACCCTGGAATCCGGAAATGATGAGTGAAGAGGCCAAACTTGAACTTGGTTTTATGTAAGGTAATTTAATTGGTCACATTTTTTAGATTTAACTGATAGAGGTTTTATATGGATAAATTTGAAATTCAATATCAGCCCACATACGATCCGGAAGCGGTTCAGTATATGCGGGATGAATTAACCGCGGTTGGTTTTCAGGAGCTCCTGACCCTGGAAGATGTGGACGAAGTCTTGTTAAACCAACCGGATAAAAGTGTTTTGCTGGTGGTAAACTCGGTTTGTGGCTGTGCGGCTGGTTCTGCCAGACCTGGTGTGGCCCTGGCGCTGCAGCACCAGGTTATTCCCGATAAACTGGTAACGGTATTCGCCGGAATGGAAAAAAAAGCAGTCGAGTATGTCCGGCAGCGATTCCTCTCGGATTTCGTCCCCTCCTCCCCCTGCTTTGCCCTGTTCAAAGACGGTGAGTTGCAATTTATCATGGAACGCAAAGATCTGGTAAATAAGGGTCCGGAAGAGATCTCGGATATTATGAGAAAGGTATTCGATCAAAAATGTACCCGGACCGGCCCATCAATTCCGCCTTCTGAATATGAACAGTTGAGCAACGTGGTGCAGTGTAGTTCAAATTTGCCACGATATAGCGGCTCTTAATCATTTCGGAGCAATTGTAAAATGAAGATCACCGCCCAGGAAGAATATGGCATCCGGATTCTGCTCAGGATCGCCTCCCATAATAGTCCGGAAGGTATTACCATACCCCAATTGAGTAAAGTTGAGGGTTTATCTCTGCATTATGTGGCGAAGCTTTGCCGGATACTCAGGATTGGGGGGTTCATCAACAGCACCCGGGGGAAGGAGGGCGGATATTCCCTGGCTAAACCGGCTTCCCAGATCCAACTGAACAAAGTGATCATGAATTTGGGTGGGAAACTTTACTCACCGGAATTTTGCCGAAACCATCCCGGTAATCTGGGAAAATGCACCCATGAATGTGGTTGTTCGGTGCGATCAGTCTGGCAGTTGGTTCAAGAGGCGGTGGATCAGGTTCTGGATCAATACTCTCTTGAGGATTTGATTATAATGGAGAACAGCCCGGTAAAAATGAATCTGCCGGCGTGATGAGATAGTCATGCAGCAATGAATGCCCTAAATATAAACCTTCTTTCGGAAAGAATACCAAATGAATAAACAATATTCACATCCTGAATCGATAGTTGAAAC
>CAZTXJ010000072.1:4272-5363 GCA_964617285.1 uncultured Calditrichaceae bacterium | reverse complement strand
TTCTGGACGTTTAAGATGTTTGG
The DNA here is from genome assembly GCA_964617285.1 of uncultured Calditrichaceae bacterium. Classification (GTDB taxonomy): domain Bacteria; phylum Calditrichota; class Calditrichia; order RBG-13-44-9; family RBG-13-44-9; genus CAYVKM01. The sequence continues at coordinate 5,340 of CAZTXJ010000072.1, read as the reverse complement.
TCACGAAAACTGCGCGATCATGAATGGCGGCCGGCAAAAATGGATTGCAGAAAAACGCCCGCTCACCAAAGAAATCCCGACAGTTAAAAAAACAAATTATAAAACGGGTAAACTCCAGGAAGATAAAATCCGGGCATTCCGGGATGAAGTGATGCTTCATGTAAAGGGAAGGAATCCGCTGATTGATGTTCGCTCGCCTCAGGAATATACCGGAGAATTGCTTCATATGGAGAATTATCCCCAGGAAGGTGCCCTGCGGGGCGGGCATATACCCGGAGCCAAAAATGTGCCCTGGTCAAGTGCGGTGAATCCGGACGGCACTTTTAAGTCCGTTGATGAACTCAAAAAGATCTATGAAAAAGGGGCTGGAATTCACCCCGATCAAAAAGTAATTGCCTACTGCCGGATCGGAGAACGGTCTGCCCATACCTGGTTCGTCCTTACCTATCTGCTGGGTTATAAAGATGTCCGGAATTATGATGGCTCCTGGACCGAATGGGGAAACCTGGTCCGCTCTCCCATCGCGCGTTAATAGAAATTTGTCATTGCAAATGAACCGGATATCCGAAATTATCGAAGAATTCCAGAGTGTTGATGACGATTTCAAGTTGGAACTGCTCCTGGACTATGCCGACAAACTACCAGCGGTCCCCAAAAAATATTCTGCTATTATCGATCAGGAAAATAATCTGGTGAGTGAATGCCAGACGCCGGTGCATCTTATTGTGGAGTATATCGATCATCAGGTCCGGATTTATGCGGAAGTACCGCCGGAATCTCCCACAGTTCGCGGAATGGTTTCCATACTGATCGAAGCATACAATGGGGCAACCCCGGAAGAAGTTTTAGCGATCCCCACCAATCTATTGCAAAAATTAGGTCTGGCCGAAAAAATCGGGGCGCTTCGTTCCCGGGGAATCGGGGCTATCATTCAACGCCTGAAAAATGAAGTCCGCAAGGTAGCGTCGGTCAGTTAAAATATAGTATTTTATCAATCCCTTTTACTACGAGTCCTACCAAAACTAACTCAGACAGAAACTGAGTAGCAGTCATTTACTTATCTGGTAG
>CAZTXJ010000072.1:0-4172 GCA_964617285.1 uncultured Calditrichaceae bacterium | reverse complement strand
AGGGCCAGGGTAAATCCGGCCAGCGCCCCGGTCAACTCCACCAGCGCATCATTCAGTCCCAACACCATGGAGCCGATATACCCGATCTTTTCTTCATCAATCATTTCCACCAGCATCTTCTCGTGTCCCTTTTCCTCCTTAAGGATTTTCGAGGCATCCGGAATTATCTTCTCAATTTTCGAGTAGTTTCTCTCCGCCTTTTCCTCCCCTTTTTCCATCATCTTGACGGCAAAGGTGAGACCGAAAATCCGGGCGATAAGCAGATATGAAAAAATCAGGAAACGGTTTGGCTTAATTTCCTTCCCGGTATATTTTTTCCATTCATGATAATGCCGGTGCTCGTCCTCGGCAATTCTCTTGAGAACCTCGGCATTTTTGTCTTTCATTCGCCCGGCCAGCGACCGGTAAACATGATATTCGCTGATCTCATTTTTTTGAAACACCTTTAGAATATCTATTGTCTGGCCATCCAATTCAAGATGCTTCTCCATAACCTTTTCCTCACTTTGGATTATCAGTTTTTTTACCAGTATCTATTTATTCTTCAAATCTTCCCAGGAATCGAACGCGCGCCGGAGATGGGGAATAGTGATTGAACCACCGACAATCAGACTTATGGCAATAGCCTCCTCCAATTCCTGATCGGTCACCTGCTCCTCAAAACAGCGGATAATATGGTATTTAATGCAGTCGTCGCAGCGCAAGACCAGCGAGGCCACCAGTCCCATCATCTCTTTGATTTTTACCGGTAACGCACCACCTTCTCTATAGACCTGGGAATCCAGACTGAAGAATCGTTTGGTCTCCAGCCCGGCATATTTCATCACGATTTCATTCAGCCGATCACGTTCCTGCTTAAATTCTTCGATTCCTTCTCGTTTGGACATTTTCCTCTCCTTTATGCTCAAATAAAATATTTCAATTATGATTCTTTCGTTTATAGGTTTGCTCTGATCTGCGCATTTTCTTTTACCTGTCATTTTGTCCCGCAGTTGCGGGACCAGAACCTTAAATTATTTACGAAAGATGCTGAAATAAATTCAGCATGACAATATTACTTTTTTTCAAAACGGTCATTCTGAACTTGATTCAGAATCCCTTAATTTAGATGCCAATCCCACATCTGCGGGATTAGAGTCTATTATTTACAAATCCTTTCGAGATTCCTATCCCGCAAGGGCGGGACGGAATGACAAGAACTTTTGATTCTTAAATATTTGTCACCCTGGACTTGGTTCAGGGTCTCTTAATTTAGATTGCCATCTCTCATCTGTAGAAAGGGTTGACATCATTTAATTTCAAGAATAACTGTTTCCTCTAAATTAAGGCCAGAATTTAACCAAATTTTCCAAATATCACCACTCAAATCAAAAGTAACAGCGCAAAAACACTCAATGGGATTTTAAAACAAATTGACATTTTTTAAGTAATCACTTACATTTTAGCCCGATGAAAAACAAGGTAAAAAGATAAAACAAAAAAGAAATCAGGAGGTCTATTGTGGCAAATGCAAAATTTAATCTTCCTTTACCCCCCAACGAACCACTAAAAAGTTTCGCACCGGGATCTCCCGAACGGGCATCCTTAAAAGCCAAGCTGAAGGAACTGCGTTCCCAGCAGATCGAAATTCCATTGATAATTGGTGGCAAGGAAGTCAAAACCGGTAAAACGGGAAAATGTATCCTTCCCCATGCCCATAAAACGGTTATCGGCGAATACCATCAGGCCGGAGAAAAAGAAGTAAAAATGGCCATTGATGCTGCAATTAAGGCCCGGAAAAAATGGGCGGCCATGCACTGGTACGACCGGGTGGCAGTTTTTATGAAAGCGGCCGATCTGCTTTCCACATCATGGCGGGATGTATCCAATGCCGCCACCATGCTCACCCAGAGTAAAAATGCTTTTCAGGCCGAAATTGATTCCGCCGCAGAGCTGATCGATTTTTTCCGTTTCAATTCCTACTACGCCATGCAGATCTTTGAACAGCAACCACCTTATTCTCCCATCGGCACCTGGAACCGGATGGAATATCGTCCGCTGGAAGGATTTGTCTTTGCGGTCACTCCGTTCAACTTCACCTCTATCGCCGGCAACCTGCCATCCTCCCCGGCAATTATGGGAAACGTCACTTTGTGGAAACCCGCTTCCAGTGCGGTATATTCCGCCTATAAGATAATGCAGATATTCCAGGAAGCCGGACTGCCGGATGGGGTGATCAATTTTATCCCCGGATCGGGCAGTCAGGTAGGTAATCCGGTGATGAATTCTCCCGAACTGGCCGGGATTCACTTCACCGGCAGCACTTCGACTTTCCAGAACATGTGGAAAACGGTGGGCGATAATATTAAAATCTATAAATGGTATCCCCGGATTGTTGGAGAAACCGGTGGTAAGGATTTTATTTTTGTCCATCCCAGCGCAGATATGGAAGAAGTGGGCGTGGCCATTATTCGCGGTGCCTTTGAATATCAGGGACAAAAATGTTCTGCGGCCTCACGGGCCTACATTCCCAAATCCATGTGGACAAATCTCAAAAGCTACCTGGTAAAGGAACTGAAGACGGTCAAAATGGGAGATGTAGAGGATTTCAGCAATTTCATGAATGCGGTTATTGATCGGGCAGCCTTTACCTCGATTACCGAGTATATTGATTATATCAAAGGAGCCAGGGATGCTGAAATTATCTTTGGCGGTAATTACGACGACAGCAAGGGATTTTTCATTGAACCGACCATTGCCGTGACCACCAATCCCAGGTTCCGCACCATGCAGGAGGAAATCTTCGGACCGGTGTTGACCATCTACATTTATGAAGATAAAAAATACGAGGAAACCCTGCATCTGTGTGACGAAACTTCGCCCTATGCCCTCACCGGGGCCATATTTGGCCGAGACCGTTATGCGGTTGAGCTGGCCGATCAGATCCTGGTGAACTCGGCGGGCAACTTTTATATTAATGATAAACCCACCGGCGCTGTGGTTGGTCAGCAACCGTTTGGTGGTGGCCGGGCCAGTGGCACCAACGATAAGGCCGGCAGTTTCCTGAATATGATCCGCTGGGTAACCCCCCGGACTATCAAGGAAAATTATATTCCACCCAAGGATTATCGTTATCCCTTTATGAAAGAGAAATAAGTGCAGACGAGGAGGCCTTACCAAAACTCCCTATCCTTTCGGGTAGGGAGTTTTTTTATCAAACCTCATTCAAAAATTGCAGCAATTTCTAATATCGGGAAATATATAGTGTTGAACACCTACGGTGTTCTGATTTAGTAAATGGAATATCACAACTACAAACATTAAACACCTTCGGTGTTTTTCATTGGTCAGCAATATAAACAAAATCCCATCAGAGATTAAATATTTATAACAAGCAGGATTCCATCTTTTTACCAAAATCCCTTTAGGGATGACATGTTTATAGCAAACAAGATTAGTAATTATCAGAGAACCCCGGTAGGGGTGACATATAATAACGCCCGTCCGAATAATCCAAACATCATTTATCATATATAGCCAAACCTGAAACAATACCTAACCCAGAATAGAATTATGAATAGTGTTGTACACCTAAAACGTTTTAATTCCATGCATGGTATCCATGCACCTTTTTATCTTTTTGAATAGGAAGTTTTTTTATATTGTAACCGCCGAAGTTTGCGGATATCCTGCTGATAGGCCTTATTCCCGCCGGGAATTTCCAGGATCATGGGAATCTGGCGCAGATCGGGATCGTTAACCAGGGCAGAAAATCCCTCAAGACCGATTTTCCCTTTTCCGATCCGGGCATGCCGATCCACCCGGCTGCCCAACTCCTGCAGACTATCATTCAGATGAAAAACTTTCAGCTTTTCCAGACTGAGAATCCGGTCAAATCTGGCCTTGGTCTCGCTCCAGGATTCCACAGTTCGTAGATCATATCCGGCTGCAAAAATATGGCAGGTGTCCACACAGACTGCTATCCGATCCTCCAGCCGGCTCTGATCGATGATATCCCGTAACTGTTCAAAGGTAGAACCCAGGTTTGTCCCCTGTCCGGCGGTGGTTTCCAGCAGGATAACCGTATTCTGACATTCAGCATCAGTATAGCAGTTCCGGAGCGCTTCAGCGATGGCGGTTATCCCGGCTGCCTCTCCCCTGCCCATATGCGAGCCGGGATGCATCACCAGGTA
>CAZTXJ010000071.1:1929-15331 GCA_964617285.1 uncultured Calditrichaceae bacterium | reverse complement strand
AAAAGAACAAAAAAATAAAGGAATGCACCTTGTTTGATACCACCTCTCTTCAAATATATTCTTTTTTTTCAATAAATCAAGATAAATTTGTTTATCTTTTTATAGAGTATGGGGATAGTGTTAAATGAAATTTCATTTCAATTCGATCTCAAATTCACTCCCGGCATTCGCACTGGGACTATTCGCTCTCACTACCCAGATCATCCTTTTCAGACTTGTTTTTGAATTCTTCTATGGCAACGAATTAACGATCGGAATATCGCTGGCAATCTGGCTATCGGGAAGTGCATTGGGATCTTTTGTTATGCCAAAAATAATGAACAAATTCAACTGGCAAAAAGCTTTTGACTTTCTCACTGTAACGTCTATTCTCGTCCTATATTTTGTTGCAAGAAGCTTTCCGCTCTTATTTAATCTGAAACCAGGCATTTATCCAGCTGTAGTAGAAGCTATACCGATTTTAATTCTCACCATCTTTCCGGCAGCACTCTTATGCGGAGCCTATTTTCCGTATATTATTATTCATTTCCACGGATCATCCTTAAATTCCAGATCAGAAAATATCAACAAGGTCTATCTTCAGGAGAGCCTCGGTGCATTTACCGGAGGATTGCTGTTGAATTTTTGGTTACTCAATAGTTTTAACAATTTACAAATTCTCGCCATAGTGTCATTAATCTTACTGGTCTTTTCTGAATATGGCCAACTGGTAAATTGGAAAAATACCAGAAAAAGAGTTTTTAAAATCCTCTTTTTCATTTTTGTAATATTTATATTCTTTAGCGCGGAAAATATATTGAGGCAAATAAGTAACCACCAATATGCTCCTTATCAAATATTAGGGGAAAAAGATACACCGTATGGTAATATTAAAATTGGGGAGCATAACGATCAGACTTTAGTAATCAGACAAGGTAAAATTCTGTATTCAATACCGGACCTCTTCAGTGCGGAAACCCATATGTTTTTACCGTTACTGGCCCGGCCTGGAGCCGAGAAAGTTCTGATCCTTGGTGGCAACCTTCACGATTTTCTGCCCTATCTTATCCCATTTAAAACCATAAAAGATGTTACCTATCTGGAATATGAGCAATATTTGATTGAATTTCAGAAATCCCGGATTAAAAATATTGATCTACCCTTTGACATCCGGTTCGTGAAGGGGGATATCAGAGAATCTTTTGGAAAATCAACAGAAAAGTTTGATGTTATCTGTCTGAACACAAACGAGCCTGAGAATTTAGCACTTAACAGGTATTATACCAGAGAAATGTATGCTCTTATCGAAAAAAAATTAAACAAAAATGGTCTGTTCTTTTTTAGTATACAATCTTCCGAAAATTTTTTGAATCCCGGTTTATGCAATTATATAAACCTGATAAAAAACACGCTTAGTACCGCTTTCTCCAATATTTTTATTATCCCCGGAGACAACAACTATTTTTTTGCCGAAAATTCAGCATCTGTTGACAGGCTCCCTGAAATACTAAAGGCAAACCTTAAAAATGGTTCCTACAAGACCACTTATATTAATCCTGCTTACCTTAAATACACCTTGTCCGAAGAACGTCTCTCCAGTTATCTAGAACAGCTCAAAGCCTGCCAGCATGCTGCCATCAATTCAGACCATAATATCAAGGGATATCTGTATCATTTTACTGTTTGGGGTTCACTCTCCGGAGAAGTAATCGCCAAAATATTCCGATACCTGGATAAATTTTGGTATGTCATCGTTTCACTGCTGGTAATCAGTGTGATTTGCTTTAAAATCATAACCAGAAATAATAAGGAGCGACAGCTCCTCTGGGAGTTAATAGTGGTTGCCGGAATCTCAATTGCGTTAGAGATTCTAATTCTCCTTCTCTACCAGATCATCTATGGTTCTGTGTACTCGGGAATGGCCATTATTTTTGGATTATACATGCTTGGGCTTGCCGCAGGCTCGCGTTTCTTTCTTACTCGAGCAAAATCAACAATATTCAGATCCTCTCGAGTTTTCTATCTGGCATTTATTGCCATAGCACTTATCCTTTATCTTCCCATGATCCTGAATATACAATTATATCAATCCGTAATTTTATTTGGACTAATCAAATATTTATTTCTGCCATTCGTGATCTTTTCGACCGGTTTCTTAACCGGGGGATTTTTTGCTTATGTCACCCATTCTTATTACACCTCCGAAAATGAAAAAATGCCTGGAATAACCTATGCTGCGGATCTTGCCGGGGCTGTGCCGGCAGCCTTGTTAATATCAACCTTTATAATCCCGGTTCTGGGATTACCCTTTGCTCTTGTAGTAATTATTGCCATCTTGATTATCCAGTTGTTTTAAATTCGATTATAAAGGAAAATAAAAAGGCCGCCTTATCCTTAGGCGGCCTGAAACGAGAGAAATATTTTAGGTCAATTTAGATAACAACCAAACCTTCGGTGTTGGCATTTACAATTTTTTCCGGATTTAGATTGGACCGGATGATGATGGCCCGCTGAAGTACTGGTGTGGTAATATCGCACTTCTGGAACTTACTGTTAACAATCTGGGTCTCCCGCATAATCGGCTTATAAATCTTACAATTATGATATTCCGTATTATTAACAATAGCTGTGGCAAACCGACAATTCTGCAGTACCGAATCTTTATAGGTATTATTGTCGATTAAGCAACCGATATAATTCACTTCAATAAAATCGTTATTGGTAAACTGGCATTTATAAAACTGACTACCGGAAAACAGGGCGTTATCCAGTTTACTTTTAACCACCTCAATTTCATCAAAAAAACTCATCATAAAATTACTATCAGCAATCTGAACCGAAGTATATTTATTATCTTTCCAGAAGGTATTCTTAAGATCAGCAGATTTGATATATAAATTATCAAATTTACAGTTCTTCGTTTTCAGCAAATTACCTTCCACCAAAGACATATCAACATCAACAAAGTCAGAATCCAGAATAATTGTCCCGCTCAATGTTGCCTGGACAAGTTTGGTATTCTTAAATTGTGAATTTTGAATAAAACTTCGTTTCAGATTTATGTTAGTCAGATTAGAGTCGGTAAAATCAACTTCGATTAACATTGCGCCCATTAAAGATGCACTGCGCAAATCCAGACCGGACAGATCAAATCCGTCCAACACGATTTTGTCCAAGGTTACCGGTGCAACCGAGTGTTCTATATTATTTCTAAGTTTCTTTAGGAAAGCTTCTTTATCTGGTATATGCTGCCAGCAGTAATGCGTAAATGATATGGGTTTAAAAGGACACCCTTCTTCCGCACATTTGTGATAGGACATTTTAGACACCCCCGAATAGGTTCCATATTTAAATTTCTATTGAACACAAATTATTATAAAATAATAAATTTTAACAAATTTTTCAATTCCAAAATATTTTTCGTTTGTTTAGTCATAAAAGTTCCTTTAATTTTAAAGTTCTTTTCCAATTTTAGCGAATCAGCGACATTCGATATGAATTTTTCCAAAAAATATTTCTACTATTTCCATATCCTGGAAAATGTACATTGCTTTACTTTTGTTAGTAAGTAAAGGACATTATTATTGAAATATAGAGCTAGGGGATAATAATATATGATGGATAAACACAAAAGGCCATTCAACAGATCAGATATTGCTGATAAATACAAATGGCAAACCAAACACCTTTTTAAAACAGACCAGTTATGGGAACAAAGCTTAACGAATTTCAAAGAATCGTTTGCTGATATCGAAAAATTTAAAGGTAAACTGGCAGAATCTGCCGAAAGTTTGTTGAGTTGCTTTAAGCGACGGGATAACCTAGAAATTCAATTGGGGAAATTATCGATCTATGCCAATTTAAAATCCGATGAAGATACCAGATTAACCAAATACCAAGAATATCGGGATAAAATTTCCCACCTGGCTATTCAGTTTAATCAAATTAAATCTTTTATTGAGCCTGAAATACTTGAAATGCCGGATGAAACCCTCAAAGTTTTTTTACAGAAAAATTCAGATCTTCAGCTATACCAGCACTACCTGGATGATCTTTTGCGGTCTAAAGTGCACATCCTCGATGGGGAAGGCGAAAAATTACTGGCTCTGGCAGGTGATCTGGCTCAGACACCCTACCAGGTTTTCAGCATGTTCAATAATGCTGATATATCCTTTCCAAAGATTAAAGATGAAAAGAATAAATCAGTTGAACTGACCAAAGGCAATTTTTCTCTTTATATCCGGAGTGAGAACCGAACTGTAAGGAAAAAAGCTTACCAATCCATGTATGGTACTTATCAAAAATGGACAAACACTTTAGCAGCAAATCTTGCTGGAGCAATAAAAAGCGATATCTATTTTGCCCGGGCGAGAAAGTATAATAATACGATGGAAGCTGCACTTGACACCGATAACATACCGCTTTCAGTTTATAAGAATGTAGTAAGTACACTACAGAAGAATGTTGCTCCGATGCACCAGTATATTAAGCTGCGAAAGAAAATACTGAAATTGGATAAGGTTAAGCCCTGGGATCTTTATGTGCCATTGATCAAAGCCATGAAATGGGAAATTTCCTATGAGGAAGCTTTGAAAATAATTGAAGCTGCTTTATCTCCTCTGGGAACCGATTATTTGAAAGACCTGCAAAAGGCCTTTTCCGGGGGCTGGTTTGATGTTTTTGAATCTCCGGGCAAACGTTCAGGAGCTTATTCCACTGCGGTGTTTGGAATTCCTCATCCTTACATGCTTCTGAATTATCAGGGACAACTTGACGATATGTTCACGGTAGCGCATGAATTGGGTCACTCCATGCACTCCTATTATACTATTCAGAAACAACCTTACATTTACAGTAATTATACCATTTTTGTGGCGGAAGTGGCTTCCACCCTCAACGAAGCGTTGTTAATTGATTATTTACTAAAAAATACCAGTGATCCACAGAAGAAGATTTATTTGCTCAATCATTACATTGATCAGATACGGGGCACACTATATATCCAGGCGATGTTTGCCGAATTCGAAAAAAGAATCCATGAAATATCAGAAAGCGGTGAAGCACTCACTGCAGAAGTTTTTGGCCATATAACAAGGGAAATCTATCAGCACTATTATGGCAAAGATTTTATTATGGATTCGTTATACGAATTCAACTGGTGCCGAATTCCTCACTTTTATTACAATTATTATGTTTATCAGTATGCTACCGGGATTTCAGCCGCCACGACTCTGGCACAAAAAATATTATCGGGAAATACGGAGAGCAGAGAGGCCTATCTGCAATTTTTAAGGAAGGGTAATTCGGATTATTCAATCAATTTGCTCAAGGATGCCGGCGTGGATATGACGAGCCCCGAACCCATCGAAAGCACCGCCAGACTCTTTTCGAATCTGGTTGATCAAATGGAAGATTTGCTAAAAATATGATTCAATTTTTCTATAAAATGATTGATTTCTCCTGCTTACCGCACTATTATTTTCCCCTCTAATGGAGATCGTCAAATTATGAGTAAAAAATTTAAAGTTCTTATCACCAGAGAAATCCCATCAAATGCTTTTGAAATTTTAAGCAAGAAATGTGAATTGGAAATTTTTAATAAAAATGAACCTATCTCCAGAAGTGCCCTCAAAGATTTAATCCGGGACAAGGATGGGGTTATCTGCCTGCTTTCGGAGGAAATCGACAAGGAGATAGTCGATCTTGGTAAAAACCTGCGGGTAATCAGCAGTTATGCCGTTGGCTATAATAATATCGATGTTGAATATGCTACCAAGAAAGGAATCGCCGTTACCAATACACCGGGGATTCTAACGGACGCCACCGCCGACCTGGCCTGGGCTTTACTATTGGGAATTGTCCGCAGGATTGCTGAGGGTGACAGAATGATTCGATCCACCGGATTTAAAGGATGGGGTCCACTCCTTTTATTGGGCGGGGATCTTTATGGAAAGACGTTGGGCATCATTGGCGCCGGCCGCATTGGCGCGGCTGTGGCCAAACGAAGCATTGGCTGGAATATGAAAATCCTCTATTTTGACAGAAATATAAATTCCGAACTGGAAAGAGAATGCAATGCTAAACAGGCAGATCTTGACACCTTAGTTTCAGAATCTGACTTTGTCTCCCTTCATCTTCCGTTATCAGAGGAAACCCATCATCTGTTTAACCGTAAAACACTTCGCCAAATGAAATCCTCCGCATTTCTGGTGAATACGGCAAGGGGAGCAATTGTTGAGGAGAAAGCATTGATTCAGGCATTAAGGGAAAAATGGATTGCCGGGGCGGGATTGGATGTCTATGAATTCGAACCGGAGGTCTCCGAGGAGCTCCTAAAACTGGAAAATGTCTTACTGCTCCCCCACATTGGAAGTGCCACTAAATTCACTCGTGAGGAGATGGCCCGGATCGCAGCAGAAAATCTGCTTGCCGTCCTGGAAGGGAATCAACCGATAGCAGTGGTAAATCCGGAGGTCTTGGAGAAAAGTTAAATTTTAACTCAATTTTTTAGGATCACTGACAAATATGTAATAGTTTTTAATATGATAATCAAAAAAGCGATGACCAATTCATAATGTTTCAATTTAGGCCGATGATAGGAATTCCGGAAGAAACAAATGGACCTAAAAATCAGACAAACAAAGTAACCTTCAGGAAAAGCAATGCCCAAAAAAGCAGTAAAAGCCTATAAAAATCCGGCGTTTCTCAATAGCAGCGATGCCCGCACTTTACGAATCCTTTCCGAATATATTGAACCGGCTGCCCGGTTTAGACAGTTGAACGTGAAGGACACCATTGTCTTCTATGGTTCGGCCAGGGTTACCGACGGAGAGACCGCAAAAAAGAGATACGATTTATGGAAGAAGAGATATAAAGAAGAACCGACCGAGGATCACAAAAAGGAATTGAAACTGGCCGAGATGCGTCATAAAATGTCCCGTTTTTATGATGATGCCAGGGAACTGGCCCGTCTGCTTACCCAGTGGTCTATTAGTCTGAAAAACAGTCACCACCGGTTTCTGGTATGTTCTGGCGGCGGACCGGGAATTATGGAGGCCATTAATCGCGGGGCCTCAGATGTGCCTGGCGGTAAGTCGATTGGTCTGAACATATCGATTCCCATGGAACAGGATCCAAATCAGTACATTACCCCGGACCTGAATTTTGAATTTCACTATTTCTTTATGCGCAAATTCTGGTTTGTCTATCTGGCCAAAGCCCTGGTTATTTTTCCCGGTGGTTTTGGCACGATGGATGAGCTGTGGGAAGTTCTTACTTTGCTACAGACCCGCAAAACCCAGAAAAAAATGGCAGTGGTACTTTACGGAGAGGAATACTGGCGCAATGTCATCAACTTTCCATATATGGTGGACCATCTGGTGATTGATGAAGACGATCTGAGCCTGTTCCATTTTTCCGACAATCCTCAGGAAGCTTTTGAATATTTGCGGGATAAACTGACCGAGGCATTCCTGTAAACCGAGAATCACTCCTTTTTACTGACCCCGATAATATTGGGAATGGGTTGGGTTCGTTGCTGGTTATCGTTGAAGAAAATTCCATTCTCAGTGAAGCCGCCGATACTTTTTTCAATACCGGCAATATTATAATATAATCTGGCCGCCGATCCACCTTCCAGATACATTGCATTTTTAATATCCAGGGGAGATTTCAATAATATTTCAATAAAATCATGCACGCTGTAAGGTGCCCGGGAATGGATCAAAAGCAGATTGCCCTGGTTATCCATCGCCAGGGCTGCGATACTCCATTTCTGCGGTTGCTGCTGCCACACGTTTTTCCGGGAACAGCTGATCATGCGGATGCTCTGTAAAAAGGAGTGATATTGGGATTTCCAGGCATCAAAACTCTGACACCTGAGATCGATTATCTGAACCGGTGGAATGTTATCGGATAAAGGTCCGCAGGCAAAAATACAGTTGTGTTTGCTGTTGATATGGGTATTATTATAATGTTCTCCGCTTTTCAAAAAACCGATGGATGTTTTATAGTCTTCCGCATACATCCCAGCGTTTATCGCGGCAACCAGATGAAAATCGGTAGCCCAATCCTCTATGCTCCGGCGTTTATCATTAAAATTGCTTCCGCAATAAATGTTTATTTCATACAAGGCGGGATCGATTTTAAGCACCGCAATTTTTGAATCATCCAACTCGGCATTTGGCTGCACCTGCAGATCCGTCTGTAAAAATCCCGGCTCAAGTTGTAACCAGATACCCGTACTGTCCTGAGCAGGTAAATTATAAACCGAGGAAACCAGAAAGAATATAAACCAACTTAAATATAATTTCTTCAACGAATGCTCTCCCGATAGAATATTTCTCCTACGAAATCCGAATAAAATTTGATCCCGAATAAAAGCGTACATTTTTGACGACCAATTTAGCTGAAATATAAACACTCTATCAATCCCCAGAAATCTAATTTAATCGGCCAAATACGATTTCGGAGAGTTGCTCCCACTTCATTCTGAAGAATCGATACATTTTATAAGAAACTTCAGAAAAATATTTGCTAGGAGATGAGATTGTTTTTAGATTCGCAATCCTTTAGATTATGGTTTCATAAAAAGTTTATCAAAGTTCTGAAAAGGGGACCAAATGACACTTACCGGAAAACAGAAACGAGCTTTTAGAGCCGAAGGCACCCACCTGAAAGCCGAGGTATGGATCGGAAAAGAAGGTGTATCCGACGGCACCATTCAAACCATCGAAAATTCATTTAATACCAAAGAGCTGGTAAAGATTAAATTGCAGGACACCAGCCCGCTGGAGAAAGAGGAAGCGGCAGAAATTATCCGGCAGCGAACCAATTCGGAAGTAGTCCAGATCATCGGTCACACCATCCTGATCTATCGGCCGTTCCCTGAGGAGAAGGAGTGAAAGAGCAGGAAAACAGGTATCTTTCCCTGCTCTTCCTGATGACCTTGCTTTTTGGTCTCTCATTTATCGCTTCCAAACAAGCCCTGCAGGGACTGGGAATATTCCAGCTGGTTTTCAGTCGTTATCTACTGGCTTTACTGTTACTTAGTGCTATTCTCTGGAGGGACCGGAAAAAACTGATTATTGCCCGCAAGGATTGGAAATACTTCCTTCTATTAACCATGGTCGAGCCGGTGGGATATTTCATCTTCGAAACATTTGGTATCCGCTATACCAGTCCATCGAATGTTTCCCTGATTATTGCCACAATTCCCATATTTACCCTGGTCTTTGCAGCCCTGATGATCCGGGAAAAAATTTCCCGAAGAGCATTCGGAGGCATTCTGTTGTCGCTCGCAGGGGTCTATTTTATCGTTTCCCAGCAGCAGGGCACAACTCTGGCACCCTCCCCGATTCTGGGAAATCTGTTTGCCATGGGGGCGGCGATTTCCGCCGGATTTTACAACGTTCTTTGCCGCCGGATAACCCGGACCTATTCTCCGCTTACGATAACCTATTACCAGTCCATCGTGGCCACCACTGTTTTTCTGCCGCTGGCAATAATCGAAACATTTTTCAGAGAGTCCACCTATATTGACGGATCCATTATACTGAGTATTATTTATCTGGGATTTGGCAGTTCGGTCGCTGCTTATTTTCTGCTAAACTATACCCTGAGCCGGCTACCAACGTACCGGGTCGCTATTTTCGCCAACCTGATTCCGGTGGTTACTATTTTTGCTTCCTGGCTCATTTTCCGGGAAGTGCTGCGTCCGATGCAATTTTTCGGTGCCGCTTTAATCCTGCTGGGTATCTATCTTGCCTCTTTCCGCTTGAAATCAAAAAAAATATCCGCAAACCAATAATCCTGGTTTACGAATATTCGAATTTCAAATATATATTTTTTAAACCTATTGGCCAGTTAGAAGGTCACTGCAGATTTCAGCTGGTAACCCCGGTCACCCTCTTCAACCGTTCCACAATAAGTTCGAGGATCGTGCTCGAAGAAAATCATCCAGTTCTCCGCTACTGCCTTCTTTAGAATCTCCTCTTTTTCCTGAATCGAGGTAACCGGATAAAGATCGTAGGCCATTACCCAGGGCAAAGGAATATGGGCAGTCATAGGAATTAAATCTGCGGCATAAAGCAAATTTTTGCCATTTCCTCTGATCAAAACCAGTTGCTGAGCAACCGTATGTCCATCGGATAATATCAGTTCGACATCCTTAAACAGCTCCGCCGCACCACTGATGACTTTCAATTGTCCGGAGTCAATAAGTGGCTGGATATTTTCCGAAAGATAACTGGCCCGGTCCTTGGCAAATCCTTTCTGGGCCCATTCCAGTTGTTTTTTCTGAACATAATGGGTGGCATTGGGAAACTGAAGCTTCAAATTTCCATCGTTATCGTAATAAGTCGAACCACCCACGTGATCGAAATGAAGATGGGTGAGAATAACATCGGTCACGTTTTCCGGCTGGATATTATGCTGAAGCAAGGATTTTACCAGGGAATGTTCGGAATAATCAATGGCGTAGATTTCCCGGAATTTATCGGTGAACTTATCTCCCACGCCGGTATCGACTAAAATAATCTTCCCATCTCCCACCAACAACAAAGTGTTCAGAGACATGGTAATCCGGTTCTTTTCATCCGGGGGATTTTCCTTTTGCCACAAGGTCCGGGGTACCACCCCAAACATCGCTCCCCCGTCCAGTTTATATCTGCCGGCATCGATCATAGTCACATCATAATTTCCAATATGCATATAACGCCTCGCTTTTTTTCTATTCAATGTTCAAAGTTGCCCTATTGTTGCATCAGGTACTTTCCCAACCAGTCATACACATTCTTCCACCACTGCCGGGCGTTCTGTGGTTTACGGACAAAATGGTCCTCATCGGGAAAGATAATCAGTTTCGAATCCACGCCCTTCAATTGAACAGCAGTAAATAACTGCATGGCCTGGGTATATGGAATGCGAAAATCCTTCTCCCCGTGCACGATCAGAATCGGGGTTTTGAAATTGTCCACAAAATTTGCCGGATTCCATTTCTGATACAGACTGCCTTCCTGCCAGGGATAACCGTTAAATTCCCAGGTGGGAAACCATAATTCCTCGGTAGAACCAAACATGCTTACCTGCTCATAGACGCCGTCATGGGAAACCAGACATTTGAAAAGACCATCGTCGTTGTGGCCTTCAATCCAGTTGATCATAAAGCCACCATAGGAAGCGCCTGCGGCCCCGACTTTTTCCTGATCGATAAAGGGAAATTTCTCCATGGCCCATCTGGTGCCGATCATAATATCCTGATAGGGCCAACCGCCCCAGTCTTTGCTCACCGTATCGCAAAATTTCTGCCCATATCCCCGGCTGCCATGAAAATTAATCATGATGACCACATAACCGGGAGAAGCAAACATCTCCGCATTCCAGCGGTAGTGAAAATCGTCTCCCCAGGCGCCCTGTGGGCCACCATGGATCAAACAGACCAGGGGATATTTTTGGGCCGGGTCAAAATTCGGCGGTTTAACCATCAGCATTTGAATGGAATCGTTATTGGCGCCGGTAAACCAAAAATCCTCCAGGGGATTCATCTCTAACTGGCTGAGCAGTTTCTGATTGGTAAAGGTGAGCTGGGTTAAGTTTCTCCGATCCGGATCGAAGCGGAAGAGCTCGGTGGGATAGTTAACCGCCTGTTTTGCCAGAACCAGATATTTTCCATCCGGACTGATTTGCATGGCATCGATAAAATGATTGTCCAGCAACATCTTCAGCTGGGCGGTTTTGATATCCACTTCATATATCCGGTGACGACCGTGATTTTCCACAAAGAAATATATTTTCTTTCCATCCGGTGCCCAGAGGTAATCCGAGACCGAACGGTCCAGGACGGTAGTGAGATTACGTTCTTCCCCGGTGGCCAGATCATGCAAAATCAGATTTTTCTGATCTGCCTCAAATCCCGGGCGGGCCATGGACATGTAGGCCAGGAATTTTCCGTCAGGGGAATAGGCCGGACCATTGTCATTTCCCTTGCCCATGGAAATCTGCTGCATATTCTTTCCATCAAGATCTTCAATCCAGATATCATTGTTGGTACTGATGGCCACAATCGGATCAGTATTCCGGACAAAACAGAAAGATTTACCATCCCGGGAAAAGAGATAATCGTGGTCGCTGCCCAGGGCGATGGGCGGTGTGTCATAAGCACCTGTGGTTAAGTCCCGCACAAATTTGCCCTCCCGGGTATAAAGCATGATGTGTTTGTATTTGCCATCCCGCCAGACATTCCAGTGCCGGTACAGCAGGTGATGAATCTCCCGACCAGTACCGGTGCCCTCTTTCATTTTCTTCTCCATGGCAACACTGGCTTCGGGAGAATCCGCCTCCGGTAAAATTTCTGTTTCAATGGCAAAATACCGGCCATCCGGGGACCAGATGAACGAGCTGACCTCGGTCGGGACATCGGTCACCTTTAACGGTTCTCCCCCTTTCATATCGAACAGGTAAAGCTGGGCGGTACCATCCCGCTTGGATATAAAGGCCAGTTGGGAGCCGTCAGGTGACCAGCGGGGAGAGGAATCAGATTTTTCATCAAACGTTAGTTGTCGGCTGGTTTTGCCATCGCTCGAAACCAGAAAAATATCGCTTTTATTGTTATTCTTTTCCAGCGAATAATAGGTGACGGTGTAGGCAATCCATTTTCCATCCGGGGAAATCTGCGGGTCAGCCACCCGTCCCATGGCAAACATATCTTCGAACTGAATCGGTCGCTGGGCCAGGATATTCCCCGCCAGCAGAAGGGATAATAGAACAAAGGTCAATTTTTGAATCATGATCGCTCCTTTAGTTGACTGTTTAGCGCAAACAGATATTCGCTGCACGCCTGCGGACAGAAAAATAAAAAAGTTTCGGCCCGCAGACAAAACAATTCAGGAATATTTTTATGCATATCGGTTTGGACCTAAAACAAGATCATTGGTCATTGCTGTAAATGTTAAGTAATTCGCTGACAAAATTCTCTAAATTTAGATCATAGAAAAGTGGAGGATTTGTCTCATGCGAGCGGAGCGTGGCGATCCACCTAAGGTTCATGCCCATTATACATCCCTGTATCTGTCCACGCACACAGAGATTGCCTGCCTGCCGGAGCCCCGGCGCAGGCAGGCTTCAGCATCCGTGCTTCGCAAAGACAAAGAAGCCAAGTCATTGCGAATTCCTGACCAATGTCAGGAATGTGGCAATCTCCCTCCGGTAGTACCGCATGATTTTTCCCCAGGGTCACTTCCTCGGAGCAAAGACTAAAGAAGGCCGGTCATTGCGAACGCAGTGAAGCAATCTCCTTAGTATATTGTGAAATTGTCCTTATCTGGTTAATTTTACCACGGGGGTTGCTCCTCCCGCGACGGCGGGATCGCAAAGATAAACATCAAGTATGTTATACCCGCATGTTTTAAGCGGCCTGCCTGCCGGA
>CAZTXJ010000071.1:0-1829 GCA_964617285.1 uncultured Calditrichaceae bacterium | reverse complement strand
TGCCGGATCTCAGTCCGGCATGACAAATTGCATGTCATCAGCGTAAACATTAACTAATTCAGGAAAAGTTTTTAACAAAGTAACTCGAATTTTTGTTATGCCCTGTGGAAATTGCAGCCTGTCTGGCAGCCTAAAGGGCGCATCGCTCACAAATACGGGTTGGTTAGCTTCTAATCCAAAACAATACTCATACATTTTTAAATAAAACTTTGAAAAAAAAGTACCACTCTTTAGATTTATTCCCTGTTTTTCTCAAGAAATTTATAAATAAGTACTGATACTCGAAAGGATGTGAGGATGAGCCACTTCAAATCAATTAACCTGCCAATTATCCTACTCGTTTTCTTCCTTTTGCTGCAAGTTAGTCCCCTGCTGGCACAACACACCATGGAGCAAACCGAACCGGAAACTACCCAGGTTCATCAGCAGCATGGAGAAGCGACCCACAGCACCGAACACGGCTCATCCCTGGGCACCGAACTGCCCATCTGGAGCGTGATCCCCTTTATCGGGATTCTGCTCTCCATCGCCATATTTCCCCTGGTGGCGCCACGCTTCTGGCATCACCATTTTGGCAAGGTATCCGCCTTCTGGGCCTTGTTGTTAGCTATACCCTTTCTGATTGTCTACCGGGGTGAGGCTTTCTATGAGATTCTGCATATATACCTGTCAGATTACATTCCCTTCATTATCCTGCTCTGGGCACTTTTCACCGCTGCCGGCGGCATACTGGTTCAGGGCGCACCGGTGGGTACACCCCGGGCTAACCTGGTTATGCTGCTCATCGGTACCTTTCTCGCTTCCTGGATCGGTACAACCGGTGCAGCAATGGTGCTCATCCGACCAATGTTAAGGATGAATAAATACCGTAAGTCGAAAGTACATGTTATTATATTTTTCATCTTCCTGGTAGCCAACATCGGGGGTTCGCTTACCCCGCTGGGGGATCCGCCCCTTTTCCTGGGATTTCTGCATCATGTTCCTTTTTTCTGGACCCTGAAACTCTTCCCGGAAATGCTCTTTGTGGTGGTTCTGGTTTTGTCGGTATTCTATGTCTTCGATATTATTCTGTTTCGGCGGGAAGGCTGGCATCTGAAAAAATATCTCAAACCTTATCGTTATGAAGTACCGGAAGGAATGAGCGAGGGGGAAATTAAGGCCGCCTGGGAAGCCGGAAATTTGGAGAGCGAGGCTGGTAAACCGACTTCTAAAAAATTGAGCGTAATGGGACTGCACAATCTGCTTTTCCTGCTAGGAATCATGGGCGGAGTTTTGTTCAGTGGACTGGTGAAGCTGGGTGAAGTGTCTATCTTTGGCGTCCATGTGGCTTATCAGAGCATGATCCGGGATGCATTTTTGATTCTGATGGGAATCCTCTCGCTGAAGACCACCGCCTGGTCTATCCGTGAAGGCAACGAGTTTACCTGGTTTCCCATCAAAGAAGTGGCCAAACTTTTTGCCGGTATCTTTATGACCATTGTTCCGGCGCTGGCCATGCTGCGGGCCGGTCTTACCGGTGAACTGCATTTTGTTATCGATGCGGTAAAGCACGAATGGCACTACTTCTGGATTACCGGCGCCCTGTCCAGTTTCCTGGATAACGCTCCGACTTACCTGACTTTTTTAAGCACGGCCACCGGACAATTCTTTGCCGGCATTCCCGAACCCCAGGCCGTTGCCCGGCTGATCGCCGAACAAAGTTTGTATCTGAAGGCCATCAGCACCGGAGCGGTTTTCTTCGGCTCGATGACCTATATCGGAAATGCCCCCAACTTTATGGTAAAATCCATTGCCGAAGAGCAAAATATCCGCATGCCCAGCTTTTTCGG
>CAZTXJ010000070.1:11552-15518 GCA_964617285.1 uncultured Calditrichaceae bacterium | reverse complement strand
TTTAACCGGTAGAGGTAGATCCCGCTGGCCACCTGGTTGCCATGCAGATCCTTTCCATCCCAGACAACCTGCTGCGGGCCGGCTGACTGTCTTTCATTTACCAGCGTCTTTACTTCCTGTCCGGCCAGATTATAAACTATGAGCGATACTTCAGATTCCTTAGCCAGTTGATAGGCAATTGTGGTAGATGGGTTAAACGGATTAGGATAATTCTGCTCCAGGACAAATCCTGAGGGAGTACTGTTGGGTTGATTCACGATGGGCGTTGCAAATCCACCATTAGTCAAGATCACATGATCCAGATATACTCCGTTGGAACCACTTCCATACTGCCCGCCATTTCTATGATCGTGTTTAAAGCCAACAAAGGGAGCATTGCCAACTATCTGATTATTTACCGTTATATCCAGCGCATAGCGATGCCATTCACCAGCAGGACCGGGATCGATAATAGTGTCCACCGGTAAATTAAAACTGTTTACCAGACTGTCCTGCAGGGAAACCCAGATAGTAAGTGTATCCGGATAGATAGTGATGGTAGATATGCCGATTGCATTTATCCACACATATAGGGAATCACCCGATTCGATAACCGGCAGTCTCGGGGTAATCAGCCAGTCGGCAATATCAGTCCCGTTTGCATTTTGATAACTGTTGGCCCAGAAAGCGATCCCTGCCTGGGGTTGGATGGAATCTCCCCAGGATAAAACAATCCCCTCTGAATAACTCCAGGAATTGCCGCTGCTATCCCCATCTATAGACTGCCAACCTGCCGGTGGAAGAGTATCCGCAAAAATTTCCTCATATTTTACAATCCCGTTAATCTCCGGTGTATTAATATCGCTTGCACTTTTCACGTCCCCCACTTTCACAAGACCCTTAATTGGTACTTTCGCTTTATTTACTGTTGTCTCACCAACAATGGCAAAATTAAGTATCAGGGGAAAGAGTAGTATTATAAAAAACACGCCGCATTTTCTGATTTTAAACAAGATATTCCCTCCTTTAATTCAAAACAAAGAATTATAAAGAAATATATTGAAGTATTTACCCATGTTTACTTTAAAATAAAAAAGATGTATCAACTATATAAACCAGATATCTCTGGAACAATACCGAATAAATTTTCTGACTTCCTGCATTATATCGATTATAGAATTTAATCCTGCAAAAAAGAATATAAATATTTTTTAGTTCAGATTTACTATATTTCTATAGGTCCTCATTTCTTGTTATCAATTCATAAAAACTTCATTTTTACCAAAGATATTATAAAAAATGGTTTTGACCAATTTCAGCGAAATTTAAGGATATTAGCATTATTAGAATAAAAAGGGTGCATAATCTTTCAAACATGAAGGAGGTTTTGAATGGACTATCCCATGAGAGCAGATCTGAAAGTTGGAAATAAATTTCCGGATTTTGAATTACCGGATCAAAATGGTGAACAGCAAAAGCTATCAGCTTTATTAAAAGGTATGCCAGGCATTCTTATTTTTTCCCGGGGATATTTCTGCCCAAACGACCGGCGACAAATGACGAATTATGTAAAGTATTTGCAACCGGAGTTGCGGGTGGATTACTGTCACATAATTTCCGTGAGTGTGGATGATCCTTTTACCTCCAAAGAAGTCCGGAATGCACTGGATGCCGAATGGACGTTCCTGTGTGATAATGATAAGAAACTTCTGCATGAACTGGAAATGGCGGATCATACCGACAAAAGACATGGTGAAATCTATATTCCCTATACCTTTGTTTTGGATAAAGACCGAACGATTTACAAAATCTATAACGGCTGGTGGTATCTGGGCCGGCCAACCGTGGAAGAACTGCGGATGGATCTCCGGACGCTGATGAGTAAAAGACCGGACTGGGTTTATTCCGAAAAATAGGCAACAAAATTTGCCCTGATACTTTTTATTGCGTTAATTAAGTAAAGTCTATCATTGGAAAGGCTCCGCAAATGGCATATCAACCGATTGAAGATTATGGTATTATTGGTGACCTGCACTCGGTCGCTCTGGTAGGGAAAAACGGATCGATTGACTTCATGTGTTTTCCCTATTTTGACTCCCCGACTATTTTTGCCGCTTTGCTGGATGATAAAAAAGGCGGTCGTTTTGCCCTGGCACCGGTGGAAAAAGACCCCAATCTGAAACAGATTTACCTCAGCGATTCCAATATCCTGCTTACCCGTTTTTTGTTTAAGGATGCGGTGGCGGAAATCTCCGACTTTATGCCGGTCGGAAAGGGCGAACATGCCCACGATCTGGTTCGACGAGTAAAATCAGTAAGGGGAGACATCAAATTTCGCATGGTTTGCCAGCCGCGCTTCGACTATGGCCGCTGCGATCATAAGGTTGAGAAACAGAAGGATGCGGTTTTATTTATTCCTGAAAATAAGAAGCTATCTGCCCTGCGACTGCGTTGTAAAGTGCCGCTCAAAATAGAGAATGGTGCTGCAGTAGCAGAATTTACTTTACATTCCGGAGAAAAATCTTCCTTTATTCTGGAAGAAGCAAAGCAGGGCAAGGAGTCACCTTCCGGATCGCCCTCCTATGAGAGTGAATTTTTCAAAAGCACTTTAAACTTCTGGCGGGACTGGATTGGTAAATCCAAATATCAGGGTCGCTGGCGGGATATGGTGAACCGCTCGGCTTTAATCTTAAAACTGCTTACCTTTAAACCTAGCGGGGCCATTGTCGCCGCACCCACCTTTGGCTTGCCGGAGGAACTGGGTGGCCAGAGAAACTGGGATTACCGATACACCTGGATAAGGGATGCTTCCTTCACGCTTTATGCACTGATTCGTTTGGGGTATACCCATGAGACCTCCGCATTCATGAACTGGATTAAGGCGCGCTGTGATGAACTGGAACCGGATGGTTCTCTGCAGGTAATGTATGGCCTTGATGGGAGGCATAACCTCCCGGAAGAGGAGCTTTCCCATTGGGAGGGTTATAAAAAATCTGCCCCGGTTCGCATCGGCAATGGTGCGGCCAAACAGCTGCAATTGGATATTTATGGCGAACTGATGGATTCGGTTTATCTGTTTGATAAATATGGGGAGCCCATTTCCTACGATTTCTGGAAAAATCTGGTCCGGCTTTTAAACTGGGTGAGTAAAAACTGGAACCAACCGGACGAAGGCATCTGGGAAGTGAGGGGTGGAAAACATGAATTTCTTTATTCCCGCAGCATGTGCTGGGTTGCCCTGGACCGCGGCATTCGTCTGGCCCAGAAACGTTCCTTTCCCGCCCCTCTCGACAAATGGCTGAAAAATCGCGACAAAATTTATGAAGATATTTTTCAGAACTTCTGGAATAAAAAAAGAAAAGCATTTATGCAGCATAAGGGTGCCAATGCCCTGGATGCTTCCAATCTGCTGTTGCCACTGGTGCGCTTTATCAGCCCGGTGGACCCTCGCTGGCTTTCTACCCTTAAAGCCATAGAAAAAAGCCTGGTGTACGACTCCCTGGTTTACCGTTATCAAATCGGAAATAAATCGATTGATGGACTGTTGGGTGAGGAGGGCACTTTTAATATGTGTACCTTCTGGTATGTGGAATGTCTTTCCCGTTCCGGCGATCTGGAAAAAGCCAGATTCTTTTTTGAGAAAATGCTGGGTTATGCCAACCATCTGGGGATTTATTCGGAAGAGCTGGGTCTTCGCAGCCAACATCTGGGAAATTTCCCCCAGGCCTTTACCCATCTGGGATTGATCAGTGCGGCTTACGATATTAACCGCCGTTTAACTATGAAAGAGAAGGGATAAATCCAAAAACATCGCCACCAAGTTGTTTTAATAAACATATCGGTAATTGTACAGGATAAATATCCCATTGGGGCGACAGGTAAAATTCTTATCCATCCCGAGGAAATATATTTACACTGTTGAACACCCCTGGTGTTCTGATTTCCTGTGGGAATTGCATGTTCTGTAAATATTAAACACCTACGGTG
>CAZTXJ010000070.1:0-11452 GCA_964617285.1 uncultured Calditrichaceae bacterium | reverse complement strand
TGTTCTGATTTCCTGTGGGAATTGCATGTTCTGTAAATATTAAACACCTACGGTGTTTTAAAAACCTTGATAGATTTAAATCACTTCAATTTATCTATCAATCACGGAGTGATTGAACATTTATAATACCACCACCCCTTACAGATTTCACCAACCCCGATTGGGGTTGAACAGAAAAGTTGAACACCTCTAGTATTCTGAAAATCTGTGACAAATCTTACTTTCTATAAATATTGAACACCTGTGGTGTTTTTAATTCAAAATAATTATCAGGAAAACCCCGGAAGGGGGGATAAGTTTATATCACAGAATTTTCCCATGACAACAAGTCCCGTCAGGAATATTATTTTCTCTTTCAATTTTTATTTCTCGTCAACCCCCAAAAATATTATTACCTTTCGTCTCCATCCAACTTTCGCTTTTAGTTTTACGATTTCCATTTTATATTTTCCTGGTATTTTTAATTGATTTTTGAATAACCGGAGTCAGCAATGGATTGTCCCGTATGTAAAACACCGATGATGATCCTGGAATATAATCAGGTGGAGCTGGATTATTGTCCAACCTGCGAAGGTACCTGGCTGGATCAGGGGGAACTGGAGCTGATCATCGATCTGAAGGGCAAAACCCTGGACCTTTCCGATCTTCCCGATGCGGTGAAGAGTGACAGACGTTGTCCCCGCTGCCGGAAAAAAATGAAGGAAGCAAAATTTCCCCACACTGATGTGGAGGTCGATATCTGTCCCCGGGACGGTGGCATATGGCTTGACAAAGGTGAACTGCTGGAAATTGCCGGTTCCCAGGCTAATTCGGATTCTCATCGGAAAGTGCAAAATTTTATAAAAGAAATCTTTGGCGAAAAAGCTGATCAAAAGGAGGCATAAAATGGTATGGATTATCATTCTGGCAATAATCGTTATTCTGGTTTTCTGGATGTTTGGCATGTACAACGGCTTGGTCCGGCTGCGTAACCAGGTGAAAAACGCCTGGTCGCAAATTGACGTCCAGCTCAAACGGCGGCACGACCTGATACCCAACCTGGTGGAAACAGCAAAGGGTTATATGAAACATGAACGGGAAACCCTGGAATCGATTACCAAGGCGCGAAATCTGGCGGTACAGGCCCAGGGTCCGGCGGCCCAGGGGAAGGCAGAAGGCCAGCTGAATGAAGCGATCAGTCGGTTTCTGGTGGTGGTGGAAAACTATCCCGACCTTAAGGCCAGCCAGAATTTCCTGGCTTTACAGGAAGA
This sequence comes from uncultured Calditrichaceae bacterium, assembly GCA_964617285.1. Classification (GTDB taxonomy): domain Bacteria; phylum Calditrichota; class Calditrichia; order RBG-13-44-9; family RBG-13-44-9; genus CAYVKM01. The sequence continues at coordinate 10,202 of CAZTXJ010000070.1, read as the reverse complement.
ACTGACTACTACTGAGAACAAAGTGGGATTTGCCCGTCAGTTCTACAACGACCAGGTTCAGCAGTTCAATACCAGAATTGAGAGCGTGCCAACCAATATTATTGCCAATATGTTCAATTTCAAACAGGCAGAATTCTTTGAAATCGAAGTTGCGGCCGAACGGGAAGCACCGCAGGTAAAATTTTAATTCACTGATATCGTCATTTGGGAATTTAATCCATGTGGGAAGCAATCGCTGCCAACCGGCGTAAGTCGGTTTTGTTAATCATATTCCTGGCCCTGGTTCTCGCCGCATTGGGCGGGGCGGTCGGCTCATTCTTCCTGTCACGCAATCCGGCTGATGGCATTTTCTGGGGCGTCCTGATTGCCATGGTTATCTGGATTGTTATGCTGTTGACCAGCTTTGCCGGTGGAGAACAAATCCTGCTGGCCACCGCCGGGGCAAAACAGGTATCCCACGACGATGCGCCCCAATTATATAATATTGTTGAAGAAATGAAGATTGCGTCCGGCCTCCCAGCCATGCCCAAAGTTTATGTCATCGATTCAGCAGTACCAAATGCCTTCGCCGTAGGCCTGAAACCGGAACGGGCTGCTATTGCCGTTACCACCGGACTGATGAGCCGCCTGAACCGGGATGAACTTCAGGGCGTGGTTGCCCACGAACTGGGACATATCGCCAACCGGGACACCCTGTTCATGACCATGGCTGGAGTTACCGTGGGTGCGGTAGTGATTCTGGCAGATCTGTTTGTGCGGGGATTATGGTTCAGCGGTGGCAGCCGGCGCCGTTCTTCCTCCGAAGGCGGTGGTCAGGGGGCAATCATCATCCTGATCATCAGTATTGTACTGGCTATTCTGGCGCCAATTCTGGCCCAGATAATCTACTTTGCCTGTTCGCGCAAAAGGGAATACCTGGCAGATGCCAGCTCCGCCCAATTTACCCGCTATCCCGAGGGATTAGCTTCGGCGTTGGAGAAAATATCTGCCGGTCAGAATAAAAACTTTTCCAAAAGCCGGACCCTGGCGCCCATGTTCATCGTCAATCCCATGGCGGCCTCAGGAAGCGGAGGTGGTTTATTCAGTACTCATCCGCCCACCGAAGACCGTATCCGGGTGCTGCGTAACATGACCAAAGGTTCATCCCTGGCTGCCTATGAAAAAGCATTCCGGCAATTGCATCAAAATACCGGCGTCATTACTCCCGGGAATCTGCAGGCATCCAAAGAGGCGGGAATCCGGCAAAGCAGCGTTAAACCGGAAGAACATAATCCACAGAAAAACCTGCGTGATATCAAAGACGTTTTGCACAAAACGGCCGGGTATGGGATTCTGGCTTGTGCCTGTGGATTAAAAATGAAAATTCCACCCAACTTTAACCATAAAGAGGTGAAATGCCCAAGGTGCGGCCGGACTCACCAGATCCCGGTTGAGTATCTGGCAGCTTCCATTGCAGCGGGTATTGGGGCATCCCAAAAGAAATAACTTATCCAATCCGTACTTTTCAACAATCCTATTTTTTATTTTCAACAGCAACTGGGGTGATAAATTATTGAGCAGGATAAAATATTCAGTAAAGAGTACTTGAACTTCTGTTCTAGTGCGGTCGTTGAAAAATCCATATGAAACAGGAAAAACCCATGGCATTCACCATAGACCCCGCTACCACCATTGGTCATTTGACCCTGGCAGTTAAGAATCTGGAAGATCAAAAAGGTTTTTATCTAAAAGTCATCGGGTTAACTGAATTGGATTGCAAGAGCAAATATGTTGATCTGGGCATCCCCGGTAAACTGATCTTAAGATTGAAGCACTGCCCGGATGGTTTACAATACCCCCATGCACCAGGCTTGTTTCATATGGCCATCAGGCTGCCCGGTATGGGCGAGTTGGGTCAGTGGTTGAAACATCTGCGCGATTCCAAATATCCTCTGGGTGGCGCCGGGGATCATCTGGTGAGCGAAGCGCTGTACCTCACCGATCCGGAAGGAAACGGAATTGAAATATATTACGACCGTCCGAAGGACCAATGGGAATACAATGAAAACGGCATTAAGATGGATACCCTGGCAGTGGATCTGGAATCGCTGCTGAAAAAGGCTGATGATCGACCTTTTGCCGGATTACCACCGGGAAGCTCGCTGGGACATATCCATCTGCGGGTAAACGATGTTAAGAAAGCGGTAGAATTCTACCGGGATGTTTTGGGTTTTCAGGTGATGACACTATGGCCGGGAGCCGGTTTTCTGAGCGCCGGTGGTTATCACCACCATATCGGGGTAAACATGTGGAACTCCCGGGGAGCCCAACCCGCACCGGCGGATTCCCTCGGTCTGGTTAGTTATACCATTCTGCTGGCGAAACAGGAAGCCCGGGATGATCTGCTCGACCATCTCAACCGGCAGAAGCAGGAAATAGAAAAATCCGGTGAAGACTGGGTACTGAAGGATCCCTCACAAAATGAAATAATGTTGAAAGTTGCTGATCAAACAATATAATAGAGAACAATTCCGGAGATAATTTCCACAAATAACAGAATGATACAAAAAATTTGAATTGTATTTGTGGTCCCCTGCAAATGACTATTTATTATATTGAAACCTCGGAGATTAGGGAATGGACCAGAAGCAAGATCAGACCAAGCAGGAGAGAAAACATCTTTACTTTTTGGCACTCAGTGCCCTGGGGGTGGTCTATGGGGACATCGGAACCAGTCCGCTGTATGCTTTAAGGCAATGCTTTCATGGAGATCATGCAGTAAATCCCACCAATGAAAATGTGCTGGGAGTTCTTTCTTTAATCTTCTGGTCTCTGATGATTGTGATCTCGCTAAAATATTTGATTGTCATCCTGCGGGCGGACAATCAGGGAGAAGGTGGGATATTAGCCTTAATGGAGGTTGTGCTGCCTAAAAAGGGACATCGCAGAGCGGTGGTCCTGATTATGGGGCTTTTCGGGGCGGCCCTGCTGTATGGCGATGGAACCATCACTCCGGCGATTTCCGTCCTCGGAGCAATCGACGGCCTGAAAGTGGCAACACCCTTTTTCGATCCATACATTATCCCCATTGCCCTGGTCATTCTTTTTCTCCTGTTCCTTTTGCAGCGCAAGGGAACCGGTAAAGTTGGTCTGCTGTTTGGTCCGGTGATGGTAGTTTGGTTTGTGATCATCGGGCTAACCGGCATCATTGCCATCTTCGAAAATCCGTCGGTGCTCGCTGCTCTGAATCCTTACCACGCCATTCAGTTTTTTCTGGACCGCAGACTGGAGAGTTTTTTTATACTGGGGGCCATATTTCTGGTAGTAACCGGCGGCGAAGCGCTATACGCGGATATCGGTCATTTTGGTCGTGCCCCCATTCGGCTGGCCTGGTTTGTTCTGGTTCTGCCCTGCCTGCTGCTAAATTATTTCGGACAGGGCGCATTGATCCTGAAAAATCCCACTTACACCGTGAATCCATTTTATCATCTTACCCCGGACTGGGCACTTTATCCGATGGTTGTTCTGGCGACCCTGGCTACCATAATTGCCTCCCAGGCTATCATTTCCGGGGCATTTTCCCTCACCTACCAGGCACTGCAACTGGGATATCTTCCCCGGCTGAAGGTTCTTCATACCTCTGAGGAAGAGCGGGGACAAATATATATGCCCCAGGTAAACTGGATCCTGTTTGTGGCCACGGTTGCGGTGGTGGTGGGTTTCCAATCCAGCAATAATCTGGCGGCTGCCTATGGCGTGGCGGTCTCCACTACCATGGTCATTACCACCATCCTGGGATTTGTGGCCATGCGCACCCTGTGGAATTGGAATATTGCCGTTTCATTCCTGGTAGCGGGATTTTTCCTGATTATCGATTTGACTTTTTTCAGTGCAAACATGCTCAAGATTTTACAGGGCGGCTGGTATCCGCTGTTGGTTGGGGCAGCAATTTATCTGCTGATGTCTACCTGGCTGCAGGGACGAGAGGAGATAAGCAAACAAATCCAGAACTATGTTCAACCGCTGCAAACTTATCTCGAGCACATCGATATGCGGAAGGTAAAAAAAGTGCCGGGGATTGCCATGTACTTTACCGAAAGCCCCCTCTCCACACCACTGGCTTTTATCCATAATATTAATCATAACAAAATTGTCCATCGCCGGGTTATTTTTATTTCAGTAAATGTCAAGAATGTGCCGTTCGTCCGTTCTGAAGAGCGACTAAAATTTCAGAGACTCTCTCCCGGCTTTTACCGGATACTGATACTTTATGGCTTTATGAACCGGACTGATGTTCGCTCTGCCCTTAAAATTGTAGAGAACAAGTATCTCAAGATTCCCATTGAAGAATCCACTTTTTATATCGGTAGAGAAAAATTACTTCCCCGGACGTCTTTGGGATTAAGTAAGTGGCGGGGTAAACTTTTTATCTTTATGAAACGGAATTCAGAAGATATCGTCCAGAATTTCAATATTCCGCCCGAACGGGTATTTGAGATCGGCGCTCAGTTTAAATTTTAATATATTTTCTGGATTTGAATTATATACTTTGCTGCCGTTCTCAGACGGTAAAACCCAGACCAACACTAATTAATATCCCCTTGTTTCTTATTTTTACCGGAATGTCACTTTGTTCGGATTTAAGTACATGAAGGAGACCCAGGGTGGGTTCAGCTTGCAGAAAAAGATGCAGTCTGCTTAACCGATAGGTTACACCTAAACCGGTACCCAAAATAATATCCTTTTTAATGAGGTCGGATGGTTGTAGTTCAATCTCAGAGGTTAGTAGTAAAGCCAATCTAATACTTGCCAGAACATACGGGGAAAATCTGGATTTTGTCATAAAAAGCTTAAACCGTACAGGAATTTCCAGATAAGACATCTCTATCCGGTAAGAATTTGTCTCAATCAATTGGTTAGAAAAAGGGGGAATTGTCTGAAATTCCAGTTTCTTCAGTTCCGCACTTTTCTTGACATAGGAAATACCCGATCCGATGGCAAAGAATGGTGTAAATAAATTTTCAATATAAATGCCCCCTATAACATTTTGGTCACCCGAAATTTTAACAAACTCAAAATTATCCAAATTAACCGTTGAATAATTATCTCCTATTTCTATTCCCGCACTGGTTTGTGATTTACTGGAAGCATAAAATGCGATTAACATGAAAGATGCTAAAATAACCGATTTCATTAGTAAATTAGTTCGCCTTTCAAGCATTGGTAGTATTGGATTTCTTTTGATCCTTCTCCATTGTTACCCGCATCTGGGGCAGGCTCTCCGGGTAGTTTTTCTGAATAAAGGTCAACAACTTTTCCCTTACCTCACACCTTAAATTCCAGGCAGTGGGAGAATCCACCGCACTCATCAGCGCGCGAAGTTCTACAATCCGGTCCGTGGTGTTGGTCACCTGCAATCCTTTTACCTTACCGTCCCAATAATCACTCTTTTCCAGAATCCGGAACAACTCCTCCCGGACTGCTTCAACCGGGATGGTATAATCCGCATAAAGGTATACTGTTCCCAGCAGATCGGCCGATATCCTGGTCCAGTTTTGAAAGGGTTTTTCAATGAAATAGGAGATCGGGATAATCAGCCGGCGCAAATCCCATATCCGCATCACCACATAGGTCAGGGTAATCTCCTCGATCCATCCCCACTCATTTTCGACGATCACCACATCATCCAGACGGATTGGCTGGGCAATGGCAATCTGGATTCCGGCCAGTAGATTACCCAGGGTTTTCTGGGCGGCAAATCCCAATATGATACCGATAATTCCTGCGGATGCCAGGAGGCTCACCCCGATTTGTCTTACTTTGTCGAATGTGAGCAGCATGATGGCCAGGGTTACAAAAAGGATAATCACGATCAGAATCCGTTGGATAACCCGGATCTGGGTATATACCCGGCGGGCTTCCAGGTTATCCTTTACATCCATCTGGTATCGGCTGAGCACCAAATCCCGAATAATAAGAACAATCCTGACCAGCAACCATCCGGTGGCGCCGATGATCCACAAATTGAGTAGATGGATCAGCAAGGATAAAATCTGTTGCGGGAGACGAACAAAAGGAAGAACAATAGCAATGCAGATTGCCGGAATCAGGAGCCGGAGTGGGGCTTTCAAATGACCCAGTTCCAGTTTTAACCCTTTCAGGCTGGATTCGCGGCGCTTATGCCATTTTTTCAGAATAAAATTGATCAGAAAATGAATCACAAGCCCAATCAGGACTGCTCCCAAAATGAGGATCAGGGAAAACAGAATATCGTTAATAAGTCCCGTACCGGAATGAAAGATTTCAGTTAACCTATTCATAATTTACTATTCCTTTAAGAATATGAATGGTCATATATAGGTGAATTTTTCGGATCAAGTCAAGTAAAACAAGTGCCTAAAAGAAATTTTCCGTTAATCATATAACAGGATTCAAAAAAAACCCACAAAAAAAATTACCCACCCATCCATTTTCTGATTTATTTTAGCAGAGTATTCATAATGGAAATAATTATCATCCAAAATAGAGGTGTTTTGCCATGACCGATCAAAATCACCAGATGATCATTGATCTGCACGTTCACCCATCGCTCAAGATTTTTCTCTTTAATAAAAAATTGTACCGGAAATATCCGGCTGGAGGTGCCTGGAATCCATTCTTTATGCGGGTAAGTTTACCCAGACTCCAGCAGGGTGGCACCCAGGCGATTATCTCATCGGTTTATCTCCCCGAACCGAAAATGATCCGGGACTGCTTTTTGATGGGGGCGGGCCTATGGGTGATGAGCCTGTTTAACCGGAAATTTCGAATGTTACGGAAACTGGACCCCTTCGATTCAACGGTGGAAATTTTAAATCATTTCGAGCATGCTATAGCCGAGGCGCAGAAGAAAGGGTGGACTTCGGTAACTCTGGTTCGCTCACTCCCGGAGTTTAAACAGGCAATAAGCGAAAAAAAACTGGCCATGATCCATGCGGTTGAGGGGGCTCATTCCCTGGCCGGAAAAATGGAGAATCTACATGAGCTTTTTGATCGGGGAGTTTGTATGCTTACCCTGGCTCATTTCTACCAGAACGAAGTTACCCAAACGGTGGGTGGGATCCCTTCCGATAAAAAATTTCTGGGTTGTTTCAAAAATGAAGGAATCCAGCAGGGTGGTTTATCGGATTTTGGTAAAGAAGTAGTCAAAGAGATGTTCCGCCTGGGCATGATTGTGGATCTCACCCACTGTACACCTAAGGCCCGGGAGGAGGTGTTCCGGATAAATAACGGACAGAGACCACTGATCTTTTCCCACACCGGGGTCAGCACCATGAATTCCCATCCCATGAATCCGACTGATGAGGAGATCAAAAAAGTGGCGGAGTCCGGCGGGGTGATCGGAACTATTTTCATGAACCACTGGCTGGCACCGGGAGAGCCCAAGAACGGTCTGGACTTGCTGGTGAAAACTATCCGGCATATCGTGAACACTGGAGGGATTGAATCTGTCGCCATCGGCTCGGACTTCGATGGTTTTACCGATCCGCCGGATGATATCAAAAATGCGGCGCAGTATCCCAGGTTGGCAGAAGAACTGAAAAAGTCGGAATTTTCTGGGAGTGATATTGAAAAGATTTACCGCACAAATGCCCAACGGGTAATTGAGAACGGCTGGGGTAAAAACTAAAAATAAAATATATTTTCGGTTCCCCTGGTAAGCCCGGTATTCGGATGAAATCAAAATATTTTTCCGTCATCCGATATTTTCTTGCCATTTATCCACTTTATCCTTAATTTATGCGCAAATTGATATGGGTGCATTCGAAGACAATTAATCCCAATGGATGCCTGTTCGATGGATGCATGTAGTATTGAAAACATCACCAAAATATAAATATTCAGTCAGAACAAGTATCGGAATTTACAAACCTGGTTAGATTTGTTTTTAATAGGTGCAGCGAAAACAGCAATTCAGATAAAGCAGTGAGTAATTAAACAGTAATTATAACTAAACTCTGGAGGTTGTATGATGAAACGTGGACTGTTTTCTATGATGGTTGTTTTAGTGGTTATGGTCTCTATGTTACCGTTATCCGCATCGGAGACCCGGACGTTTTCCATGGGTCAGACAGGCGTGTTTATTTACGATAACTCAAATGTGACTCTGTTCCCCGGAGCGGTAATGCGCTATGGCAGTGAGATTGTTACCGAATTGCGGCTGAAGGACACTGAGAGCGTGTATTCTGCAGAAGTACGGCTGCCAGTGAATTCCTTTATGCTTGGCTTAAATTTCAACCGGCCAATTATGATGTTTAATCCCGGTGTTGGCCAGAATATCAGTCTGAATAACACCAGCGATATTTACTTCGGCACCGGACTGGGTGGCAACGATTTGGGCATTCGCTTATCAATGGGACGCGATGGTTTTACCCGGGACTCCATTCCTTTTGGCCCGCCGAGACTGGAAGAATCTGCCCGCTATATAGAAATTGCCGGAGGTTTATCTTCAGATTTGTATGATGCTTCGGTGAGTGTGGAACTTCCATCCATTTCCAGTGAAGAGGGCAATTTGAAGGATGAATTCAGTGGGAACATGATAAATCTGAGAGGTCGCTATTTTTACGACTACGACAGTAAAATGCAATTTGTCCCGGTGGTCCAATTTGGGTTTGGATCGGGAACGCGAAAAACCGACCAACCAGCAAACCAACCACAAGCAGAAGCGGACTATAGCCTTCTGAGTATTAATCTTGGTGTTGGTTTAAATTATCAGGTTGGGGACAACAGCATATTGATAATAGCCATCGATCCATACAGCTATTACAAAACAAAAGAAGATGAAAAGGACGTGGCTGAATCCACTATTACCACCACCTCCTTCCCCAGGTTATATCTGGGGGCGGAAGCTCAGATCAAACCATGGATCACCGGTCGTATTGGGGCCAATCGTGCTTACCAGAAGGTTACCGAAAAATTCAAACCGACTGGAGGAGAAGAAATCGAGCAATCCTATCAGACTTCACCCTACAATGTAACCTTTGGTCTCGGATTGAAATTTGGAAAGTTTCTAATCGATCTGAATATCAACGACGGCTTCTTCTTCGAAGGTCCCAATTTAATCAGCGGCAGAGTACGTGATTTCTCAAACCGGGTTTCGGTATCTTATCTGTTCGGTAATAACGAAAGGAGCAAATAATGAAAAAATATATTTTCATTGGTTTTTTAATTTTGACGGTGACCATGTTTTTTGGATGCACCGGCCAACCAGGATATGAACCACCATCTACTGGACTTTCTACTGTCTTAGGTGGAAATCAGCCAGAAATTAGTTTAATAAGAATCGGGAATGTACAACAGAATGGGCTTGTTGGTATGTGGCAAGCTAAAACAGATGAGTTTAAAACTTTTTCCCAGATAAGCTTTGATAAGAATGACCAATATCAGGAAAAAGTCTACAGCGAACTCACCAACGAGTTGCTGGATACTTATGAAGGTAGTTATACTGCCACAAATGATATTCTGATCGTTATGTTGACCTCGGGAGAATCCTACCGATTTATGTACACACTATCAGGTGATTATCTCAATATTTCGCAATAGTCCCATAGAACGGTTTTTTATAAGACTGCTACAAAACGCTCCCCTCTGCTGAAAAATGGCGGAGGGGAATTTTTTTGCCCAGCCTAGTTATTCACAGATTTTCACATAAAGATGCAAAGATCACCATAATTAAATTATCCTAAAAGATTTGTAAACAATTAACAGAAAATATTTTGATGTAATCCGTTGTGATTCTACAATACCTTTTATTCTTTGTGTGATTCGTTTTCAAAATCAAATGTATAAATTAATGACTATCGTTGTCTTATGAACTCACTCCGAATAAATTATAGAAATGGGAAAAACAAAAAACGTAAAAAATCTTGAAGCTTACTATACCCGGCGTGCCAATGAGTATGAGGGCATCTATAGTAAACCAGAACGACAAGAGGATCTTCGACCTCTAAAGTCAATCATCGGTTCCATCTTTCGAGATCATCGTGTACTGGAAATTGCCTGTGGCACTGGATACTGGACTCGATACATTGCGGAAAGTGCTACCTCGATCGTGGCCACCGATGTGAGCAAGGAGCTCCTCGATCTGGCTATAAGTAAAAAATACCATTCCTGTTCAATCACATTTCAGCAGACAGATGCTTATTCAATGGAGAAGGTAGGAGATAATTTTAACGCTGGTTTTT
>CAZTXJ010000069.1:0-15747 GCA_964617285.1 uncultured Calditrichaceae bacterium | reverse complement strand
CCACATCCAACCGCGTCGTTTTTTGACCCAATGGCCAGGCACATAAATATGGCCTGCTCTCGGTTTTACCCAGTTTCCGGCAATCCAGACATAGGCATTTCCGCGCCAGACCCAGTGACCGGGAATCCAGACCGCTTTGGCGAACGGTGCTACCGGCTTTGCCTCGACCCGTACAGCGGGGGGTGCCGTTCTCACATAAACAGTACGAGTAGCACATTGGGTACTGAATCCCGAAACAAGAACAAATAATGCAACTATCATCCAATAACGCACGAACTTGTTCATTTTCAATTCTCCTTTCTTAAATCCGTTTCAGAAATTTAAAAGACAGATATCATGCCAAAATTAAAAATGAAGCTATTTCTGAAAAATGTGATCAATAAATGTTTCGGGAAAGTGATGTCGTACCAGATGGTGCAAAAAGGCGTACCAATCCGTCCAAAAATAAAACAAGAGGGCCACTACCCATTCGAAGCTAGCCCTCTTATCTATATGAAAATGAAATTTTAGTTTAAATGTTTAAAACCAATCCAGATTTCTTAAATCTTCAATGTTATCTTTTAATTCACGATGCGTGTCTTCAAGTTCTTCTACCATCTCCTCCAGTTTGTCCGCCCTGGATTCCAATTTTTTTGCCTTTCTCTCCAGTTTTTCGGCTTCCCTTTCCAATTCTTCTTCCATCTCATCTGAATCGTAATCGGTGAAAATGACCTTTAGTGCTTTGGTAGCGGCAATAACTCCCATTTCCGCGCCTTTGACACCCAGAGCAGCGCCTTGAATACCAATTCTCTCCGCTTCCTGGACTAATCTTGCCATATCGTCATAATAAATTCGCAGCAGTTCTTTTTGGTGCTTGTTGGTTCGGATATGCTTGCCATTCACGTAAAGTTCATAATCTTTAGTAATTTCCACCGTTTCATCCGGTTCTTCCTGCCAGCTGATGAGCAAAGCATCATCATCAAAATTGATTGTCACATCCTCCATAAATCCTGCATCGTGGATATGGGTTTTGCAATCAGACCACTTCCCATCCGCTGCAAAGGAAACAGACAGTAAAAGCAGCAGAACACTAAGCGTAGCAACTTTTTTCATAATTTTTCTCCATAGCTTAAGATAAGAGAAGTGTACGCAGGAGTAGCGGTGAAGGTTACACCAAAAATGATTGAGTTTAGAAAAACAAAAGCCGCCCAAAATTTGAGCGGCTTTGATGAGCCACCGAAGGGACTTGAACCCCCGACCTGAGGTTTACGAAACCCCTGCTCTACCAGCTGAGCTACGGTGGCTTATGCTGAAAGCAGCGAAAATATAAAGGGATGCCCTGCTTAAATCAATTAAAAATTGAATCTCCAATTAACGCAAAAGATATTTGCTAAAAGTTATACTGCAGGAAAACAGTCGGCAGAAAATACCAGGTATTGTGCTGGTAATTCTCCTTTATAGCCAGCCTTCCGGTTACACTGCCCAGAAAACCCCGGCTTATTTCCAATTCGCTTCCCACTTTCCAGTGACCAGTAAATCGCCAGCCCAGCTGCGGCTCTGCCTGAAAGGAATATCGGGTTTTAGCGACTTCCGGATCGTAAGCCGGCCAGTTTTGGTTATCCACATCATTCACCCAGTAATCAAAAAATCCATTGAATTCAATTTTTCCCTTGTAAAAAGCCGCAAACCAGACCAGGGTATATTGCCAGTTCAGATCCAGATGATATTCCTTTTTCAATAAAAATTCCGTGCTGATCTCGAACTGTCCCAGTTTAATATTTCCCACATTCAAGCCAGCCAGCCAGACCCGGGCAATGGGATCCGACCCATCATCGTACTGGACAGTGGCATAGAGGGTGTACTTGTGATGATGTTTCAGGGTAAAATAACGCATCAGCTCAAAATAGAAATCACTAGCCCCTCCCTTTTTACGGGTATGGTCGAAATTGACATCCATAAAGAAAAAAGTATACCCCAATTTGTCGGTTACAAAAAACTCCTGGGTAACGGTGGGATGATCCCGCCTGAAATCGTAATGGGCCTGCAAGTTTAAATTAATCAGGGAGTCCTGGGTCTTTCCTAATCCAATAAAAAATAAAATACAGATGATAAAATAGAGATAACGCATAGAATAATTTCCTTAAATCTCCAGAAAAAAGAACCTGAACAGAAAAAGGAAGCAAAGAATCCAGGTAAGCCAGTGAATATCACTGAATTTACCGGATAAGGACTTAACGATGGGATAGAAAATAAATCCCATGGCAATACCATTGGCGATACTGTAGGTCAGCGGCATAAACAGCATTACGGCGAAGGCTGGGATCATTTCGGATACATCATCCCAGGGCAATTTGGTAAGCTGCTTCATCATCAGGGAACCCACCACAATCAGGGCCGGTGCGGTGGCAAAGGTGGGGATGGATTTTGCCAGAGGTGAGAGGAACAAGCTAAACAAAAATAAGATTGCCACAAAGACCGTGGTCAAACCGGTTCGCCCACCTTCGGCAATCCCGGAGGCACTCTCAATATAGGCTGTAACTGTTGAGGTTCCCATAAGCGAACCGGCGATGGTTCCGGCTGCGTCGGTGGTCAACGCTCTTTCCACCCGGGGAAAACTGCCATCGGATTTTATAAAGCCACCCTGCTCTGCCACACCAACCAGTGTGCCGGTAGAATCGAACAGATCCACAAAAAAGAAGGCAAAGATAATAGTCAATAAACCTTCGCTCCAGATTCCGGAAAGGCTCAATTTCAAAAAGGTTGGCGCCGGATTTGGAGGCAGGCTGAATATACCCTGATATTCGATCAGGCCAAAGACCAGTCCGATAAACCAGTTGAGCAGGATGCCATAGAGAATAGCTCCCCGGACTTTTAACTGCATCAGAGCAGCGATAACCATCACACCGAACAGTGTTAGTAAAGCCGATGGCTGGGTAAATTGGCCCAAGGTGACCAGGGTCTGGGGATTACCTTTTACCAGAGCGGCATTTTGCAGTCCGATAAAAGCTATGAACAAACCGATTCCGGCGGCAGTAGCAAGCTTGATGGAGTTAGGAATTGAATCCACCACCAGCTGGCGTATTTTCAGAAAGGTAAGCACTAAAAAAAGTACTCCGGAGATAAACACCGCACCCAAAGCCGTCTGCCAGGGATAACCCATCCCCAGACAAACCGAATAGGTAAAATAGGCATTGAGCCCCATACCCGGCGCCAAGGCGATTGGATAATTTACCCAGAGGCCCATCAGGAGCATGGCGGTGCTGGAGGCGACGATCGTGGCAACCATCACCGCGCCAAAATCCATTCCGGTTTCGGCTAAGATGGAAGGATTGACGAAGATGATGTAGGACATGGTCATAAAGGTGGTTATGCCGGCAATCAGCTCCGTCCGGACTGTGGTATTATTTTCTTTGAGATGAAAGAATTTTTCCAGCATTTCTCAATTCTCCCACAAGGTGTGGCTTGTATTCAAAAGTTCAGTTAATCAGCGTCTGCTTTAACTCTATCCAAAGAAATAGACTGGTTTTTTGATTTTTTTTGACTGCTCAGTTTCTGACGAATGGTCTCCAGGGAGTAAAGTTCACCCTGATCTATTCCGGGACAAAACGAACGAAGTTGTTTCCAGCGATAATGAGATTTCAAATTCTCCGGCCAGAAAGGAAAATTCCGGCACTGTGAGGGGCGGGAATCATAGATCGAACACCGGTCTTCCAAAAGAAAAATACAGTGTCCATCTTCATTGTCAATCAATTCAATTGATCCGTTTTCCTGATTACAATATTTTTTTTGGAATTCTACCGAAGTCATATCCAGAGCACTGGCAATTTTGAGAGCCTCAATTGGGGTGATTTCTACTTTTCCTCCGGAATGCCGGCAACATTCACCGCATACCGTACATTGGAAGTGTAAACCGTTTTGGTAAAATCTACTCATATCCTGGGAATAAAATTAGAGGTTAGCACAGTCAAACACAATCCATTTTTATCAGACCATCCCAGATAAAAATAATTTCACTTTTGAAAAATTAGCTCATTTCCTATTTTATTTACAATTTTCTTGGTTTCCATAAGTAACGATTACAAGCTATTTTCTTACCGGAGGCAAAGATGGCTTCAGAAAAACCTGAACATTCCCCGCAATTTAGATTAAGAAGATTTCTCAACTGGTTTCCCATGGGACTTACCTATGCTTTCCTTTACATGGGAAGGTACAACCTGACCGTCTCAAAGAATGCCCTGGGCGACTTAATGACCAAAGCGGATTTCGGGACTATCTTTGCTGCCGGAACCATCACCTACGCCTTCAGCTTTCTGATAAACGGACCGTTAACCGACAAGATTGGTGGTAAAAAAGCCATCCTGATTAGCGCAGGCGGCGCCGCTGTCATGAATGTGCTTCTGGGGTTGCTTACTTACCTGCTGCTCACCACCGAGATGCAATTCAATCTGGTGCTGTGGTTTTCCCTGATCTACGCCGGGAACATGTATTTCCAGAGCTATGGTGCCGTTTCCATTGTAAAAGTAAATTCAAACTGGTTTCACATTCGGGAACGGGGTGTTTTTGGCGGTATTTTCGGAATATTGATATCCCTGGGACTCTACTTTGCCTTCGACTGGGGACAGTTAATTGTGGAAGCGACCCAGGCCACACCGGGTCATTTAAATATATTTCAAAAATTATTTCGGAATTTGCTGGCCATTAATGGCAGCTCGGGGATTGACCAGACCTGGTGGGTGTTCTGGGTTCCGGCCCTTATTCTGGGAATATTTCTGATCCTGGAAACCTTTCTGCTCCGGGATAATCCCTCTGGTGCGGGATTCGAAGATTTTGACACTGGCGACGCCTCCTCCGGTGAAATGGATAAGGTATTTAACTT
Organism: uncultured Calditrichaceae bacterium; assembly: GCA_964617285.1. GTDB lineage: Bacteria > Calditrichota > Calditrichia > RBG-13-44-9 > RBG-13-44-9 > CAYVKM01. The sequence continues at coordinate 10,892 of CAZTXJ010000069.1, read as the reverse complement.
GAAAGAGATCCTGGTTAAAATCCTGACCAACAAAATCATTATAACCATTGCCATCATCGAATTCTGTTCCGGTATCATGCGCAACGGCATCATGCACTGGTATCTCATCTTTACCAATGATATGGGATATGTAAGTGACTTTTTCGTAAAGGTGAACTGGGGTTTGCTGCTGATGCTGGCAGGAGTATTCGGTGGAATATTTGCCGGGGTGATTTCCGATAAAATTTTTGGGTCCCGAAGGGGACCGGTCGCTGCTTTATTGTACGGCTTAATGCTAATCAGTACCATTGCTATGTGGCCGCTGGTTACCTCTACCAATGACCAGGTGAAAAATGGTTTCGAAGTTATTGTAGAAAAAAACCTGGTGGATAAATATAAGGATGCCCATCAAATAGACCTGGCCCACATTCGGGCGAGAATAGAACAAAATTACCAGATAAAATCCGTGGACAGCACCGCCAACCAGGTTACCTGGGAAGTGTACACTCCGGACAGGAAAAAGATGATTGCTACAAAAATACAGGGAATTCAACTGGCTGAATACGAGCGATATAATAAGTATAAGGGTGAAAACGAATTATTGCGGGTGGAGGTAAAAGATGTAGCCAAAGTGCTGGGTGCTCCCTCAGATAATAAAAGTTACTGGTTGGGATTTATCGTGGTTTTCATGTCGCTGTGTGTGATTGGTGTGCATGGTATGCTCTCCGGTACTTCCACCATGGATTTCGGAGGCCGGCGGGCTGCAGCCACCGCGGTTGGGATGATCGATGGCTTTGTTTATCTGGGAACCGGTGTCCAATCGCTGTCCCTGGGATTTCTGACCACCCAGAGCTGGAATTACTGGCCACCGTTCCTGATCCCGTTTGCCATTATCGGGTTGATCCTGTCTATCCGGATCTGGTATGCTTTTCCGCAGTCGAAACGAAAGGGTCATTAAAATAATTTAATATTATTCAAATATTGGGGAAATATTCATGGCAAAAAATCATTTTGATATCATTATTTTATTGGGGAGACCGGCAGCGGGAAAATCGGAAGTGATTGATTATCTGAAAAAAATCCCGGTACCGGAACGGGAGAAAAGATTTCATATCGGGAAATTCGAAGAGATTGACGATTTTCCCATGCTCTGGACCTGGTTCGAAGAAGATGCCATTCTGGAAAAAATCTTGAAAAAGCCACGAATCCATACTGATAAGGATGGTTATTTCCTTTATGAATATCAGTGGCATTTACTGATCGAACGGATTGGCATGGAATATTCCAAACGGTTGCGGGATGTAAAAAACTACCATGATGAATATACATCAATTATTGAATTTTCCCGGGGAAGCGAGCACGGCGGATATAAAGCAGCCTTCCAGCATCTTTCCGAAAAAATTCTGAAGAAAGCGACCATTGTCTATATCAATGTTTCCTATGAAGAGTCTCTTCGAAAAAACCGGCGACGGTTCAATCCCGAGCGGCCGGACAGTATCCTGGAACACGGATTACCGGACGAGAAACTGGAGAGAATGTATAAACAGGTGGACTGGGAAGAGGTAAGTGCCGGAGATTCACGGTATATTGAAATTAAGGGCCACAAAGTCCCCTACGTCATCTTCCAGAATGAACCGGAAATTACCGATAAGCCGGAAGAATTGGGAAACCATCTGGAAGAAATTTTGGCTGATCTGTGGAAACTAAAATATGGAAAATAATTTAACCGGAGCTAAATAAAACATCAGCAGATGATAAAATCGAAGAAGTAACTTATTCAGAAATATAAGCCATACCAAACCGTACCGTCCGTTACCCGTACCGCCGGTAGCGGCAGCCGGACGAAATTCAATAAATCCTTGATAAACTTTCCGGTTTTACTGTTACCAGTGGGAATCTTGGTTATATCGAAATCGAGGCCGATATAAACCTGGCGTTCACCCCCATAGATATTCCGGGCGATATTCTTAACGCTTTGTCCGACCGCTATCCCCCAGGGAGTAAGCCAGCCAGGATAACCATCCTTAACACTTTTTGGCATCACATCGTGGATATTAACGGTCAGCCACCAGGTCATGCCCTCATAATCGTCGATCCGACTTTTATTGGTTTCACTGTATAAATCATTTTTATAGGCGTTGGAGGTATGGTAGCTGACTTTCAAACGGATGCCACCTAATTTATCGGGATAAAGCTGCTGTAAGGTAGCGTAAGTGACGCCAATAGTATTAAAAGTTAGATCCTGTACGCTGAATCCCCACTCCTCGAAAAAGGCATCGACCATTTCTATCTGAAAGATCCAGACCCAGCCGGTAAGGGCGCCATACCAGATCGATTTTTTGGTTGAAAATCCGACCCAGCGATATGCCTTGGAAGCCATGTGGGTGGCAAAATAGGCATGCATCATATGGCCAAATTTATCCGCCTGCTTCCGGGCTCGCCAATCCGGTTCGAATTCGATGAAATGAAAACTGCCAATGGGTTGGGAATACCAGGTTTTTCGTAGACGGTTGAGGCTGTAAGCATCAAATACTGCCAGGGTACCCAGAAAGCCGTATAACCTGTATGGTTTAACCTGGCTTACCGATCGAATAGGCGTACCATCGTCGATAAGATAATAGGCAGGTTTACCTTTCCTGAGGGAAAACTGGGCAGCGGATGATTCATTATCATCCGCCAATGCCCGGGTAAAGATTCCAGCAAAAAGTAAAATAATCCAGATGTAAAAAAACCGAGAGAACAACATATTTTATGATACACTAAAATATTAAAATCAATTTATACCAATTTATCATGAATTAGTAAGAATCGTTTAATGTTAATTTTTCAAAATGAAAATTTCAATATATATCAAAAAATTATACGATTATTTGTTTTGCTCCTAAAAATGATTTAAAAGTCATTCCCTGCCTGCAGCAGGCAGGCGACCAAAGCGAATGAAGTGAGCGAAGTGCCTGTCCGGTAAAGCTGGCCTGACGGGCGCCAGCCAGACGGGGAGGAATCTATTTATCTTTATAAAGATTTCTTCCCGCCTGTGCGGGAAAATGACAATCTTGTTAAATATAAAATTCATGATATATTCGGAGCTAAAGCAATAATCAAAAAAAATTATTTGAATTTTTCGGTTACATCTTCCCTGGTTTTCTTTACCAGAACACGGAATTCCCAGCGTCGCATTTTTTCATCAGCCTCAATGTCCATCTTGATCCAATATTTCCACATTAGCCTTAACCGGCGGCTGATCCGCTTGTTATTCAGGTACTCCACCATTTCGGGATGTGCCTGGACGATAATCCGCCTATCGTAATCCGAAGATACATAGCGACGGATAATCCTTTCCAGATTCGCTAAAACTGTCCCCTGGGTGGGAACCAGTCCGGTGCCGTCGCAGCAGGGACAAGGTTCATTGATATTGTAGATCAAGCTTGGCCGGGTGCGCTGGCGGGTCATCTCCACCAGACCGAAACGGCTGATATCCTCCATCCGGCTGATCGCCCGGTCGTGGGCAAACTCCTTGTACAATTCATTCATAATCTTGGTTTTGTTGGATTCCTGCTCCATATCGATAAAATCGATAACGATGAGACCGCCAATATCCCGCAGTCTGAGCTGGCGGGCAATTTCCCGGGACGCTTCCAGGTTAATCTTGAGCGAGTTCTTCTCATGATCTTTCCGGCCAAAATAGCGTCCGCTATTGACGTCAATACTGGTGAGCGCCTCGGTTTGCTCGATAATTATATATCCGCCATTCTTCATCCACACTTTGCGTTCCAGGCTACGCTGGAGTTCCGGTTCAATATTGAAAAAATCAAAAATTGGCTCACGGGATTTAAAATACTCTACTTTCTGTAGCAATTCCGAACCGACATCTTTCAGATAATGCGTAATCTCCCGATACATTTTCCGGGAATCGATAACTACCCGCTCCACATCCGAGGTAAACAGATCCCGGATAACACTGGAAGCCATTCCCAGGTCTTTAAAAATTAACTTGGGCGGATCGGTTTTTTTGATCTCACTTTGTACTTCTCGCCAGGTCCGCATCAGTTTCTGAAGGTCGGTTTTTAGGGTTTCTTCATCCTTCCCTTCGGCAGCGGTGCGAATAATCAATCCGAAATTTTTCGGTCTTATTTTACGAGCCAGATTTCTCAAGCGTTTGCGCTCCTGGATGCTGCTCAGTTTCCGGGAAACTCCCACCCGGTCCTGATTGGGAGCCAGAACCATATAACGTCCCGGCAGGGTGAGTTCCGTAGTCACCCGCGGACCCTTACTGCTGATGGGCTCCTTGATGATCTGTACCGCTATTTCCTGGTTATTCCGGAGTAAATCGGAAGGATCGACATCACTTCTCTTATTTTCATTCTCCAGCAACTCTTCATCAATATCGGCAAATAACTGGTTTACTTTGTTTCCCATATCGGAAAAGTGCAAAAAAGCATCCTGTTCAAAACCGATATTGATAAATGCGGCCTGCATGCCTTTAACCACGCGCCGGATCCGGCCTTTGTAAATATCGCCGACCATTCGTTCATAATCCGGTCGTTCCACAAAAATTTCTACAAGTTTGCTATTTTCAACTAAGGCAATTCTGGTATCTTCATTGGTTGAATTAATAATTATTTCTTTTTTCATTTTAATTTCATCTCCTGCTCAAAATCAACGCTAATAATCGTGACTTCATTCTGTTAGCATACGTAATTTACAATTGTTATACGACATCCAAAGGTGTTTTCTTCCCTCCCCCTTCAATTATATACTGTCCTACCCGCTGGGTCAAATAATACCGGTGATCGATCTGGTGGGGCAGCAGTAGCGATTCCAAAACTTCATTGATCTTGGCCATTCTGCCCTCGATGCTGTCCATCTCACACACCAGTCGTGGGCCATCCAGATAAATCTGATGGACAAATGGTCTCAAGTCAATGATTTTTGTTTCATTCTTGATGATCCGTTCAATTTTGACTTCGGGATGATCCAGCCATTCGGAAATCCACTCAGCCGGTATTTCCTGCCCATCCAGTTGGGTTTCATAAACCACCCGGTTGATGGAGGCAGATAACGACGGGACTTTAGTAAACATCGTTTTCTGGGCCAAAATCTGCATCCCCGCCGGCAGTACATCATTTAGCTTTTTCTGAAAATCGGTCATGCTACTGATCTCGGCTTCCACATCCAGATATTCTGCAGCACTGGCAATCCCTACTCCCAGCGGCGGTCCGAAGGCCAGCTTGGGCCGGGGACTGTATCCCTGGGAATAAACCAGGGCAATTTTGGCGCGCCTGGCCCCACGATCGAAAATGCGCACCACATCCAGATGTGAGAAAAAGCGGCTGAGACCCAACTTGGTATACTGCAGTCGGATTTTTTTCTTCACCTGCTGCACCGGAACCGGCCGGCGGCGAATACCTCTGCCATAGCTGACGGCAGAGCCCCCTTCATCCACCTTGCTTTCCCGGACATTTCCGGTATCACGCTTCTTACCCTGATCCTGCTTATAGCAATCAATCAGATGCTCAAATTCCTTCCGCTGAAGTCCGCAACCCAGACAAACCTGATCCCGGCAGTCCGGACTCACCTGCCCTTCATACGCCCGCATTTTTTCTTTCTGCAAAAAACTTTTGCTGATGCCCATATCAATGTGATCCCAGGGTAGCGGCTGGGATACCGATATCGGTTTCAAGTAATCCCGCCATTCCACCCCTGCCGTTTGGAAAGCGGAAGTCCAGCGTCCCCAATCAAATCCTTCATCCCAGCCATCAAATCGTGCCCCCATCTTCCAGGCTTCTTCAATAACCCCGGACATTTCCCTTCCACCGCGCACCAGTGACGTTTCCAGCGAGGTGGTGTATCCATCCCGCCAGCTCAGGCTAATATTATCGGCACTAATCTCCTTTTGCAAAAGTGCGATTTTTGCCGTCAATTCCTCGGGGGTATTTTGCTTTTCCCACTGAAACGGGGTGTGCGGTTTGGGGGAGAATGGCGAAATGGAAATGTTGATCTTTACATTATTGTAAGACCGGGCAATCTGATTGCACTTTTTTACCAGATCCACAATCGCCAGAATATCTGCTTCCTTTTCGGTGGGCAAGCCGATCATGAAGTAGAACTTTACCATTTGCCAGCCGTTTTCCAGAATTAGCCGCAGGGTTTGTAATAAATCTTCTTCCCGGATATTCTTGTTGATCACATTACGCAAACGCTGGCTGCCGGCTTCCGGGGCAAAGGTAAAACCGGTCTTCTTAAACGTCCGGACAAAATCGACCATCTCCGGAGTTAATCCATCCAGGCGCAGGGAGGGGAAGGAAAACTTGAGGTTTTCTTCGGAAGAGAGGATCTTCTCCTTGGCCATCAGCCAGCTTAAATCCTGGTAATCGGAAGAGTTGAGCGAAAGCAGGGACACCTCATTAAAACCAGAGGCCTGGATTGCTTTACGGGTCTGATCCAGAATTTCTTCAGCCGGGCGTTGCCGGACCGGACGATAGATCATTCCGGCATTACAAAAACGACACCCTTCGGTACATCCCCGCATGATTTCCACCGATAACCGGTCGTGGGTGACTTCGATAATCGGGACCAGCGGTTTCAGGGGATAATTCCGTTCGGACAATTCCGGCAGAATCCGTTTAAGGATGTTTGAGGGCGCTTCGGGAATTGTGGAACTGATGCTCTGAAATTCGCCGAACTGATTCCGCTCCACATTATAAAAAGCCGGTACATATACACCCTGAATTTTTGCCAGAGATTTCAAGAGCGTCTGTTTATCCTGACTCTGCTTTTTAGCTGAACGGACAAGTTCACAGATATCCAGGATGGCTTCTTCCCCGTCCCCGATCAGGAAAGCATCAAAGAAATCCGCCACCGGCTCGGGATTGAATACCGAGGGACCACCCCCGATGATCAGGGGATCATCTTCGTTGCGATCGGCTGCCCGCACAGGAATGCCGGCCAGATCCAGCATATTCAAAATGTTGGTATAGGTCAGCTCGTACTGCAGGGTAAAGCCGATCCAATCGAACTCCTTTAATGGCGTCCGGGATTCCAGGCTGAAAAGGGGAATATTTTTTGCCCTCAAAACCTCTTCTGCATCAAACCAGGGGGCATAAACCCGTTCGGCCCAGATATGCGTTTGGCTATTCAGGACATGATAAAGAATGTCGTAGCCCATATAGGACATACCCAGCTCGTAGATTTCCGGAAAAGCCAGGGCAACCCGCACTTCTGTTTCCCGGGGATCCTTAATCACCACATTATATTCGTTTCCGGTATAACGTCCGGGCTTATTCACAAAAGGTAGAAATTCTTTCTCTACCCGGCTGGTTAACTGCATGACCCAAACTTTAAGGTGATTTTATCTGAAAGTATATGAAGACAATTCAAACTGCATCTCAACTGTATTTTCCACTAAATTACATCGCAAAATCCAAAGGATAAAGAGAATTCTTACTCATAGGTCATTTTTTCCAGATCTTCCTTAAGCTTTGGAATACTCGAAGTATGATCCGGAATCACAATGATAGTATTTTCGCCGGCAACCGTCCCCAAAATATTCTTGTGTTTTAACTGATCGATATAGAGCGCAACACCCTGTGCTCTGCCGGTTATGGTTTTTACCACAATTTCGCACTCATTGTTGTAGACACCCAAAATTTCCATGCCGACTATCCGGCCGAAAAAGTGACTGCTGTCTTCTTCCGAAATAGAATAACGATACCCATCCGAAGCTGGGACACGAATAATTCCCATATCACGTAAATCTCTTGATAAAGTTGCCTGGGTGGTTTTAAAACCGCGCTGGTGTAACTTGTTCAATAAGGTTTCCTGATTTGCAATCCGCTCCTGCTGGATGATTTGTTTGATAATAAACTGGCGTTCTTTTTTCTTTGCCATTTGAAGCACTCCCGTACTTATTCCTTTGTTTCTCCCGTACACTAAAAGACACATATAAGGGGAACGCCGGTTAAGGCTTCCCCTTATACCTGTCCTATCACTACATTTTCTCCCTCAAGGCTGCCTGGGCTGCCGCCAATCTGGCGATAGGCACCCGGAAAGGAGAACAACTTACATAATTCAAATTTATCTGATGACAGAATTCCACCGAGGATGGTTCACCACCATGCTCGCCGCAGATTCCCACCTTCAGTTTCGGGCGGGTTTTCCGGCCCTGCTCTACGCCCCATTCCATCAGAACACCCACGCCTTCCTGATCCACCGCCTCAAAGGGATCCCGCGGCAAAATATCGTGCTCCACATAGTAAGGCAGGAATTTACCGGAATCGTCCCGTGACAGGCCGAAGGTGGTCTGGGTAAGATCGTTGGTCCCAAAGCTGAAAAATTCCGCCTCTTCGGCGATCTGGGCGGCAGTGACTGCAGCCCTGGGTAATTCGATCATCGTTCCGATAAGATAATCGACCTTTACTTTATATTTTTTGAACACTTCTTCAGCCACCCGGCGGACAACCTGGGCCTGGGATTTTAATTCATTTACATGACCTACCAGGGGAATCATTATTTCCGGTTTTACATTGATTCCGGATTGTTTCACTTCGCAGGCGGCTTCCAGAATCGCCCGGGCCTGCATCTCGGTAATTTCCGGATAGACAATGCCCAACCGGCACCCCCGGTGACCCAGCATGGGATTGAACTCATGCAAGGAATTGATTTTCTGCTGAATCTTCTCCACGGTCACGCCCATCAGATCGGCAACTTCCTTTTGCTCCTTTTCCTCGTGAGGAAGGAATTCGTGCAGTGGCGGATCCAGCGTCCGGATGGTAACCGGCCGGTCTTCCATCACTTTAAAAATCTCAACAAAATCCTGTTTCTGCATGGGCAGAAGCAGTTCCAACGCTTTGCGCCGGCCAGCTTCATCATCGGATAAAATCATTTCGCGAACTGCCTGAATTCGGTCTCCACCAAAGAACATGTGCTCGGTCCGGCACAAACCGATCCCCTCAGCCCCGAAAGCAATAGCATTGGCCGACTGATCCGGTTGATCTGCATTGGTGCGCACACCCAGCTTGCGGAATTCATCCGCCCAGGTCATGATCTTATCATAGGTATGAAAGGTTTTCGATTCTTTAGGTTTCAGGCTCTTATCAATGAGTACCTGCAGCACATCCGATGGTTTAGTTTCAATTTTCCCTTCGATGATTTCACCGGTACTGCCATCCAAAGAAATCCAATCTCCTTCCTTAACCACATGCCCGTTAACCTCAAACTGTCTGGTCTTGTAATTGATATTCAACGAACCGGCACCAGCCACGCAAACCTTACCCATTTGGCGGGCTACCAGTGCGGCATGGGAAGTCATGCCTCCACGGGCTGTGAGAATTCCTTCCGCAGCGTCCATACCCTTGATGTCCTCGGGACTGGTTTCAATCCGGGCCAAAATGACCTTTTCCCCACGCTTCCGCCAATCCACTGCATCCGGGGCGTTAAAGACCACCTTACCGGTAGCGGCGCCGGGACCGGCATTTAACCCTTTGGCGAGTAATTTACCGGATTTAACCGCAGCATTTTTCTGATTGAGATCGAATACCGGACGAAGCAACTGGTTCAATTGAATAGGTTCTACCCGCATGAGCGCGGTCTTTTTATCAATAAGGCCTTCTTCCACCATATCCACAGCAATCCGGAAAGCGGCAAAACCGGTTCGTTTTCCGGCACGGGTCTGAAGAAACCACAACCGGCCATTCTGAATGGTGAATTCCATATCCTGCATTTCTTTATAATGCTTTTCCAGCTTGCTGAAAATTTCACTGAGCTGTTTATAAACTTCGGGCATAATGTCATTCAGTTTCTGTAATTTTTGCGGTGTCCGGATACCGGCAACCACGTCTTCTCCCTGGGCGTTCACCAGGAACTCCCCGTACATTTCCTGCTCACCGGTTGCCGGGTTACGGGTAAATGCCACACCGGTGGCACAATCGTCACCCATATTGCCATAGACCATACTCTGCACATTTACCGCAGTTCCCCAGTGTCCGGGAATATTATTCAGCTTCCGGTAAACAATCGCCCGCTCATTGTTCCAGGATCCGAAGACAGCGCCGATGGCACCCCACAACTGATCCATCGGATCTTCCGGAAATTTATGACCGGTTTTCTCCTTAATCGCCTTTTTGAATTCCGCTACCAGCTCTTTGAGATCGTCGGTGGTCAAGTCGGTATCATATTCCACCCCGCGCTCATGCTTTTTCGCTTCCAGAATTTCTTCAAACGGATCCACATCATCCTTGCCTTCCGGCTTCAGACCCATCACCACATCGCCATACATGGCGACAAAGCGACGATAGCAATCGTAACCAAAGCGTGGATTATTGGTCTTCTTGATCAGCCCCTGCACGGTCTGGTCGTTCAGTCCCAGATTGAGAACCGTATCCATCATTCCGGGCATGGAAGTGCGGGCTCCGGAGCGCACCGAAACCAGCAGGGGGTTCTGGGCATCACCAAATTTCGCTTCCATTACTTTTTCCACATTTTGCAGGGCATCCTTCACTTCCTTTTCCAGCCCGGATGGATATTTATTATTATTATCATAATAGTACGTGCAAACTTCGGTAGAGATGGTAAAACCCGCGGGGACAGGTATGCCTATGTTGGTCATCTCGGCCAGGTTAGCGCCCTTACCACCCAAGAGATTTTTCATATCTTTTGTTCCTTCCGCTTTTCCGGCGCCGAAGAAATAGACATTTTTGTTTGCCATAAAAACAACCTCCTTAGATCAGAATTAAATGTTCAAATTGCAGAAACTTCATGATTCCATGAGTCACAGTTTTAAAATTCAAGTTTTAAATTTAACCAGATTAACTAATTTTTGCAAAAGAATAAAAATTTAAAAAAGAGAGAAGTTTTGCAGTTTAGGTGCATTTTCATGCCTTTAGTCAAAATAGATCGGTTGACCGTCCAGGGGTAAT
>CAZTXJ010000068.1:0-15890 GCA_964617285.1 uncultured Calditrichaceae bacterium | reverse complement strand
GTGTCCAGCAACTTTTCCGCATCGTCCGATTCGTCGTAAGCAGATTTGATGATTCCGCTGCAGGTTACGATCAGTTGGCGCAGGATCGACTTATCCCGGATGATATTAAGGTGATATTCAATATTGGCAGAGGAAGGGACCATTGCCGCAAGTTCAGTCAGGTAATAAGTACCACCGATATCTTCCAATTCATCTCGTTTTTTTAATTCGTCAGAAAGAGTAATAACATCGATGGGCTCGTTTTTCTCGAAAAGCGTTACCATTGCCAGGTAAATTTTCCGGTGTGCCTCACGATAAAAAATTCTCTCGTCAATACTCTCGATAGCGATTCCGACGGCTTCCCGATCCAGCAACATTGCACCCAGCACGGACTTTTCCACCTCCAGCGCCTGTGGTGGAACACGGGCACCTTTTTCCAGAAGATCTTCGCTCAAAATGATATCGTTTTTTTTCTTACCTCTTGCCATACTTCAAATCCAAAGTTTATTCAGGTTTGTTCAATTTATTCTGATATGTTTCCATAATGAACTTAAAATCTTCGATAGCTGCATTTAACAGGTTACCGTTCCGGAGTATTGCCGCCGTATGATATGTCACAATCATATCAACCCCCCGGTATTGCCATATCCGTCCCCGCATCTGTTTAAGCGTATCAGTAGTATTTAATAAATTTTGAGCGGCAACCCGGCCCAGCGCAACAATAATTTTGGGCTGGATCAGTTCAATCTGCTTATACAGATAGGGGATGCAGGCCGCAATTTCTTCCGGCAGCGGATCGCGGTTGTTTGGCGGCCGGCTTTTTAAGATGTTGGCGATAAATACATCTTCCCGTTTAAGATTTATTCGGGCCAGTAGCTTGTTCAATAGTTGACCCGCTCTGCCAACGAACGGTATTCCGGTTCGATCTTCTTCCGCACCGGGAGCTTCTCCGATGAACATTATATCGGCATTCTCGTTACCGTCTCCGAACACAAATTTTGTCCTGGTGGACCATAATGGGCAATTCTTACAATCCTTTATTTCTTCCATAAATGTCCAGAGAGGTGCATCGGATTTCCTAACTGGTGTTTCCTTTTCAGTGAGTTTTGCTGGTTTTTCTGGCATTTTTTTCTCCACAACCTCCAGATCGGGAATTTCAGCAATTAGTTTGGAGATTCTGTCCCGATCGACAAAGATATCTTCGCCATAAACGTCAATATATTCCTTTAAGAAATTGGCAATTTTTTCAAATTCGTTTTCAGTCATTCTATTCTATTTTTGTGAAATTCAACGGTCAAAAGTTCCACAGGTGAGAAACAATTTAAGGAATTGCTTGACCATATCCAATGATCGAATAAGAGAATTTGAGATTATTTTGGTATAAGTTTATTATTGGTTGTTTAGCAAAAAATCAAAGATTCGGAAGGCAATATCCACTTTAGGTAAAGTATCTACCTGTTCGCTGCTTCCATTTTTATGGAACAGGGTTACTTTATTGGTATCGGATCTGAAACCAGCTCCTTTTTCCAGCGGATTATTCAGGACAATCACATCCAGATTTTTTTGATTCATCTTTTTTCTGGCCTGGTTTTCGGGATCATCTGTCTCTACGGCAAAACCAATAAGCTGTTGCTGATTCTGTTTATGATCCCCGGCATATTTCAATATATCACTGGTTCTTTGCAGTGTTATACTCAAATCACTTTCCTGTTTCTTAATTTTACCCTTCTGAACTTCCCGGGGGGTATAATCGGCTATGGCGGCGGCACTTACATAAATGTCGGTTGAAGGAAATTCTTCTTGTACCGTTTTATACATTTCCAATGCTGTTTGAACGCCAATCAGCTTAATGTCCACAGGAGCGGGAACCTCAGAAGGTCCATGAATCAGGGTTACTTCGGCACCACGCGCAAATCCTTCCCAGGCCAGGGCATAGCCCATTTTGCCTGAAGATTGGTTGGTAAAAATTCTCACCGGATCCAGTGGTTCTTCAGTTCGGCCTGCGGTCACCAGGACTTTTTTACCTTTAAGACTGGCAGCATCCGGATGAATCGCCCGGTATAAATATTGAATGAGATGATTCAGTTCGGCCAATCTGCCTTTGCCACTGTAGCCCTCTGCCAGAAATCCTTCGCCCGGCGGACAAATGAGGTAACCTAAAGACTGTAGATAATCCAGATTACGCTGGTTTACCGGATTTTGCCACATATGCACATTCATGGCAGGTGCAATCACCACCGGAGAATGAACCGCGGCCATGATGGTAGTCAGAAGATCGTCAGCTATTCCGGAATAAAGTTTTCCGATGAAATTATAGGAAGCGGGGGCAACAATAGCGGCTTCTGCCCAATCCGCCAGATGGATGTGATGAGTTGCTGCAAATTCTTTTTCAGGAAAGGTCTCCACCCCTACCGGATTTTGGGATAAAGTTTCCATGGTGAGTCTGGTGATAAACTTTTCGGCGGCAGCTGTCATTATTACCCGCACCTCCGCACCCTGGGTTATCAAATATCTCACCAGTTCCGCTGACTTGTATGCAGCTATTCCCCCGGTAATCCCGACCAGAATTCGTTTTCCTTTAAATCGTTCAATTGGAAACATGGGTCTCCTTTTGCTGGCGTTCCCGGACGATATTATAAATTTCATTTACCGTCTTATCAAGCTCATGATTCACAATATCGTAATCAAAGAATTCAGCTTTGGCATATTCTACCGGCAGTCTTTTTAAACGTCTCTCAATATCGTATTCATTATCTGTTTTTCTGGCACGCAATCGTTTTTTTAACTCGGTAAGTGAAGGTGGCCGGACAAAAATTAAAATTGCTTTGGGATAGTGTTTTTTAATGCTCATTGCTCCGTTCACATCAATATCGAACAAAACCGAAAAACCCCGGTCTAACAGATCCTGTACCGTGGACTTAAGCGTACCATAATAGTGGCCATGTACTTCTTCAAACTCCAGAAACTCTTTATTTTCCACTCGTTGAAAGAATTCTTTTTGGGAAATGAAAAAATAATCGGTGGCATCCTTCTCGTTTGGTCGTGGTTTGCGGGTGGTTGCCGATACTGAAATCCTGAAGTCGGGATTCTGTTCTGCCAGCAGCTTGCAAATGGTGGTTTTGCCTCCTCCCGAAGGGGATGAAAGCACAATCAACTGTGGTTTTAGTCTTTTCGTGGCCATAATCTGTTTTGATTATACTATTTCGTTCCTAAATTTATTCAATGTTCTGAATCTGTTCCCTCACCTTTTCAATTTCTTCCTTCAGAGTAACGATTTTATGAGAGATATCAATCATTGTGGATTTATTGGACATGGTATTGGTTTCCCGGTTCATTTCCTGCAGAATAAAATTAAGCTTTTTTCCAATGGGAGAGCCGGCCTGAAGATTTTTCCGGAATAGTTCGATATGGCTTTTCATCCGAACCGTCTCCTCGGTGATGTCCACTTTATCGGCAATCAGCGCCAGTTCCTGCTCTAAGCGTGTTTTATCTATTTTGTCTTCCTTAAGCATGCCCAGGAGTCGATTGTACAGCTTTTCAAATTCTATCCTGGGATTGTCTTTACTCAATGCAATGATTTGATCATTTATATCCGAAATTTTGTCCAAACGTTCCATGATATCTTTTTTCAGGTGGTCACCTTCCTGTGAGCGCATTTCGTTTAATTTATCAAGCGTGGTAGCAGTTATATCCCGGACAAAGTTGACTATTTCTTCATCAATGACCGAATCTTCTTCGAAGGATATAATATCCTTAAAAAATAGCAGATGATCCAGTTTTATTTCCGAGTCCAAACCGGCAGCCTCATTCATCTGACCAAGCAGGTTCTTATAAGACTTTACCGTCTCGGGATTAATCTTCATATTTTGTAACTCGTTATTCAAAGAGGAAAAATTCAGGGCATACATCAGTTTACCTCGGGTAATCTTCTCCCGGGCAACTTCCTTGATTGTATTTTCCAGGTCAGCCAGAATTTTAGGCAATCGGACACTTATTTCCAGATAGCGTGAATTTAGCGATCTGATTTCGCAGGTCACTTCACTGGTATTATACTCCATTTGTACGGTGGCAAATCCGGTCATGCTGAGCAGAGAATTCATGGGCGTCATCTTCCTGTACAGTTATGTTAAAATTTAATTTACAAAATCTTTAGGATTAAACAAAATTTAAATAGAATGGATTATGGGCTGCAGAAACTGGTTAGATTGATTTTATTAGTTATCTGTGGAACAACAAACTAAAAACCTGTTTCCTGGGCAAATCGGGCGATATTTTGGGGAGTGCCAAGCACTAATATTTCATCATTCGTATTAAGTGAGGACTCACTCTGGATATCGGTTATAATGTTCTGTCCTTTGAAAATAACCAGAATATTAATTTTATAATTCTGTTTCCACTGTAATTGGGCAAGTGGCGTGTGGACGAATTTGAAATCTTCAGGGACTTTAAATTTCACGATTTCGACATTAGGGATTTTTATCCCGGCTAATGTCTCCCTTTCATCTGCAGGCTTCCTGAACATTTGATAGTTATCAGATCTGATCTGACTGGTAAGCTCGTCTATTTTATTTTGATCGATCAAATAACATTTCAATACCCGGTTAAAGATCTCAATAGATGTTTCAAATTCTTCCGGAATCACTTCATTTGCTCCCAGTTTTTTCAGAGCAGGAACTTCCTGCAGAAATCTGGTTCGGACGATGATCTGAAGCGATGGATTTAGATGGCGGGCAATACTGGTAATGCGCCGGGTGGCAGCCGCATCATTTATGGCAATTACCAGCATTCGGGCCTTATTGATATTGGCGTGTCTTAATACTTCTTCCTGTGCCGCATCCCCGAAATGAATGGGAATGCCCTCCTTTTTTTCTCTTTGAATGGTTTCCGGGTTCATATCCAGAACCATATAATCAATCTGGAATGCTTTAGCAGCCCTCGCCAGATTTCTTCCGTTTAAACCATACCCAACAATGATCAGATGATCATTTAATCGATGTTCAAATTCCGAATCATCCTTGAGTGATGACATTTTTTTGAACTTTTTGGGTAGCGGGATAAATCCGACAATTCTGTCCGACCATTGTCCCATCTTCATTAAAAATGGTGTACCCATCATGGTAATGATAGAGACAGCCAGAAAGATCTGATAAGGAGTATCTGAAATTAATCCGAATTTTGTGCCCGTTTTGGAAAGGATAAAAGAAAATTCACCTACCTGGGCAAGATTCAGCCCGACAACGATCGCGGTGGTCATGGGATATTTCAGTAAGAGGGCCGCTGTTCCGGCAGTAAAGATTTTTAATAAAAGTATTAAGGTAGCGATAGCAATGACCAGCAATGGATAGTTGATAATGGTTTTGAAGTTGAGCAGCATACCGATGGATACGAAAAAGAAGCCCATGAAAATATCTCTGAGCGGTAATATATTGGCAAAGGCATTTTGGCTGTATTCGGATTCGGAAATGATAAGTCCGGCCAGGAAGGCTCCCAGAGCAAGCGAGAGACCAATTTGAGAAGTGAGCCAGGCAATTGAAAATCCCAGAAATCCAACGGTCATTAAGAAAAGTTCCCGGTTTCGGGTCCGGGTTATCTGGTACAGGATCTTAGGAACCAGCCAAATGCTGCTGAGATAGAGAAAACCAAGTAGTAATATTATCTTAATCAGGAATGAAATACCGGAAAATTCTGCTGAACCCTTACCTGCCAAAACCGGTGTTACCAGCATCATGGGAATGATTATCAGATCCTGAAATATTAAAATGCCCAGTGATATCTGACCGGAAGGCGAGGCAATCGACCCCTTTTCCTGTAGCGATTTTAAAACGATCGCGGTACTGCTGAGGGCGATCAGAAAACCCAAAAATATGGATTCAGGAACTGAAAAGCCCGAAAAATTCGCCAGGATAAAAACGATAGCTGTGGTAAAGAATACCTGAACCGAACCACCAAGCAGGGTTACTTTTTTGATTTCCGCCAGTTTTTTGAAAGAAAATTCCAATCCCAGAGCAAAAAGCAAAAGTACCACACCAATTTCGGCCATGATCTCTACTTCATGAACACCCCGCACCAGGGCAAATCCGTACGGACCAGCAATAAAACCAGTCAATAAGAAGCCGACAATTGGGGGGATTTTAATTCTGTCGAAAAGAAATAATACGACTATTCCCAGCCCTAAAATGATGAGGATGTCCTGTAGAATTGGTATTTCCATGAGTATCTTTTATAAACAATTTAAGTAATTAATGCGTGTTCAACAAGGACTGTGAAACCAATTCAGGGATCGTTATTATCCCGCGATTTGACAATTTAGAAAACGTTTAGTAAGATAGGTTAAATCGTAACTCAATCAAACAGATCTCTATTTATCCTGCAACTTTTTCTGTTTTGGCAAGGGTGAGTTTGCGAATTCCGGGTAAACGCCACCAGGGGATATGTGGATATTCATGATGTTCCCAGTGGTAACCAAAATGATAGCAGGTTAAAAAGGAAAGTAGTGACGAGTAGTTATTACTCCAGGCATGATGTTTATCCGGATAATCCTCTTTTAAACGACGGTGTGGCAGATAGGTACCAAAATAGAAAAGTTGAACCGTACTCAATAGAGAAGGTAAAATCCAGAACACAATTAAATTTTCAACAGGAAGATGAAAGAGATAGAGCATAATGTTGAATGCGATAGCCATACCCAGAATTTGCTTCCAGGTCACATAATTTTTCATAAAATGCAAATACCAGCGATAAAATTGCGGATGTTTGCCATCATGGAAATCGGGATCTTCACTGCTGGCCGGGTGTTTGTGGTGTTCCCAGTGTTCCTTTAAGAGATGGGGATAGGAAAATAAAGCATACAGTTTTACCGCCAGAGAACCGACAAAAGTATTTACTTTTCGGTTTGATGGGAAAACGGTGCCATGCATGGCATCGTGGGCGGTTATGAAAAGTCCGGTATAAAGAAATGTTTGCCATAAGATGCCTGGGATAATCAAATACCATTGTAGGGATCCCATATCTCTGGTAAGCAGGAATAACAGGCTGATGAACCATAAACCTATAACCAGGACAGCTGCAGTTATACCTTTGATACTATGTTCAGTGTATTTATTCATTTTTTAACCTCAGGACTTAAAGTATATCATGATAAAATAGATTAATTGAGCCAGGTAGGCATGGAGGGCAAAAGATGGCAGTTTTATTTGGAAAATTTTCGTTTTTGATCCGGCCGCCACAAAAAGTGCACTGATCACAAACCAGGCGAGATAATTCTGAAAGGGAATTGTGCCGTTTAGCCATTGCCAATATCCTAATTTGATGACTGCTGGTTCCATGAATAAATCGAAGATGGTCATAAACAAGGCAGTTAAAAGTATGGTTGCCCAGAATTTTGATCGATATATTTTAGGAAACAGCCTTTGAGCCATAGCTGCCGAGGAGAGGATCATTCCAATCCAGGCAAATCCGATGGCTAAGGGAACACCAGAAAGGTAGGGCGGCAAATTTTGCCCATAGGCATATTGGCCGAAGATTAATCCTGTGTTTACTCCAATCCCTTCGATGATGATACTGCCAAAAATGACTGCCAGACTCCAGAGCAGGAATTTTTTTACTCCATTTCTCTCATTTTGTCTGAAGTTGTTTTTTTCAAGCTCAATGACTGATTCGGTAATAATCCAAATTCCTAAGCCGATGAGCAGGGGAGAGGCAAGAGAATTCATCAAAGACTGGAAATAACCCAGAATGTGCCATAATCCACCGGCCAGCAGGAAAAAATATAATAGAACGATCCTTATCGGGAATCTAATCTTCCGGCTGGTTGAAAAATATGTGGTTTCGGATTTAAGCACGATCTTTTACCTGTTTATTTACTAAAGACAAAAATCCTAATAATTTGACTGGACTTCCACCAGGGCAGGTATCGGTTTAGCCACTGGGTACGAAATATAGCGTTGTTCCGCCTGGTGCAGGAGATGATCTAAAATGGCCGGATTTACCATAAAAAGTGTAAAATAATGGATGTCTGCCAGGCCCAAAATCCCAAGCGAAATTCCCCCGGTTACATAGATAATCAGCCATACTATATTATAAAATAACATTTTTATCTCCCGGCATTATTAAAGTTATGCTACTAATAAACAGCTCGATCTAAATATACAAAATAGTACAAATAAAGTCAAGTTTAATATCGCCTATATCGCTCATTGTGTTTCAAGTGGTTTTTTACTGAATAGAAGGTGAATTTTAATATTGTCTGTCTTTCCAAAGTACGGTTCCAAACTTATTCTGGGTAAATGAGTTTACCGCGATAATTAAAGTTAACATTAAGCCAATCGGATGCAGAATGACGCTTTCAAAGAAAGGATGTTTATACTTTATGGCCAGCAGGAATCGGATTAACATTCCCCACAGAACGGAAATAAGTGCATAGGGGTATAATGCCATTTTAAACAGCAGAACGAATGGTAATAGGTAGGTGAAAAGAATGCCAAGAAGAATTAATATAAAAGGAATACTTTTGTTCGATACCAATCCAAACAGATTTTTGGAAAATCCCAGCCAGACTTGTGAAAGTCCATTGTACATCCGTGAAGAGACGATTCCCGTTCCAGCAGTAGTGAGAATTTTTATTCCCTTTTTTTTCGCCAGGCGACTCAATTCCACGTCCTCTACAATCTTACTCTTTACCGCTTTATGTCCCCCAAATTTCTGATACGCTGTTTTTGTAAATGCCAGCCATTGTCCATTTGCTGCCGCCAGGGAAGGAAATTTAAGGTAATAAGTTAGCCATAAAACCAGTGAGCTGTAGAGAAACAGATCGATAACCGGAATGACCAGCCGCTCACTAAGGGTACCTGTCTTTTGCTGCGGAAAAGCGGAAAATAAACCCAGCTCATATTTTTCTATCCATCCCAGGGTATTGGAAACTGCATTATTCTGATGCCGGTTATCCGCATCGGTAAAAATCAGGATTTCCCCATTCGCAGCCTGACTTAATTGATGACAGGCCCAGTTTTTACCCGTCCACCCTTCGGGAAGTGGTTCACCATATATTACTTTCAAAGCCTTAAAACGATTAATAAAATTCCGGGCAATTTTACCGGTGCCATCGGAAGAAAGATCGTCGAGGACAATTATCTCCATATTTTGATAATCCTGCCGGATAAGACCTTCAAGGCACTGGGCAATGTTTTCTGCTTCATTTCTGGCCGGAATGAGAACTGATACCAGAGGTTGATTGCTAAAAATAATCTTTTTTTTCAACATCGGTCCAGTCAGAATATTGATCACGGTGATTGTGAGAAATATGAGAAGCGATCCGTAGATAAAGTAAAATAGAATTGGCATTAGTGTTTTTTGGTATTTTTTATTATTGATTTAAATTTGTCCCAGCGACTATTTATTGACAACCCACCCTCAAGTAAACTTTTACCTGTATTTTTTGCGTAGATTTCCTGCATCAGATTATCCAGGATTTCGGTCATTCTCCTTTCCAGAAATTCACTCGCCGGTTGGGTGATACTTTTTGATGAAAATACCGATTCGAATTTAAAGAACACTTCCGGTTTTTGTTTCTCAAGCAATTCCACTCTTATCGCCAGTGGTAAGACCTGGATCTCGGACGAAGCATGCTTCAGTAGCCAGTCCAGACCGGATTCGAAACCAAGTGGTCTTTCCCCCCACGGTTTCAATTCTCCCTGGGGAAATATACATACCAGAGGCGGAGGTTGATTTTTTTGCTGGAAAAGGTTTAGCGTATATTGAAGGGATTCGATGACCTTTTTCGGCTTGCCCTGCTGAATTGAGTAGGCGCCAACCTTTGAAAAAAATGGATATTTTATGAGTTGTTCTTCCAGCATCATCAAGTATAAGTCCCGCTGAAATATTTTTTTATTCAGCAGATAAACAAAAAATCCATCCCACCAGGTACTGTGATTTGGCAATATCAGAAGGGGTTTTTCCGGAGAGATTACCGGTTCCTCGCCCAGTAATTGGACTGAGGCAAAATTTTTACTCAACAGTCTAAAAATGTAAAGGCGGAATATGAATTCCGCCCATTTTTGATGCTTAGCTTTTATCATTCATTTACGACTTCATAGTTAGTCGGAAACAGGGATTCTGAAATGGTTTCGAAACGGCTGCGTAATACTTCCCGGACTAAAATCCCGATTTTTTTAGTTTGTGGGACAAAAACCCTTCCCAAAAATGGATTATAATCCCGATGTTCAATTTTATGCAGAATACCATTATAAATCTTACTGGCCGAATAAATGGCAAAGCGGGATTCCGGAGTCAGTAATTTTATGCCGGGATTAGCCTGATCGTAATACTGTTGGGCGCGATCCACCTGAAATTTCATAAGGTCGTGTAAACGATCGGTCATGTTTTCGGAAAATATATCATTTTCACTCACTCCAAACCGGGCCATTTCATCCTGGGGAAGATAAATCCTTCCCATATTTTTGTCCTCTTTCACATCCCGCAGGATATTGGTCAATTGCATGGCAATTCCCAGTTTTTCCGCATACTCGAGAGCGGCCTTATCCTTATAGCCCAGCACATAGGTCATCATCAGGCCTACCACACCGGCTACCCGGTAAGCAAATAGGTACAGATCGTCAAAAGTTTTATAGCGGGTAACCTGTAAATCCATCACCACGCCCTTCAGCAGGTCCAAGGGATATTCCATTGGAATATCATATCTTTTTGCCACGGAAATGAATGGTTTTATGATCGGATGTTCCGATTCGCCACTTCGGTAGGCAATTTTAATTTCTTCACTGATATAATTCGCTTCTGCAATCAATTCCTGGCTGGAACGATGCCTAGGATTATCGATCAGATTATCCGCATAGCGGCAAAACCCGTATAAGGCATAGGTTGCCCAGCGCCTTTCCTTGGGAAGCATTTTTGCCGAGATATAAAAACTCTTTGAATAATGAGCCGTTAACTTCCGGGCATATTCAAAGGGTGCTCTATTTTCATGAAATACTTGCAGTTTCATGGTGCTTTACCTCATTTTTGATTCGTTTACCATTCGTGGAAAAACCCAAATCGGCAACCACGACTTTTTCAGTAGTCTCGGCAGTCAATAAAACCCCGGGAACACCGGCACCGGGATGGGTGCTGCTTCCAACCAGATAAAGTCCTTTAATATCTTCACTGCGGTTATGGGGCCGGAAAATTGCGGTTTGAGTTAATTTTGGCTCGACCCCCCAGGCGCTACCCAGATGATTGTTGCGTTGTTTCTGGAAATCTGCCGGGGTGAATGTTTCCAATACTTCAATATTTTCCCTCAACCCATCCAAACCGAAATCTTCTTCCAGAAACTTCAAAATTTTCTGGGTGAATGGTTGAGTCATCTCATCCCAGTTGATATTTCCTGAAAGATTTGCCACCGGGATCAACACATACATACTCTCACTCCCCTCAGGTGCCATGGAGGCGTCAGTACGGGTTGGCACATGCAGATACATGGAAAAATCGTCAGGGAGGATTTTCCGATCGAATATATCCTTTACCAGTTCTTTATATCTTTCAGAAAGAATAAGGGTATGATGCAATAGTTTTGGATATTGCTTTTTCACTCCGATATAAAGCAGGAAGGCACTCATCGAATAACCGACCCGGGAGAGTTTCTTATTTGTCCATTTACTTCGATGTTCTTCTTTTATCAACTGGCCATAAGTGTGGGCAAAATCCGCATTGGAGATTACCGCATCTGCCAGGTAAGTTTTTCCGTTGGAAACCACGCCGCTGGCCTTATCATTTTTCATTAAAATTTCGCTGACTTCGGAATTGGTATATATTTTCCCGCCAATTTCCTTGAATACCTGTTCAAAAGCACGAACCAGACTGTACATTCCACCCTTAGTAAAAGAAACCCCACCTTTTTTCTCCAGGAAAGGGATCATCTGGTAAACGGCCGGTGCCCGGAAGGGACTTCCACCGATAAACAGAGGATGGAAAGAGAACGTAAATCGATGACGGGGATCTTTGAAATATTTGGCGGCAAAACTGTGGGCCGAAAGCAACGCGTTCAATTTGAGCGCCCTGGGAAGAAAATTAATCATCGTTCCCCATTTATCAAAAGGTCTTGATCCCAGGCCGTCGGTGATAACTGCTTTATACAGTTGTTCCGTTTTATCAATAAACTTGTCATAATTTTCAGCATCTTTGGAATTAAACTGTGCCATTTGCTGCTTCATTTTTTCGGAGTCGCCGGTGTAATCAATGTAAGTCCCATCGTGAAAGTAGATCCGGTAAAAGGGATCCAAAAAAGTTAAATCCAGATAATCGGTTAACTTTTTTCCGGCACTCCGGAAGACATTATCAATAATATCCGGAGCGGTTATCAGGGATGGGCCCATGTCAAAGGTGTACCCATTCTTTTTGAGCTGATAAGCATGCCCACCCACCATTTTATTTTTTTCGAAGATGCTGACATCAAAGCCCTGTGCCTGTAATCGAATGGCAACCGAAAGCCCGCCAAAACCTGAACCAATTACTATTATTTTCTTTTTCATTTTATCTTCTCACTTTTTATTTCGAAATGGTTGAATATTTGTAGTCAGGTAAATTTTTGTTATTTTTTATGGATGATATTCTTTTAGGTACCGATAGATCTTCTGTTTCGGCAATTAATTCAGCTGCCATCTTTCCGGAAAGTATGACCAGGGGAATGCCACCACCGGGATGAGTGGAACCGCCGGCAAAATACAAATTTTTTAGAATCCGACTCCGGTTGGCCGGCCTCTTAAAAGCGGTCCACCTGGAATTTGAGGAAATGCCATAGATGCTGCCCCGGTTACTTCCGTAGAGTTGATAAAAATCCGTCGGAGTTATTACTTTTTCCATATCTATGGCGGATTTAATGTCAATCCCGTTTCGCTTTAAAGTATTAAATACTGCCAGGCGCATCTTTTCTGTGGCTTCAGACCAGTCCTGATGCTCGGTCAGGTAAGGCATGTTAAGCAGGACAAACCAGTTTTCTCCATTTGCCGGGGCATGTTGCGGATCAGATTTACTGGTTATGGAGACATAAATTGTCGGATCGTCCGGTGGCTGCAAATCATCAAAAATCTGTTTAAATTCCTTCTGATAGTCTTCAGAAAAGAAAATATTATGATGGATAAGCTGTGGGTGTTTCTTCTTGACACTCCATAGAAAAACCATTCCCGATAATGAGGGCTCGAGCCGATTTAACTTTTGCCGGACGGTGTTATATCCGTCAATCAGATGGTTGTGCGTTTCGATGACATCTGCCCCACACAATACATAATCCGAATAGATAATTTCCTTATTTATCTGGATACCATACACTTTCCCTTTGGCATGGACTATTTTCTCGACTTCTGTTGATTTATAGATTTGCACACCCAGCTCATGGGCGATTTTTTCCAGCACCTTAATCAGTTGATACATACCGCCTTTCAGGTAATATCCGCCTAAAACATTCTCCACAAAGGGAATAATATTCAGGGTTGCCGGTGCCCGGTACGGATTGGAGCCGTTATAGGTTGCATAGCGGTCAAAAAGCTGAAGTAAATCCTCATTAGAAAAAAATTCTGAATTTGCCTGATGAACCGAACGAAAAGGATCTATTTTATAAATTTGTAATAGCGGTAAGAGAATATCTTTATTCACCAGTTTGCGGAGTTCATGGATTGGCCTATGGAGAAATACAGCCGCCGCGGTATCGTAAATCGATTTTGCATATTGTAAAAACTGGAAATAGGCATCTTTCTGATCCGGAAATACCAGATCGAGTTCTCTGGCCATCTTGTCCCGGTCGGTAAAAATGTCCAATTTGTTCTGATCGGGAAAAAAATAGCGGGTAATCGGCTCTAATGGAATAATATCCAGGAACTGATTTGTCCGGTAACCAATAGACTGAAAAAACTCATCCAGTACAAAAGGCATGGTTAATAATGAGGGCCCCATATCAAACCGGTAACCATCTTGCTGATATTCATTAATCTTGCCGCCCAGATTTGCATTTTTCTCGAACAGGCTAACCTGGAAGCCGAGTTTCGCCAGACGTATGGCTCCGGTCAAGGAACCCAATCCGCCCCCGATTACTGTGACTGATTTAGCCATGGCGGACCCCCTTTAATTTTTCAAATAAAATGGTGTTTAACAGGATGAGCGCGAGCCCATAACCAAAATCTTCGATGGGTATGGTAAAGATCTGCCAGTCCATCTGGTATTCATAATCATACAGCACTATCGGCCGGGCAGTGAGGTAGCCATTAAATATCAGGGTTAGAATCATTAGAATTCCCAAAAAGAGGAATATCCTTCTCCTGGCCAGAACTTCTGTCCGGAGAAGATAATCCAATAAACCTGCGATGCTCAAGGCTAACAAGGTAAATCCGGTATATTCCATGCCAAGAACCAGGAAAACGATTCCCGGCAATCCTAAAGCCATGAAGACATATTTTATTGAGGTTAAAGCGGGATTCACTGGATTACCCATTCTTTTATCGATGATTTCCCAGATAAACAGGACGGCAAAAGGTACCGTAATAAAAAATAACCATTCTCCCGGGGGCAGGCCCGCCAGACGATAGGGCAGGGTGTAACTTTCATTAAACCACCAGTGTTTACCGGTCACCAGCATATCCCAGATAGTAAATGGGATAAGAACGATAAAGATGGCCATAAAGGCGGATTTCCAGCGGTGGTAATACTGTACCTTCCTGTCGAAACTTAAAAAGAGGGGACCGCTCAAAATGATTATATTTAAGAGAATGTATTCGTATGCCATGATAAAATTTTCGTTCTTATTTTGATGTTGGTTTGATATCTACTCTTTAGAGTTCACTGTTCATAAATAGTTACAAAACATTTTTAATTTTTTACTTTTAAAAGCTTTATGAGCGAGTTAATTTTAACACATTATTTTTCATATGTCAAGCAAATATTTTATAATAAGGCTCATAACGCTCATAAGACTTGACATGAACGATTGATTTTTGTATATTTACCGGTGATTGAAAAGGAGCACAATAAATGGAAGCAGGCGTACAATATTTTAATAGTCAGGAAGCGGCGAAGATTTTGGGGGTAAATGTTTCAACTATTAAGAGATGGACGGATGAGGGAAAGTTGGGCTGCATTAAAACAGCCGGGGGGCACAGAAAGTTTCTGATGGAGCATCTGGCAACTTTCCTGGAGACCAATAAAAAGAAAACCGAAAAGGTAAATTTATTTCCGATTGAGACTGAAACTGATCTGCGAATTAGCAATCATATTCTGAAGGGGGATTTTAATTATCTCACTCAGTATGTTCTCAATCAGGCGTTGTCTTCCAATATCGAACGGGTTCAGCAGGTGTTAAACGGGTTGTATTTAGGACAGTACCATTTATATCAGATTTATGATAAACTGGTGGCGCCGGTGCTGCACGAAATTGGCAAGCTGTGGTATGATGATAAAATATCCGTAGCGGAGGAACATATCTCGTCCCAGTTAATGCTGGATGCTATTATTCGCCTGCAGGGGATTATCCGTCTGCCCCGCAAAAAAGTGGGGAAAGCGCTGTGTATGAACTTTTCCAATGAATTTCATTCCTTGGCCCTGAAAATGGTTGAACATATCCTGGAGCTGAAGGGCTATAAAGTTTATTATTCCGGTCAGAATACCCCATTAATGAAACTTGAGAATGTCTTTAAGAATTTTCATCCCAACCGGGTTTATGTTTCCGGTACTATTGTGGACGATCCGGATATGCTGCAGCAGGAATTTGATGAGATTTGCCGGCTAAGCAGCGATTTCGATGCAAAAGTATTTGTGGGAGGGCGGGCATTTGATACGGTTAAAATTGATCGTCCGGCTGTGGTGAGACGTTTGATGTCCTTCGAGGATGTGAATAACTATTAAAGATATTCAGATATACATAATATTTTTTGATTGTC
>CAZTXJ010000067.1:12974-16541 GCA_964617285.1 uncultured Calditrichaceae bacterium | reverse complement strand
TAAATCTCATCCAGGCCGGTAAAATCTTCCCGCTCAAACATATCGTCAATCTTTTTCAGGTCTTCCTCCATACCCTTCTCTTTCTTGTTGCGCAGGACCAGACTGGCAATGCAGATATTTATTTGAGCAATTTTGTTGACATCCTTCATCCTTGAAATCCCTCTCAAAGATTACCTGCCTTTCTTCTAAATATTTTCGACATAAAATAGGAAAATATTAAGCAGGTAATTTGACCGGAATAACATTGCTGATAATAAAAATTTTAAGGGATATTTTTTAAACTTAACCGGATTTTCCCGTTTTTTTCTCCGACTCCATCAAAGCACCGTTTTCCTCATTCCCCAGCCAGTTTAATCCGATTTCTTCGGTGATTATTTTGCGGGTGTTGGGCAGAAGCGTCTTGTTAAAATTCATGCGCCTTTCCACAATATTGGGATCGGTAGTTTTCTTCTGAAATATCAACAGCTCCCAGTAACAATCCCGGAAAGCCTTACGGGCTTTTGGTCCCAGATAAAAATTATTTTCGATCCACCACTGATGCATCTTATTGAAAATGCCGTCAAACTTTTCCGGTGCCGCCGCCTTCTGAATATCAAAGGTCAGGGCATACGCTTTTTGATGAACGTCCAAACGTTTCTCCGCTGCGGACAATTTGTAGTTGTCATATTTTTCCTGTCTGGTCAGGTAATGCTTAATAAAAAAGCCGGTAAAAGCAAACATGGCCCCCAGAAACAGGTAAAAGACATTTTCCATTTCTGTTGTCCTTATCGATTTTCACTCATTATACTATCGACTTTTATTCAAACGATATAAGCGATCCGGCAAAAGAATTCTGAAGTAAATACTTTGACTTTCATTGCTATTCACCGTTCTTCCATCCCCAGAATGGATATTGCCTTTAGTGCAGGAATTGGATATTTAGCTGCCCAAAATTGAAGTCAATCCGGCAAGTTCAGAGAATCAATATAAATCTTGACATGAACAATTTCCCTGAGTTAATTCAAATAACTTTTATAATCGTAAGAAGGAGCAGCATTTGATTCTTGAAATCGTTTTATATGCAGTCGGAGGGCTAGTATTTGGTTTTCTGATTGCCTGGCTCATTCAACAAAACCGGTTTTCCAGGCAATTGGAGACATTAAAGATCGAAAAGGTGCAATTGCAAAAGGATATTGAATCGGATCAGGAACGAATGAAATGGCTGGAACTGACCCAGGATAAATTAAAGGAAACCTTTAAAGCGCTGTCTGCTGACCTGCTGAGTGCAAACTCTTCCCAATTTTTAAATCAGGCCAAGGAGAAGCTGGGGGAAATTCTGGAACTTCAGAAAAGAGACTGGGGCATTCAGAAGGAAGAATTCAAAGGTATGGTGAATCCACTGGGAAAGAATCTGGAGGACCTGGATAAACAAATTCAGGAACTGGAGCAAAAACGGGAAGGTGCCTACCGGACATTATTACAGCAGGTCACCCAGCTGGGAGTATCAAATCAGGAATTGCAAAAGTCGACCATCCACCTGACCCAGGCGCTAAAATCAACCACAGTTCGTGGCAGATGGGGCGAAGTCCAGCTCCGGCGGATAGCTGAAATGGCCGGCATGATTGCCTATGTCGATTTTAATGAGCAGGTGACGGGTGAAGAGGGACGACCCGATATGGTTGTCCGCCTGCCCAGTCAGGGTCTGATTCCGGTGGATGCCAAAGCGCCCATGAATGCTTATCTGGAAGCCCAGGAACTGGAGGACGAGGATGCCCGGAGAAAGAAACTGGACGATCATGCCCGGGCCATGCGAAATCATATGAAATCCCTTGCCCAAAAAGCCTATTGGTCCCAGTTTAACCGGTCACCTGAATTCGTGGTGATGGTTGTGCCATACGATTCCGGTTTAACCGCTGCTTTCGAAAGGGATGGTAAATTGCTGGAAGATGCTTTGGAGAACAAAGTTCTGATTGTTTCGCCGGTTTCTTTACTGGCCCTGCTAAAGGTTATCGCCTACGGCTGGCTGCAACTTCAGTTAGCGGAAAACGCCCAGAAGATAGCCGAACAGGGAAAAGAGCTATACTCCCGTTTTTTAACTTTTGCCGGGCATCTGAGCGATGTGGGAAAAAGATTGTCCTCCACTGTCGAATCCTACAATAAGACCGTGGGATCGATGGAAAGCAGGGTATTACCATCAATCCAGCGACTGAAGGAAATGGGCACCGGCTCGGGCGAGGTTTCCGATCTCTCCCAGGTTGATTCACAACCCAGAACCGTATCCTCACTACCGGACAAGAATGACGATCAAAAATAAATTCTCTTCCGAATAATTGACAGGAATCAGCGATTGTCCAAAGTTATTATTGGCATTCATGGATTAGGGAATAAACCACCGGAAGCTGTACTGAAAAAATGGTGGCAGCTGTCTCTCCGGGAAGGGTTGAAATCCATCGGCCATCCGGGGATTTTCTTTAATCTCGAGCTGGTCTACTGGGCAGATGTGTTTCATCCCGCGCCTCTGGATCCCCAGGAGACAGATAAGAAAAGCGACAAATACATTGAATTTCCCTATGTGTCGGCCACCGAATTTGTCAGCAAGCCACCCAATCCATTGCGGCGTAAATTTCTTGATTTTCTGGAAAAGAAGCTGGATAAGATTTTTCTGAACGAGGATATGTCGGTCAAATTTAACAGCATTTCCGATTTGCTTATCCGGCATTACTTCAAGGATCTGGATCTTTATTACCAGACACAGGCCACGGATCAATCGGGCCAGGAGCTGGCCCCGAAAGATATCATCAGGGAGCGGTTGTACCGGGTTCTTCGGAAACACCGCCGGGATGAGATTTTGCTGCTTGCCCATTCCATGGGGTCGATCATCGCTTATGAGGTGCTTCTGCAGCATGAAAAGGAGCTCGCAGTGGATACCCTGGTAACCTGTGGTTCTCCCCTGGGACAACCGCTGGTGATGGGGAAAATTGCAGCGGAATGTCCTAAACAAGAGATAAGACCACTGAGACTGACCACTCCGGAAAATGTAAACCGGCACTGGTTTAATTTGTCCGATCTGGAAGATAAAGTGGCCATGAATTATAATTTAGCCGATGACTTTGCCCCCAACTCCAAAAAATTATCCACTACCGATCTGGTTGTGTATAACAATTATGTTTATCAGGGGCGGAGGAATCCCCACAAGTCCTATGGCTATTTACGAACTTCGGAGATGGCGAAAATTGTATACGAATTCCTCTCCCGGGATCGGAGCAGGTTTGGGTTCTGGCTGTCCAACCGGATCAGCGAATTTAGCAAACGCTGGTTTAAGATTGATTAATTTTGGGTTATTTGAATTCTGTTAATGAAAAAATTTGCTCAAGCGCCAGTTCATGTATCCGGTAAATTTCAGGTAAAGTACCTGGTCTGGCTGGTTGTCATTTTACTCATAATAATTATTGTATTCATGAATCAGTCACTCGTCCGTCAATTTGTTTATCCCAGACCCCCGGTTGGCGTCCCCTCGCCAGCACCGGATCCGCTGCAGGAAATTACATTTCAATTATCCGACGATATAAAAATAATTGGCTGGCTGGA
>CAZTXJ010000067.1:0-12874 GCA_964617285.1 uncultured Calditrichaceae bacterium | reverse complement strand
ATTAAAATTCCAACAATAAATTGAATCAAGTAAAACATACACATAATTAATTAGCACAATGGCTTTTCAGATTTATTTTATAAGTGTTTTAGTACTGTTGGAATTATAGAAACATCAAATTTATCTGGCCTTAATAAAAGTTGTCATTTTCCCGTATCCGCGGGAAGAAATCTTCATGAGTTAATAAGATTTCTCCTCGTCTGGCCGCTGGACAGGCAACGCGGGATCCAGTCGCCTGGTTGCTGCAGGCAGGAAATGACTTACAAAATTTCTATAATAAAAAAAACTAACAATTCGATAAAAATTAATTTTCCTCAAAGGAATTATGTTTGAAATGGAAAAGGTTTCTGCTTAAATTCTCCGACCAATTTGGTTTTTTTAGACAACTCATTCATCAATATTTTCATTAATCTAAAATTGGAGGACAATTATGCAACGTTCCTGGTTTTATCTATCGAAGTTTTTGCTGGTAATCTTGCTGGTTTTCAATATAAATATGTTATATGCCCAACTGGAATTGCCCAGGGTGAGCCCGAAAGCGAGTGTATCCCAAACCATTGGAATTACTGAGGTGGAGATACACTATTGTCGCCCGGGGGTAAAGGGACGGACCATCTGGGGCGGATTGGTTCCCTATAACGAACTGTGGCGAACCGGGGCCAATGAGGCAACCACCATCTCGTTTAGCACCGATGTTATGATCAATGGAAATAATCTGGAAAAGGGTAAGTACAGTTTATTTACCATTCCCACAGAGAATGAATGGACGGTTGTTTTCAACAAGAATGCCGATCTTGCCGGGACAAATGGCTATCAGGAATCGGAGGATGCCTTGCGGATAAAGGTCAATCCGATGCAGGCGGGATTTCAGGAACGGATGATGTTCTCTTTCCATGATCTTACCGATAATTCTGCCCAGGTGGTTTTGCACTGGGAAAAATTAAGGATCCCTTTCACCGTAACAGCGAATGTAAACGATCTGGTGATGGCCGAGGCGCAGAAAGCAATTAACTGGCAGACACCGTACCGGGCCGCGGGTTATGTGCTGGAGAATGGACTCGATATGAGCCAGGGTGAAAAATGGCTGGAAATATCACTGGCAATTGAGAAAAATTACTGGAACAAATCCCTCCAGGCCAGATTTCTGGAAAAAACCGGTCATAAAAAAGATGCGATCAAGGTAATGGAAGAGGCTCTGGAAATGGGCAAAAAGATGGAGAACCAGCCGTTTAATATTAAGGCGATGCAGGATTTACTGGCCGAGTGGAAAAAATAATTTTTGGGGCGGGTCTTTCCCGTCCCTATTTATACAGATGATCTAAAAAATAATTCATCTGTTTGTACCACCAGGGCCAATCGTGATTAACATCATATCCCCAGTAATCAAACCAGGCGGGAATATCTTTCTCCTTAAACTGCGCTTCCAGTGCTCTGGTATCGTGCACCGCTTCATTCTCCCATTTTCCCTGACCGGTACAGACAATTATGGTGCTTTTACGATACCATGCCAGATAAGTGGGATCGACCTGATTTTTCAAATAAGCGATGGGCGAGTTATGATAAACATATTGCAGCTCGGCAGATGGTAAATGGAATTCCGGTTGATCCAGACGGTACAGACCGCTGAGACCGATTACACCGGCGAAGAGATCTGGATGTTTCAGGAAAAGGTTCACCGAATGATAAGCACCCATACTGCAGCCGGTAGCCATGATCCGGTCCTCCGGCAACCGGCAATGTTGCCGGACAAATGGGATCACTTCCTTGATGATATAACGATCATAATCCTCATATCTGGCATTCCGGTCGCCCGGTAATATGGATAAATTATACCAGGTTTCCGCATCGATGCTGTCCACACTGAATAATTTAATCTTTCCCTTTTCAATAAAAGAGGAAATGGCGCCGACCATCCCCATATTTTCATAATCGAAAAATCTGCCGCGTGAGGTTGGAAACACGATATAAGGCTGCCCCGCCTGTCCATAGACCTTCAGCTCCATATCCCTGTGCAGATTGTCACTATACCATTTGTGATATTCACTGTTCATCGATTAAACTCCCTTTTAATATGTAGCCTGGATAAAGTTGGCGACTGAAAAAATATCGTCCAGATTCTCTGACCGGAACAGATACCCGTAATTACCCAGGGCACTGCTGAATACACCGGCAATATGTTCATGATGTACAACTCTCTTTCCAAACTTGTCCAGAATGTCCTGATGAGAATGCAAATAGTTCGGGCCGGTTTTCCTTCCCGCATAACAGACGTGATATTTTCTGGAATAGGGCAGGGTGGATTTGCGGTGAACAATAAGAT
This sequence comes from uncultured Calditrichaceae bacterium, assembly GCA_964617285.1. Classification (GTDB taxonomy): domain Bacteria; phylum Calditrichota; class Calditrichia; order RBG-13-44-9; family RBG-13-44-9; genus CAYVKM01. Next base: position 10,554 of record CAZTXJ010000067.1, on the reverse strand, counting down.
CGGCCCAGGCCTGGTAAATATCGATATCGCAGGCGAAATTGAACATGTCGGTGGTGAATCCACCCGGTGGACGCATATTTACCTCCAGGGCCACAAATTCCCCGGTTTTGGTTTTAAAGAATTCCAGATGGAAAAATCTGTCTCGTACGTTAAAAGTCTTGACACACTTCTTCCCGACCTGCTCCAGTTTTTGGGGAATTTTTCGCAACGAATAATAATAGACATTACGGTTCTCATTGACGATTTCCATGATCCCCTGACTATAGACATGGGAAGTGTAAAAGACAATCTTTCCATTGCTATCAGTGAGGCCGTCGAAAGAATAAATTGTTCCATCGACAAACTCTTCCATCAAATAATCCACATTCGGTTTATTTTTAAAAAAGGTTTTTAATTCTTCATCATTGGAAATTTTGTAGGTGCTTAAAGCGCCGACCCCACTATCCGGCTTGGCCACTACCGGATATCCGACCTCCCGGATAAATTTTTTCGCTTCGGTCTGTGTTTTTACTATTCGACCGCGGGCAACCTTTACCCCGGCTTGTATAAACAGCTCTTTCATTTTTGATTTCTTCCGGATCTGGCTGATGGTGTCCGTTTTAATTCCCGGAATATTAAAATCGTCCCGCAGTCTGGCCTCGGTTTCCAGCCAGTATTCATTATGTGAATCCAGATGCTGAATTCTGCCATATTTGAAGGTAAAATATCCCAGCGCTTTCAATAATTCATCGTAGGTGTGCATATCCGGGACCCGATAGTACTCGGTCATAACCGCTTTCAGCTCCGGCCTGAGATTGTCATAGGATTCGTCGCCCAGTCCCAGCACATTTGCTCCGGTTGCTTTCAAGGCTTTACAGAATTGATAATAGTGAGCTGGAAAATGAGGCGAGAGATACACCACATTCATGGACAATTCCTCTTCGTTAAAAGATTTATCCTGAAATGAAAATTTAAATGTTTTTTACTTTTAGTCCTGGCAATTGATTAAGTACCAAGGCAATCAGAATAACTGCCAGACAACCGATCACATTATACCAGAGAAAGGTGATGCCGGTGAAAAAGAAACAGAACAGGACAATCAATTCGGCGATAATAGCCGCATAAAATGTCGCTGTTCCCCGGATGAACTTCATATAGAATCCCACCAGAAAGATTCCCAAAATTGTCCCATAGAAAAGCGACCCCACAATATTTACCGCTTCGATCAGGGAACCCAGCCGGCTGGCCGTCTGTGCCAGCAGAATGGCATAAATCCCCCAAAAGAAAGTGGCCATGCGGGATACTTTCAGATAATGGCGATCATCCTTATCCTTTTTGATCAATCGTTTGTAAATATCCACCACGGTGGTCGAAGCGAGGGCATTCAGTTCTGAAGCGGTGGAGGACATGGATGCGGCAAATATCACCGCCAGCACTAATCCAATAACCCCCACCGGTAAATACTTCACCACAAAAGAAAGAAAAATATAATTGGTATCTCTGGTATCCATATCGGGATTGTTTTTCTTCATAATTTGTATACCCTGGTCCCGAATGGCATCTGCTTGCGATTTTATATTTTGCAGCTGCTGATTGGCCTGTTCGATCCTGCCATCCTCACCGGACCGGAAAGCGGTGATCAGGTTACGCACCTCGGCCCGTTTCTGCTGGGAGACCTCCTCATATTTTTCTTCCACATTATGGAATTCAGGGGCAAGTTGACTGGATTTTATTTTTTGCACTTCAACCGAATTAAAAAAAAGCGGGGGCGTTTGAAACTGATAAAAAACGAAAAGAATCGCCCCTAAAAATAGAATGGAAAATTGCATGGGAATTTTGACGATCCCGTTAAAAAGAAGCGCCAGACGACTCTGGCCGATCGATCTGGCAGTGAGGTATCGTTGCACCTGCGATTGATCTGTGCCAAAATAGGAGAGCTGTAAAAATAGTCCACCCAATATTCCGGACCAGATGGTATAGCGGTTACCCAGGTCGAACTTTAAATCGATAATATTTATTTTCCCCATTTTCCCGGCCACCTGAACAGCTTCGAGCAGTGAAACGTCCTTGGGCAACAGATACAGCATCACAAAAAAAGCAGTCAGCATGCCCAGGGTGATAATCAGCATTTGCTGGAAATGGGTCCAGCTCACTGCTTTGGTACCGCCGGAAGTGGTGTAGATAATAACCAGTGTTCCAATAATAAGGTTGGTTAAGAACAGATTCCACCCCAGCAGTATTGAAAGTATAAGCGAAGGTGCAAATATGGTTAATCCTGCTGCAAGTCCTCGCTGGGTGAGGAACAGCAGTGCCGCCAGCGATCTGGTTTTTACATCGAACCGGTTTTCCAGATATTCATAAGCAGTGTACACTTTGAGCTTGTGATAAAGCGGTACTGCCGTTATTGACAGGATTATCATAGCTATTGGAAGACCGAGATAAAACTGGACGAAACGCATGCCGTCCACATAAGCCTGGCCGGGAGCAGACAGAAAAGTTATGGCACTTGCCTGGGTAGCCATAATGGAGAGCAAAACCGGCAGCCAGCGCATTTTGCGGTCTGCCAGTAAATACCCTTCGATATTTTTACTGCCCCGTCCTTTATATACTCCGTATGAGACAATAAAAAGAAGGGATGTTATTAAAATAATCCAGTCTAATGTCCGCATATCCTGAAACAGTGTTAAAATTACGATTCTGAAGGAATATCGAGTGTACGTTTATCGTATCCAGATGCCAAAAACTTTGCGCAGCAATACCATTTCGCCCAGATGATAGGCATTATGATCGGCCACCAGCAGCGCTTCCCGCAGGATATTCTGACCCGACCCGTGAGGAATTTTTGAGTACAAATTAACGGACGGATTCTTGACCAGGGCTTGCATATCCTTCAGGTCCCGCAGGAACATCTTTACGCTATTGTCCCATGAATCTTTCTCCGGTGGTTCTTCCTCTTTTGGCCAATAATCATCAGGCCAGTTCATTGATTCATATTTCGGGTTCCGGCTGAAATCCAGAATGTCCCATTGGGCAAGCCGCATGTGTTCCAGCAACTGCCAGGCGGTATAGGGTAAGCCGGGAAACTTCTTTCCCCGGTATTCTTCCGGAAAATCGGCAATTGCATCCTCAAACGACACATGCGCTCCCTTACCCTGCAGGAGGTAAAGCAGTCTTTCTCTTAAAATTTTTTCTTTGTCCATAACCTTGTACTTTCCAATTTTGTGAGAATTGATTCTTAAATTTTATTTGGTGGAATTTTTTTTGCTCTTGAATTATTCAAAGATTTTTGTCAGTGCATAAGCGAACAGAATAAAAAGTATCAAATTTGAAATCACCAGAATGTACCAGGCTTTCCAGGTTTTAAACAGCGGAGGCTTTTCTACCTTGTCTGGTGTTGCTTGTTTATTTTGCAGCATGATTATCCCCGGCTGAGATTAGATTGACGAAAAGTCTGAAAGCTCCGGGTACGCCTGCCGGCAACTGTCGGAAAAAAGCATAGCCGGTGTAAATAAAAGTGCCGTTACCATATTTTGCGATCAAAAGTCCGCCTGGTTTGGGTTCTTCCCCCGGGTCATTGCAGGCCAGTGGGGTTTCATAGTTGGAATCCCACTTATCGGCGAAATAGAGTCCCCGCTCCTGCACCCAACCGCTAAAATCAGACTCGGTGATCTTTTCCGGATAATTGAGAACCGGATGATCCGGCAACAGAAAGGTCACCGGTGCATCTTCTACGGTCACCCGGTCATGGGAAATATCGAAACTGAAGGGACCCAAATTATCCATCACCAGATTGCGGGTAACGTTGTATTGCATCAGCAATGTTCCACCCTGATAAACGTAGTTCAGCAGAGTATTTTGTTTATACTTCAACCAGTCATCGGTATTGTAGGCCCGGATTCCGGTTACAACCGCATCAAAGCTGGATAAGTTTTCGGCAGTGATATCGGATTCATTGAGCAGGCTTACCTGATAGCCCGCCTGGGTAAGCAGGGGAGGTATATCATCACCCGGTCCCATAATGTAGCCAATGTGTTTCTCTGCGGTTGCCAGATCTGCCCGAACCAGTTTGGCCTGGGCTTTCTGCAGCACTGTCTGAACCGGGATGTGCCGGTAATTGATTTCATCCATATCATAGTTATAGGAAATGTCCCCGATTGTTAGATTGGCGGAAACCGTGCTTTCGTTCAGATTCTCCGGTGGCGTCACAGTAAACAAGACATTGATCTGATTTCCTTTTTCTTTAAGCTCAAATGGCTGCCGGACAGGGGAAACCTTCCAGTTCTCGGGAAGATTCAGACTTATTGTTCCGCTTAGCGGACCGGTGAGGTCTTTAACCTGTACTTTCAGCTCTTTACTGTTTTTGTCCGGAAAAACATAGACAAGTTCAGTAAAATGAACAGTAGCGGGCGGGGTGATTAGTACCTGCCGGTATTGTTCCCCTTCCACCGGATCAGTCCATTTGTAGGTTACCGGAACATCGTATTCCAGTGTTTGATCCTGGCCCTGCAAATAAAACTTTACGGTTAAAGCCGGTGGATTCTCGGCCAGCCCGATCATTTCCGGATGGGTAATCTTCAGATTATCGTAATATTGATCGCCCCTTAACCAGTAGGGGATGGAAAAGTCTTCCTTTTCCGGGATTTTCATACTGGTTGAAACAGAAAAAATTTTATTATCCGGGAGCGGGACTGATAAGGTGGTATCGCTGCCATTGACACTGAAAGCGACTTTCTCAAGTTTTAGAGGGAAATCAGATCGGTTGAGGGCACTTAGGTTCAGGGGGAGATTGCTTCCGGGAGTGACAAAATATTCTGTGGCACTGGCTTCCAGCCATAGGCCGGCACAGGACCGGATAATTTTCAGCAGTTCCGCCCTTTTCTTTCTGATCCAGTAATTGGAATCCCGTTTCTCAAACTCTCCATAGAGGTTTAGCAAGGCCGGCAGACTCCCGGCCGGATTCTCCGGATCATAATTATCAAGAATTTTTTGTATCTCAACGTTTAGTTTAGCGCCATCCGGAATTCGGCCCCAACCCAGATCAACCCCCTCAAAAATATCCTTACTGGCCGGATCTCCCGCCAAAAGCTGAAAATATTCCCGGTATTCACCCCGGCGGCTGGCCGCACCAAATCCCTGACTCTTATGCATGCTCCGGCTCAGGGCGGCAATCTCGCCGTAGGATTTTCCCAGAAGCTGGTTGAAACTGCCCAGATCCACCCAGGGAATCGATGCGGTATCGATATTCATCTGTTTCAAGGCAGGACGCCAGGTATTCCACAGTACCCTTTTGGGTTGCCAGGTTTCCACGTATTTTAGCTGATCCGGAAATTTTTGGGGATCTCCCGCGGCTTTAAATGCTTCCAGTGCCAGAATGGCCGATGCCCGGTGATGACCATGTCCCCCGACTTCCGGGGTAAAGCGGGTAATGATGATATCGGGACGGAAATTCCGGATAATCCAGACCATATCCCAGAGAACCTTATCTCTCCCCCAGATCCCGATCGATTCTTCCGGTGATTTGGAATACCCAAAATCGACGGCCCGGGTAAAGAATTGTTCGGCGCCATCAATTCTCCGGGCGGCCAGGAGTTCCTGCGTTCTCAAAACACCCAGCATCTCACCCTGTTCCGGACCAATCAGGTTTTGTCCCCCGGAGCCCCGGGTAAGTGCCAGATAGCCGGTGCGGACTAGTTTTCCTTTGGAGAGATAAGCCAGCAGGGCGGTGTTTTCGTCATCGGGATGGGCGGCAATGTAAAGTGCACTGCCCAGTACCTGCAATTTTTTTATGGCTAATTCAATCTCCGCTGCATCCATGTTCTGGGTTGGTGCTGCGGGCAGTTGTGCGATGAAAATTGGGAGAATCATTAAAAATATATAAAAACGAAGAAGTCTATTCATATCGATAAACCTGTGATATGGTGAACTAAAATTTCCGAAACCTGAATGTCTGGATGTAAAAAATGGGGAATGAAACACTTAACTGAAATCTATCTGAAAGCATCAAGTTTCGATAAAATAATATTGGGACATAATAAAACAAAATATTTGGACAGAGTCAATTGAGAATTGGCCGGTGATCTATTTTATTTGCCTGCTGTGGTGAAATATTCACACCTGTGATGTGAGCTCACACTTTATTCGGGATTTTTCATTTCCTTTAGCATTATATAATATCTTAATAATTAATGGCTTGAGTCGATATTATACCTAACTGGCATGGTTTCTGTAAAATTTGGAGCAGATGTAACGCGATACAGTGAAACGGATTTCAAAAACTTTTAAGGAGGAAGAAGTCATGAGTTTAGTCGAACAGAAAAAGAAGAAACAAACCAAAGCCAGAAGGAGGACAACCATGTTACGAGGGAATTTTGTATTAATCGTCTTAATGGTAATGCTGACGAGTCTTCTGTTCATGCCCGGTTGTGAAAAGAGCACAATTGATCCGGGAAGCGCCGATTTTGAAGTCAGCCAGTCGGCAAAAGAAGGCTTGACCAGCACCTGGCAGACCGTTCACTCCCTGAGTTCGGTGGAACAGGTAAACAGCATTGTCACCGGCGAGGATAATTTAAACGAGAGCGAATACGGCGGAATCTATTCGACACCCCAGCTCAATAGGGAATATCATAAACTGAATAACGGTCTGCGGGAAGCGTTTAGTGAAAATGTAACTGAGAGTCTGCAAACCGGTGACTCGCTCATCTGGTTTATAGACTGGACCGATCCGGTTTTAAATATGTCGGTCAGAAAAGCGCTCTATTATAATACCGAGACCGGTATTGCCCGGTACTATGAAGCTATCTATCAGTTTCCCAACCAGCTGAAGCTATCCTACGATTCCACTCAAATCCGGGTGGATCTGAATTATACCCTGAATGATTCGACCGACGATCGTTTCCTCAATTTATATAAGCTGAGCGAGTTTAAGGACGGTTTCTATGTGAGTGAGATTGAGGCAAATGCCGAAGCCACCGACTGGGACCAGACAAACCAGGTGACCGGTGCGATACTGAACAATCATGTCTGGTACGGTGAGCAAACCCGGTTAAGCGAACTGACCCAGGAACTGGAATTGAATCCGGATGAATCCGGGCATATTAATGAGCGCCTGGATTACCGGGATGGCACCTATCTGCAAAAAACGGTGAATTTTAACAACGATTACACCGGGGACTTTACCGAACGCTGGCGGGATGGAACGGAAGTGAGCGGTACTTTTGACCGGATAGAGGATGATAACCATGCCAGCTTTACCAGGCTGGTTGATTTTCCCAATGGTTATATCCTGAATAAGATTGAACAATCCGCCGATGTGACCCTTAATCCGGCAGATTCCTCCAGTCATATGCTTTTGAATGAAAAAATATTTTTTGCCAATGGGCTGCTGGATACCAGTGAACTGGAAATTGATGAATATTTCGAAGATGGTCTGAAGAATACCCACTTGGTCGGCCACAAGAGTGATGGTTCCGAAGCGGATTTGCTGGTGACCCATTATCCTGAATACCAGGAAGTGGAAGGTCACTATATCGGTCCCAAAGGATATTTCAGTCTGATAAATGCAATTTTGTACAGCGATGGCAGTGGCGAGATATGGTTAAAGGTCTACCAGAATCAGCAGGCCTATCTCAATGGAGAACCGCCACTGGTGATCATCTACCTGCATTTCAATCCCGATGGCAGCGGTGAAGGTACCGTTACTGAGAATGAAATAACCTATAACGTCACCGTGAATCAGAATGGAGAGATGAAGATAACCAACAGTGAAGGGAAGTCAGAAATCGTGAGTGGTTATTAATTTCGATGGAGAGATTTAAGGGGGGCTTGATGCCCCTCTTTTTTCCGATGCATCTGTTCTTGAAAAGAAAGTATAAATCTCATAAATTAAAAGTAACGACATGTTAAATTATCAGAAAATTTGGTTCCTGCTCCAACAGCAACATACGATCATGAGAAAAATTCATTTTTCCGGATTGTTTATCAGCATTTTCTGTCTCTCGCTTTTTCTGATGTCGTCACAGGGCTTGGGACAGGATGAAAATTCCTCAGCCTCTCTGGTAGTTTCTTCCATAAATATTACCGGGAATACCAAAACCCAGAAGAACGTTATTCTCTCCCTGCTGGATTTTAAAGTGGGCGATTCCATAGATAAGGAACGATTGGGGAAAAATGTTGCCAGGCTGGAAGGATCCAATTTTTTTAAGAGTGTGAATGTCTATACCCAGCCCGGTGAGGAAAAGGGTTTTATCAACGTTTATATAGAAATCCGGGAGCGGCGCTGGCCCTCCTTCCAGTTCAAAAGCGGATTTAATGAATTGGATGGATGGTATATCAGTCCGCTGGGTATTCGCTTCGATAATTTTTTTGGACGGGGAAATTACTTTGGCGCGGAATTCCTGATTGGCGACCGGGTCACCGGATTGGATATATCCTATCTTCGTCCCAACATCATGGGTTCGGATTTGAATCTGGGAATAAACCTGTTTTCCCGGGATCGCCAGTTTGTCCATTACCTGGAGGATGTGAAATACCTGCAGCATGTGAAGAGCGGTGGATTGAGCATAGGACTGAATGCAAATCGTGGATTGCTCAAATATTTATGGTTTGAGCTGGTGCGGGAAACATTTACCGCAGATGATTTTATGAAGAAACCGGATAATGATACCACTTTCGCTTTACCGCCGGTATTGCAACCTTTTTCCGGTCAGAAGGAAGAGGTCGGTCGGATCATCGTCAGTCTGAATGTGGATACCCGCGACCAGGTGTTTTATCCGGTGGGCGGCTGGTGGGGAAGCCTGGCCCTGGATCAGGTGAGTACCCAACTCGGAGCCTTCGAGGATTATAAAAGAGTTATTCTGGATATTCGTCGCTATCAGGCGCTGGTCAACGATTGGGTGATTGCCGCCAGGATTCGCGGCGGGTGGGTAGATGACCAGGCACCGTTCTACGAGAAATTTTACCTGGGTGGTCCCAATTCTCTCCGGGGTTATAAAGACCGGAGTTTAAATCCGCTGGGATATGCCTCATACCTGGTTCAGGGCGGCGCCGAATTTCGTTTTCCGATTACCCGGAACAAGTTTCCCAGACAATTCCTGACCGGTGTGCTTTTCTATGATATCGGGGAAGCCTGGAACAAGCCGGATGAATTTGATGCAAGCCGGCTCAAATCCAGCCTGGGATATGGATTCCGGGTCAGGGTGCCGATTATTGGTCTGGTTCGTCTGGATTTTGCTTATCCCATTCCGGAATACGAATTCCGGGTGCATTTGTCACTCGGCCATACTTTTTAACCAAATAAGTTATAAGGATTAAGAAAGTGATTTTAGTTAAATCAAAATGGAGGGTTCAGATCATGAAGATTTTAAGAAGCAATATTAATTTTTGGACATCATTAATTTTAGTAACGGTATTTCTGATCCTGTTCAGTTGTTCCAAAGACAGCAGTGGTCCCGAGGAAAAACCGCCTGCTATTCCACCCGCTTCTTCCTTTCTGATGGATTTTGAATTTTTTACCTCACAGGATACCACCGGTGGAGTCAATTCGGATGGCATACCGGGAAATTATCTCTTGTCTTATCAAAACTGGGGTCATGCCGCATTCAATGTTTTGTTCTGGAATACTTTTATTACCATAGGTCTGGCCGTGCCGGTTGGTGCCTTTCTGGAATCGTTCCGGCATGAACCGGTCCAGCAGCCCAATGGGAAGTGGCTCTGGTCCTATTCCTTCAAAGTATTTAATATAACCCATACTGCAAAACTCTATGGGTCGATTTCCAACGAAGGCACGGAATGGGAAATGTATATCAGTAAGGCCGGCGCATATACTGATTTTCTCTGGTACGAAGGCAATGCCGATCTGCCAGGTACCCACGGCACCTGGACGGTCTATAACAAACCGGACGATCCCACACCGCTTCTGTTAATTGAATGGAACCGGGATGTTAATGCCGGAACGGCGGATATCAAATATACCAATATCGTTCCCAACGGACCGGAAAATGGCGGGTACATCTTTTACGGCATCACCGATTCTACAACTTTCGATGCGTTCTATGACATTTATAACAAGGGACTGGATAATCATACTTTAATCGAATGGAGCCGGGAAAGCAAAGCAGGGCGGGTCCAGGATGAAAATCATTTTGGCGATACGGACTGGCATTGCTGGAATGAGATGTTGGAAGATACTGATTGTCCGCAATAGATATAGGTTTATAAGGATAGGTGCGATTGGGTTTGAATTCTAATAGTCGTTGGTGTTCTTTAATATTCCTGATCTTGTTTTACGGGACATCCAACAGCTATGCCCAGAATTACCAGATCTCACCTGTCCTCCCGTATTTGTCACACGATTCGGTAATGGTGGAAATCGGTTTTCAGAATATTTTTGGGGAAAGCATCCGCAAACAATTATTGGCCGGATTACCAATACTTCTGCATGCTGAAATTATGGCGACAGGTTCAGGTGGAGAAATGGTTCAGCAGCGGGAAATGGATATTCAAATTTCCTACAATGTCTGGGAAGAGATATTTCACCTTGAATTTCATAACCGAGCCTCGCATTCAGTGGAAACCCTG
>CAZTXJ010000066.1:0-16946 GCA_964617285.1 uncultured Calditrichaceae bacterium | reverse complement strand
AGTAAACACCAATTCCCACCATGCTTACCAGATAAACAATCACAATTGTGTAATCGAGAATGGTCATCAAAATTCCCCTGTTTTCAAAAAGCCAGATTTATCCGATTGAATATTTTTCATGATCTATTCATGACGCAGTGGTATGAATAACAAATGTAGAGTAAAATGTATAACCGAAATAATAAAGAAAAGTAAATCCAGAATCTTTAGTAAAGCAGACCCGGTAATATCCCGGGCCTGTTTTACTAATAGTCATCAATTTAACAAATTACTTCATCAACATCATTTTGCGAACTTCCGTACTCTGACCAGCGGTAAATTTGTACAGATACACACCTGAACTTACTTGCTGGCCGATGTCATTCTTGCCATCCCAAACGAGTTCATAGGTGCCAGGAGATTGGATACCATAGAATAGTGTACGTACTTTTTGTCCAACCACATTGTAAATTTCCATGGAAACTTTTACCCGTTTGTTAATTGCATAGGCAATTTTGGTAGATGGGTTGAATGGATTGGGATAGTTCTGGCTCAAAAGATAAGATTCCGGTAGATTGTAGAAATTCTGCGCCGGATTAATTCCCAAATAGAGATTATAGTAGGAACCATTATCGCCAAATTGATAATGAACTCTACCTCCATGAGTAGAAACATCATCAGTATGATTTTCGGCAAAGCCTGCTTCATTATCCAATGGAACAACCGGAGCAACTCCAGCAGCCAGACCGGCAATGCCATGCTTCCAGGACAGTACTTTAGCAGCCCCAGGCATGAAGGTGATAGTGATTGACCAGACACTGTCACCAGCCATCAGGTCACCATCTATACCATCGTCATTGGTCTTCAAGTCCTTAATTCTGGGATCGTTCGGGAAATCCCACACCCAAAGTAATTCCGGATCAGTCAGTGGAGCGCCACCAGCAAAATAAACTGTGTCAATAGAATTCACAACATTTCCTGAACCATCAGGAAATCCAATGTTGCCACTATCAGCCAGGAATTTGAATGCAGGTCTCATGTCCACTTCAAAAACAATATCGGTCTGTTGGGTAAAGATGTCAGTTGGACTTACATCGCTGAAGTAGACCGTGTCCAGTAATACGTCTGGAATCTGATTTCCGTTCAGATCCGGTTCATTACCAGTGGTGTTGAACCAGCGGTTTCCGCCAATTGGATCAATTGTCACATTTTCCCAAATGGTATTACCAGCCGCAGTAACTACATATTTGTAGAATACGGTATCTGTGACTGGGACTAAAGAATCGAATACTACAGCTTGGTATAAATCATCATTCAGCGGATTAGGATCGAGCAGATCGGTTGGTCCAGCCCAACCATTAAAACTACCACGAACATCCAAGGTGTCCGTAAGCGGGTCAAATAACCCTGATAGCTTCTGTACAGACATATTGCAATTGAACAAAACTTCGAACTGTGTCGCCTGGCCAATCGCAAAGCCCGAAACAAGCAACAGGGTCAGTATTGCCAGCGCAAACACGGTAAATTTGTTACGCATAAGAATACCTCCTTAATTAAGTGTGATGGGATTAAGTTGTTGGTTTTTTAACCAGCAAAATATGTAAATTAGAAAAATTGTCATCTAAATGATCACTTTAAAATATTAATTGTACAGTAAATTTCTGGATATTATTTAATCTGCCAAAATCCTCATAGGCATAATCCAGGCGGAATCCAAAACCGGAAATTCGGTAATTTAATCCGCCACCTGCGGTAAATCCTTCTTCACTATCCGGCAGGAAGAGCGAACGATATCCGGCACGCAGAGCAATCAAATCCTTAAACTGGTACTCCCCACCCACATTTACGCTCTCAGCATTATCATTTGGATGCAGAGCATCGGCTGCCAGGGTGATCCGGCTCATTTCAGTTTGTAAAACATCCATGGAAAGTCCAAACCTGAATAACAGCGGAAGGTCAAATTTGTTAGTCTGAAGAATTGCATTGATCCGGTCGTTGTTGCCGCTAATTGTGGGATCTATATCGACCTGAACCAATAAATCGTCACCCGACATTTGCATTTTAGTGCCAAAATTGGAAATGCTCAATCCTATTCTCAGCCCATTGAAGGGTGTGGTAAATAACGTTCCAATATCAAGCCCAAACCCCGTTGCCCGGGTATTCCAGATATGCTCACGAACATATTTGCCGCTGAATCCGATTAAAAATTTATCGGTTAGTTTTCGAGCATAGGAAAGACCAAAAGCAATACTTCCGGCGGAAAAAGTAACTCCGGTACCATAAGGACTTAATTCGGTGGTTTGTTCAAAATCAGACATACTTAGTGAAGTAACACTGAACCCGACCGTACCCAGAGTGGACAGTGGTGCCACTACCCCGGCATAATCAAAATTGATATCTGCCAACCATTCCGAGTGATTAAAAATAATTGCTGTGTTCTGAAGTTGGGCAATTCCTGAAACATTCCAGAACATGGCTGATGCATCGTTGGCAACTGCAGCAAAAGCACCACCCATGCCCATAGCCCGCGCACCAACACTGATGGTCAAAAACGGTGCAGCTGTAGTGCCAACTTTGGTAACGTCACGTGCGCTCAATTGAGCAAAGAGGACCACAATCAGCACAGTTGTTAAAATGTATTGAAACCGATGTTTCATTTTATGACCTCGTTTTTACGCTCAAATTTATTGTGTCGATCACTTAATAATCGCAAATTTGCCGATCTTCTCTCCAATACCCGGGGCATCAATATGATAGATATATACACCGTAAGCCACATCCAATTGATCCTGAGTTAGTAAATTCCAATCGGCGGTACCATTAGTTATGGGGTAGTTATGCTCAATTGTATTTACTAGTTCTCCCCGAATAGTGTAAATTCGGATGGTGCATTTTTGGGGCAATCCAATAAAATGTATTGCTCTCTCCCCTCGTCCACTGCTGTAATTATTTTTTGGTTCCCAAGCAGCTGCGGCGATATAAGGATTAGGTACCACCCTGATCTCGTCCAGTTGATTTTGGGCTAATTGCCGGTCTTCTTTTGCACCGGTAACTGTATATTGAAAGACATCATAATCCAGGAATGGCTTCCTTACCGGAAGATATAAAGTATCACCGTTTTGAGGTAATACTGCAGTAGTATCGTCACCCATTCTGATCTGATAGGTCAATTTTGCTGCAGTGGTATCAAGCTCAAACATCACAATTAAATCTTGTTGGTCGAGCACACCTGGTGTCCCTCCACCGATATCATATAAATTATATTTAATGTATCGGTCTTCTGATAAATTTTTTATTCTAAAATTAGTAGGAAATTTTGATCCACCTAATGAAAATACAAAAATACCAGCTGAAGAATCAACGCCAAGTTCTCCAACTTCCAACTGGTAGTTAGCCGGATAAGCTCTACCCTGCGCCAGTCCCAGTGAGAGTCGGGACCAACCGGAGCCCGGAACAGGAAGAATAATACTGCGGGTTGTATCAGTCCATCGAACATTCTGTTTATCTGTAATGGTAGTTGCATTATTCATAATGTGGATTTTTACACCATCAACAATTGTTGCATCAACATTTAGCTTTGGGTTATTGCTCACAATTGTTGTACCGGCAGTCAAATCCTTGACAGAAAAACTTTTGGTTTCTCTGAAAAAATTGGTGTCCTGAAAAGTTATTTCATATTGATGATTATCTTTAATCACCGATGGATCGATTACTTCAACCAGAATTCTTCCGGTTCCATCACCTGAAACATGTTCCAGTGTTTCCATTGCTTGTCCCGGGGGAACATATCCAGCAGCCGGAGCTTCGGGACGTACCACAACCACATTCTGTCCTAACTCAACATTACCACTGGGGGTAATTGCTGCAAATTTAGATGTTTCAGCCGGTTGAAGAACATCGCCACTACTAATGCCATGATCATACGATGTTACGGCATAGAAATACTGAAATCCATTGTTCACTGAGGTATCAGTAAAAGTGTGAACAAGTCCGGTGTTATCTCCCAGGTAAAACGTTGCACCGGATTGAGGATCAAGTACCGGGAAGAATCCACTATCTGCATTTACCAAATCGAACTGGGCAATTGGAACATCAGCCACCCGACTTCCAAATACATTGGTCACGACCCCGGTTTCATCCCAGCTGGGAAAGGTTGCCCGATAAATTTTATAACCCTCAAAATCGAATCCATTTCCGGTCTGGACCAGGGAAATTTGATCAAAACTATCTTCCGCTTTGCTATCCCAGTAGAGTGTAACTTTCTTATCCCCGGCAAAAGCTTTCACTGTGGGCAGCAATGGGGCTTTAGCAAAATTATAATTATTATCATAGATCAATTGGACAGTCTTTTTTGTCCGGTATATATCTGCCAAATTATTTCCAAAGAAAAAAGCAAGGGAGATTCTCTCAGTCTGTTCCGACCGCAGTGGGAAATAACCCGTGCCATAGATAAAATCACCGTCTTTATTTAATTGACCAACATTATAATATCCGGGCCGGAGGGTATTCCATAACTGGGCATCATTATTTAATTTTACCACATTAAACGGTGCAAAAAAGTAGAAACTGGTTAAACCGATCTGATCGGATTCATCGATATCGGTTTTATCGACATTAGGTTCGCCAGGCAAACCGGTATCTACCAATAAACCGGTGACCGGATCCGGCTGATATCCTGAGGTCGGCATACCGTCGTTTTCTCCAAAATCACCGGTACTCGGTTTACCATCCAGGCCGACATCATCGTTGGTCAGTACATTCCAGTCTCCGTCGTTATCGATGCCATCATCACGACCTTCATCAATCATCGGATTTAGTGTGTCTCCGGAACGATAATCAAAATAAGCTAAGCCGATCTGTGGATTTGGTTCATCTACCAGACCGTTGTTATTATTATCAATGCCATCTCCCTCAATTTCTGTATTTTCATCGATCAGACCATTCAGATTATCATCAATATTATTGAATGGTTCTTCTACCAGAGTATCGCCAGGGTTTACCTGATAGGTTTTGCCATGGGCAGTATAAGTAATTCCATTTGCCGGCAAATTTACTACCTGACGAGGAAAATCAAATTTGCTATAATCAATAGTTATTACTGGATCACCCTCTGCAACAATACGGGGCAGTAAAAGGGAGTCAGATATGAAGTGAGGGGAAGTGAGAGCAAAATTGACAGCGTCATTATCATCATCAAAACCATTCAGGCGGTTACCGGGACTCTCTAAAAATGCATACCCCATATAACCCACAGGTGTCCATCCGGTATTACCAATATTGTCAAAATCCCAGGAATAGGTTAAATCTTCCAAGGCATCAAATTCGGAGTTATCATCATTGGTATCACCATCTCCACCAATCGTAGTACCGACAATCATACCGAAAACTACTTTGTCATAATTAGTTGTTCCAACGTTTGTAACATCATACAGCCAGAATATCGTATTCTGCGCCAGCGTCTGGGACCATTGCAATCCACGTACATTAGCCAGCAGCGCCAGGCCACCTCGGTCGAGATTAGTAGAATCCGGATAAAAGTCATACCCATTCACAAATTCTTTATCCCGACTGTCATCCATTACCCAGTAGCTTTCCTGGTCTGCGTTAAACTGATCCTTCCCGAAATAGCCGTTCCATTGACCCGGCCAACCGGGATCAGATATATCGTTTCGACGATCTGGCCAGCTTGCCGGCCAGCTTTGCGGACGGTGACTCATAGCCACAATATTGGTATCCGGATTGTCAAAGCCGGCGAGTGGTTCCCATCCCCAGAAATCGGTTGGGTCGTTTGGATTATATTCGTTATTTCCTCTTGGTCCGTCTGCGACTGTGACGGGAGTAATCTTTTGGCCATTTGGTAAGGTTACCTCTGCACCGACCATTACGCTGATATCACCGACATAAAAGTGTCCACTGTTAATTGGCCATTCACCGCCATAATCATTTGGCTGGTTACTCCGGCGACCGATAAAACCATAGTTGAAAAAACTGGTTCTTATCTGATTGCCACTATGGACATGCCCTTTTCTGGCAAAGGGATCGCCTTTCGAGGTCTTATAATACTGACCTATCGATGATTCAGGAAAAAATATTGTCAAAGAAAAGAAAAGTAAAACTATGAAGTAGATTACTTTCATAGATCATCCTTTGTGTTTAAAAATCAAATGAAACACCAACTTGAACTCGTCTTGGCTCTGTATAATAATCCGGTTGATTGACCCAGCGCGGATCTGCCAGAGCACCACCTTGACCTTGCAATTTTAATGTATAGGTTGCTCTTCCGGTATCACCCCATACTTTTTGTTCATTTCTGCGGTCAAACAGGTTATATACCTTACCGAATAATTGAAATTTGCTTCTCCGGCCAGCCATATCCAGGTAAAAATCTTTAGTAAGCTGTAGATCAAAAGTCAATAAATTTGGACGCCGACCACTGTTCTCCTGCAGTGTTGAGAATCCGGACTGGACATTAGCACCTCGGGTTGCACCCTGGACAAATTCCGGAGAATATGGTAAACCGGTCTCATATCTCCCTAACAAACTAACACCTAATGTCCCATAACTAAGAAATACGTTTCCATTTATAATTTGGCGCCTGTCCCAATCTAGGGGAATTATCGATTTACGAGGTTCTTTATTATCCTTAATATCATTAAAGGCATCTTTGGGATCGGAAGCGCTACCTTCGGCAACTTGCATAGTATAAGATAAATTGCCGGCGATATGATTATCCATGCGCTTGTTTAAGGAAACTGTCACTCCACGAACATTGGCATAGTCCCGGTTTTCATATTGAGAATAGGAAAGATTCGAACGATAGGTTTCAATCAGTGGCGATGTTCCTACCCAGTTGCGGACATCCCTATAAAATCCCGTTACATCAATACCAAGCACGGGGGTAATCTCCTGCTGCAATCCAATTTCATACATCACTGTCTTTTGGGCTTCCAGATCGGCATTTCCTACCACATTATCAATACCGGGGTTTAGTTTAAAATCGGGATTTTCGTAAAGATATTGAAAATCCGGCATCTGTAAGAAGTGTCCATAAGATGCATGGATAACGCCGGTGGCACTTATGGGATAGGCCATACCAATCCGGGGTGAAACCTGATACCGGGGCGAGGCATCCTTATACCAAGTTGACCTCCTCTGTTCCAGAGTTAATTCTTCATTCTCCTTTTTCACCGGGCTATAGATATTTGGATCCTGAGGATCAGTCAATAATTTACCCTTGGAATCAAAGTAATCGAACCGTACCCCGATGTTCAGGATAAAATTTTCGTATTCCATTTTATCCTGAACATAAAATGAAAATTCCACCGGTTTAACATTATATTTGTTATAATTCACATTGTCCGGTTCTGGTTGTGTTGCCTGAAACAGGGTATCATTCTCAGGAAAAGCATCAATAATATTGAATTTAAAATAATCCAGATTATAAACTCTGCCCTCAAAACCGGTTTTAATCAGGTGTCTTTTGGAGATCTGTGAGGTTAAATCCAATTTAACGATATCGGTCAAGGTCGTGCGATTAAAATGCTCATTTTGTTGACCACCCTTCGAAAACTGATATTCGGATGTGGCAAACATGCTATCCAGATTATTTACATACCGCGGATCATTGGGATTTTCAAAAACATATTGTTTAAAATTCTTTTCAAATCGGGCAAATTTGAGGGTATAAAAGGTAGTGGTATTCAAGGTATGATTGAGGGTCACTGTTCCGTTATAACCCCATTGAAATTTGTAAAAATGTCCGTCGGGATTAAAGCGATAGTAATTATCATATTCCCGGAAATCTTTGTTTTCATAATTAAAACCAATCTGCAACTTCATTAGGTTGGTTAAATTATAGCTTAGTTTACCCTGACCGGAATACCAGGTAGTATTATTCAACGGCACATAAGCCCGATCTCCCTGAGAACCATCAACATTTACATCCCGCCGGCCGTAAAGGTATCCATCTGTGTAGTTATAACGAACATTAGCAAAAAAATTAGCCCGTTTACTCAGAAATGGTACCGGGCCGCTTAAACTTCCATTGAAATCGTAAAGATCGGAAGGACTAACATTATCAATGTTTTGAAAAATGTTATCGGCATTAGAAATATAATCTCCTGTGTAGGCAGATATACTCCCTGAATATTGATTTCCACCATCTTTGGTGACAATGTTGATAATGCCGGACATCGACTGACCATACTCTGCATTAAATGTTCCACTAATAACCTGCAGACTCTGAACCGCATTATTCTCAATTTCCACCGCATTGCTGCCATCATATACGTCAGTGACTGATATTCCATCTACCCAGTAAGCTACTTCGGAAGAACGACCACCACGAATATGAAATCCACCATCTTCACCACGGCTAACGCCGGCTTGTAACTGAAGTACATCCTCAAACTGATCTGCCGGGATGGATTTTATCTCATTTGCACTAACCTCGGATTGTGAACCAGTCATATCTTTCTGCACAATTTCTCTCTGGGCGATAACCTCTATGGTTTCGCCAAGATCAATCGTAGCTTCCTGCAATTCCGTACTTACTGTTGTGGTAGCGTCCACTTTTACATTTACGTCGGAAATCTTAACTTCTCTGTAGCCGATATACTGGAAAGTTAGTGTGTAATTTCCAGGGGGTACATTCAGTATCAGATATGAACCATCCAGATCTGTGGTAGACCCATAGGTAGTCCCCTCCAATACAATGTTTACACCGATCAGGGGGTCTCCGGAAGCTTTATCCTTTACAATTCCAACAATTTTACCGGTTGTACCAGCGAAAATATAAAGTGGAAGAATGAAAATAATTAATAAAATCGAGAAGAAATGTTTTATTTTCACGCTAAATCTCCCGATTTGAGGTGTGTGAATACTGTAGTTCTATTACTTTATTTTTTGAGAAAATACGGTGAACCCAATTCGTCACTCAAAAACTTGTGACTAATAATACAACTTAAAAATTATTATGGCAAGAAAAAATTACGAAATGTTAAAAATGACATTAGCATATCAGGCAATTGAGGCAAGCGATTCGATTCAATTGGAAGAATTACCAGATATATGGTTCACGAACGGTTATATTTATCTTTGGCAGGTGCTTTTCCAATTGTTCTTTGGTTACATTATGAAATAATAAAGTTGTATCGATCCGGGCAGGATATTTCGTCTTGATATCTGCCAGCAGGTTCTTACGATCTTGCCATTTTTCTCTATTGAGTTTTTGATAATCAACCCAATAAATACGTCTATAATACTCTTCAGCCAGTAACTCTTTTTCCCACTTTGAAACATTTTTCTTTAACTCAGGATCTTGTTCAATCCCTTCACGAATCGCCTCCTGCAAAAGTAATTCATCCCTTACCATATCAAGAATCCGATTAACTAATTCTTTTTCACGGTTAACGACCGGACGATGGAGGGGTGGCATCTGGCTTAATTTATTCAGGAATTCCCCTACAGTCCACTGACCATTTGAAAACCTTACTAAAACACTATCACTCAAGTCAGTAATTGAGTCATTAATTTTTTGTAATTCTAAATCGGTAACCGCCGGCACAGTAAATGGATATTCCTGCTGTTTAATAGCAACATTTCTTTTATTAATAGTCAGAAGACGCCTGAAAATTTTTGGATTAATATTTACAGATTTTCCTTTAAGTGCTTCTGAAACAAATGCAGCACTTCTACGGGTCGCACGTCTTGTCTTAAGTGAATTAACATAATAATCCTTATTCTGTTCAAAATAATCCTTGCTGAGAAATACTGATTGCTTGATATCATCTACCCGAATGATATGGTATCCATAACTTGATTGAAGGGGTTTTGAGAATTGTCCGATACGCTGATTATAAACGCTATCTACCAATAAAGGATCCAAATCAGTGATATTTAAAAAGCCCAAATCTCCGCCATTATGAGCCAGAATGGAATCTTTGAAGCACGATAACGCCAGTTCCGAAAAAGACGCTCCAGCCTGCAATTCCTGAAAATATTTTTCAGCCTGCTCTTTCGTTTTGGCGAAAAGGTGACGCATTTTTACCTGAATATTACTTTTTTTATATTCCTGCCAGGCATCATCATCAGATATATGGATGCTGTCCAATACATTTTTTTCATAGAGCAGTTTTAATATTTCTTTATATCTGATATAATCCAATTTTTCAGTGATATCCGGCTTCTTATCCAAACCTTCCTGTTGAGCGGCCATTTTTAAATATACCCGATCAATCATATAATTAATCTGCTCCAGTCGGGCATTTCGCATGGTCGAATTCTGACGGTAATGGGGATACAAATTAAAATCCATGTCAAACTCAGAGAAAGTAATCTCTTCGTCGCCAACCCGGGCAACGATTTTATCTTCAGGATGTTTGCTGCAACTCAAGAACATAAAAGTGAAAATCAGGAGTGAAATAATTTTAAAATATTGCATTCGTTAATGATCCTATTTTTTAAGATATGATTCAATTTCATGTTTCAGCTTTAAGGAAGGAACAAAATTTTCCTGAAATCTTAATGATAAATTCAGGTACTTTTGAGCTTCATCCCAATTCTTAAGATTGGCATTACTAACACTCATCAGGTAATAAACGGTTGCCTTTTGAAGATCATTCAAATCAGACAGGCTTTTGTCATGACTGGTTACATTTTTAAAATAGGAGAGTGCTTCCTGAAATTTATTTTCCAGAACCGCCATCTGCCCCAGTTTAATCAGAATATTTAAATTTTGAGGATCATAATTCAGGGCATTTTTATACCAGTGCTGGGCAAGCCGATAATTCTCCTGCAGTGCATATAAATCTCCAATTTTCAAATGGGGATAATAATTTTCATAATAGGTGAGATTGACTGCACGGTATTCCTCAAATGCTTTTTGAAAATCTTTTTCCTTAATGTAATAGTCTGCCAGCTGATAGTGAGCTTCATCCCAGTTGAGATTCTTTTTTGCATGTGCCTTTGCAAGATTGGCAGTTATTTCTGACCCAATTGGCTTATAGAAACTAAAATCTACCGGAATACTGGAAAATGGCCAGCGATTCGTCAGAATAAAAGCCCGGAGGGAACCAAAATCCAAATCTAAATCTGTCACACTTCCCATTTCTTTTAAGTAGGTATACATAATGTTATTATAATTTGTCTGATCAAGCAAGTTCTCCTGAAATTCAATTTTTTTAGGTGGATTAATAAATTGAATCTTTTTTAAAACCTCAAAAAAGGTTTGGGCCATTAACCGGTAGCCATTAAAATTCGGATGCAGATGATCACAAAACAAATCATCACCGGGTACTGAATCCTTGCTGGCTTGTCTGAATACCTGATCCATTTTCACTACCGGAACATTGGTTTTTTGGGCTACTGATTCAATGATGATATTGAAAAGCGCCGGAGCCCGAAAACGAAGCATATCCAGATCCCGGGCACGTGAAAATTTGCTATAAGCTTTAACATAATGCTTTTGTTTAAGCAATAACTTTCCCCAGTAGAAGTTAAAATCAGCTGAGCCTGAGTCAATTTTGGCAAAGCGGGAGAAACACCGTGCGGCCCGATTATTTTGCCCGGCCGTTAAATAGCTTCTTCCCCGAATGAGTAGCTCCTGACACTCCTGACTTGTGTATGGATCGAGATCTGAGGAAAACTGAGAGACAAAGGGTTTCTGATCCTTTAGATTTGATACCAAGGTGCTCACTACCACTATAATGTTGTTATCCCTGGCCAATTTTATTATTTCATCTAAGTTTTCTTCAAAATTTCTGGCTGTTTTTTGAACCTGTGAAGACTGATACGGGATTTCCTGTTTCCTGGCCATGGTTTCCATCAAGGAAGTACCGTCATTATTTCTTTCAGAAGAAAATATACTTCCGGCAGAATGGATGAGATTTGAAATCAGCTGAACTATACGCAATCTTCTAAGCTTCAGGTAAAGCAGCACCACCTTTCGATTACTGCTGATGTACTGAGAGGATCCTGTTCCAAACGCTCCATAAAACTCATTATGCCCCATATAAATTAAAATTGCATCCGGTTTCAATTTTATAATCTCAGGCATCAGATCCAGCACGGAATAACTGTTAACGGCAGAAATTCCCAGATTTATAACTTCAACATAATAATCCAAAAGCGCATCTCTTAAACGGTACTGGAGCTGGAAAGGGAAAGTGGCATTCAGCTCATAAGGAAATCCGGCAGTGGTCGATCCGCCCAAACAAACGACTCGCACACTATTTGGTCTTTTTTGATAGTCGAATATTTCCTCGGAAGCTTCGGGAATCACATCATCGGGCAGGTTAAAATATCTTTTAGTCACCTCCCGATTGACCATATACTTTTCTTTTCCAAATTTTTTTACCTTTTTAACCAGAGGATAACTCTCCCCATAACCAACGATTCGCAGACCCAGCTCAAACATTATCAGAAGAAATAGTGGAAGAATTAATAGCAGCAGGTTAAAAAATATTCTTTTTTTTCGAGGCAAAGGTGCTCTTATCAAATCATTTTTAGTGAGATTGGCTTTCGGCATGGATAAAACTTATTTCTCCGATTCTAAACGTTTCAATAGAGACTGCAATTCCGGGTCACTATTATTTAAGGAAATCCCTGTCTCAACATATGTTTTGGCCTGGGTAAAATTTTTAGTCATGATAAGAATTCGAGCAAGTTCTTTATAGTAATCAGGCTCTCGTGGTGAAATATTTATGGCTTTCCTTAAATTTGCCGTAGCCGATTTTATATCACCTTTCTGCAAATAGACACCGGTCAGGCCTAATCGGGCATTTTTGTGGGAAGGATTTAATGACAGAACTTTTTGAAATGATAATATCGACTGATCCAATCCCTGCTTCAGCAAAGAATAAAGTGCTCCCCGATTATAATTTAATTCAATGTCATCAGGACATTCAGACAATCCCTGATCAAAATAGTAGGAAGCATTTTGAAAGTTCTGTAATGCAGCCCGGACATTTCCAGGAACTTTTCGCAACCGTTCCACTTCTCTGGAATACAGCAGAGAAATGAGATTATATCCTTCACAATTTGGTTCAATGGCTAAAGCAGCCCGGTATTCTGATAATGCATTTTTCAGATCATTTTTCATAAAGTACTCGTATCCCAAATCCAGATGTAACCGGATCAAGCTTCCCTGCCGATGAGAAGTATACGCCAGTGCCAGCTCCTCGGTTCTTGCAGTTCCTATTTTTTGGTATTTTCGCTCCTGATTCGCTTTCGGAAATGGCCAATGAGAGGTAAGGCGGAAAATCGCGGCATTTACTATTTCACGGGATAAGAGACTCAGGTTATTCATCGCCAGGTAAGCGCTATCGGATTTATCCAGTGACCAATCCCAATCAGGTGCCACCAGGCCGGACTGTGACATGGTCGTGGCAATAACCCGCGCCATAAGATAATAACCACGCTCAGTCGGATGGATATGCTCCAGAATGAGGTTATTTCCAATAATTTGATGAGGGGAATCATTTTCGAATGCCGATTCTACATCGACCAGGGTACCCGGATATTTTTGGCATATATTTTTGATAATAACATTAAATTGAGAAGGGGCCCGAAAACGAATTACATCCAGATCTTTTGCTCTAACAAACTGAGACTTTGCCATGGAAAATTGACCGAGAGTGTAATAACACTTACCTAAAAGGTAATGTGTTTCTGCAAATAGTGAATCCTCATTAAGCACCTTATCAAGCTCATCCAGTGCCTGATCCGGTTTATCCTGCTGCAATAAAATTCCAGCACCTTGCAGTTTGGTATTATATTTTTGTTGGGCAGATTCGGGAAATTCCGGAGCATGAAGAGATTCAAAAGGTTTAAGATCTTTTAGATTATCCACCAGGTTACAAACTAGGATATCTTTCTTGGCCCTCTTTGCAGCAATAATCAGAGCCTCAATATTCTCACCAAATTGATCCGTTGTCCTTTTGAAAACTGGGCTATTTTCCGGTATCCCTGCCTCTCTGGCTACAGTTCCCATAAAAGTCCCCGGATCAACAACAGATTCCCGGGTAAGTTTTTCTCCAAAGATCTTAATATAAATATCCCGGGCCAGAAGAAAAGTCCTAAGGCGCTGCAGCTTGAGGAACCATTGTGTCAACGTTCTGCTCCTAAACAAAGACAACCTGGATGCCTGTCCGAAGACACCATAAAACTCATTGTGTCCGGAATAAACAACCAGTAAATCCGGGTCATAATCGCTTATTATCTCCCTCCCCATGTCCAAAACGGAATGACTGGTAATGGCAGTTACCCCACAGTTAATGACCTCGAAATTTTTATCAGGATGCAGGGTTTGCAGAATGTTTTTCAGCATGGCTGGGAAAGCAGCGTTAGGCGGATAAGGAACACCTTGGGTGGTGGATGCCCCCAGACAAAATATCCGATATGTATTTTTATCTTTTATGTAACTAAAGATCTGGGTACGCGGATTTGGTGCTTCGATACCCTTTTTAAAGAAATAGCGGTGGGTAAAGTTTTTGTTTAGTAGGTATTCTTTTTTGCCACTCTGCTCGTGGGTGATAAATATTTTCAAATTACCGCCATAGTTCACCATGGTAAGGAATAATTCCATAATCAAAAATAAAATCGCCGGCAGAAGTAGCATCACTCCAGTAAAAATAATTCGCTTTGATTTTGACAAGTTTATTTTATCTACAGACATTCTATTAAACCTCGAGCATCAAAAATAAGCCTTTAATATAAACTTTCCAAGTGTGCTTGGGAATTATTAAAATATTTGTTTCCAAGCTAAACTTTTTCATCGATAAAGCATTCTATTAACTGTTTTGTGCGCTTGCCTTTAATGGGTGAGCATTCTAAATTGATTTCAATTTTACATGAATTAGAAATGATACAAACTGAAAAGAAAAAGTCGACATCCAAAACTGCTCTTGAATTAACAAAATCTAAGACAATAGTTTTCAGATTCTTACTAATCATATCTCCCTTACTTTTTTTTGTGATACTGGAGGGAATTTTAAGATTAACTGGTTATGGGCTCGAAACAGATCCTTTGGTCGTTTCAAAAGTAAATCCTGACTATTTAGAGATTCAAAAAGACCTGGGTAAAAAATATTTCCCCCGAGAAAAGCTGAGTCCAATTGTTGCCGCAGATAAGCTTCTGGTAAAAAAACCAAAAAATGGATTTCGGATATTTGTTTTCGGCGGGTCAACCGCAGCCGGATATCCTTATATGTACAATGGCAGCTTTTCGACCATGTTACGGGTTCTTCTGCAAAAGAGTTATCCGGAGATCCATTTTGAAGTATTAAATTTTGCTATGACTGCCGTTAACAGTTTCACTGTGGCCGATCTGGTACACCGGACCTGGAAGTATTCTCCTGACCTAATCCTGGTTTATACTGGCCATAACGAATTCTATGGTGCGCTGGGGGTTGGATCCGTTGAGTCCCTGGGACAGTCCCGTAAGATAATTAAGGCATATTTATACCTCAGTACTTACAAAACCCTTCAACTGGTACAGAATTCTGTAAATTGGGTTATTCAACTCTTGCAAAATGGCCAGTCTATACAAGACAATTCAGAAGGTACGTTGATGGAACGGATCGTGAAGAAAAAAGAGATCCGTTATCGGGATAACCTTTATAAAGTTGCACTAAAGAATTTCCGGGAAAATATCACCGAGATTATTCATGAAAGTAAAGAACAGGAAGTGCCATTAATTATTAGTACAATCTCAAGTAACATACTGGATCAGGAACCTTTCACCAATGAATTCTTGTCCCAGTCAGATAGCCTGCTATGGCAAAAAAATTATGACAGGGGTATCAATCTGTTTAATCAGGATAAATTCGATTCTGCTGCCTACTATTTCCAGAGATGCGTAAACATCGATTCGCTACTCGCCTCATCAAACTATATGTTGGGACAAATCTTTTACAAACAGCGGGAATTTGAGAAAAGTTATCAAAATTTATATCGGGCAAAAGATTATGATGCTTTGCGTTTTCGGGCCAGTGAGGACATTAATAAAATTATCAGGCAATCCGCCCGCGCAAAAAATGTCCCATTAGTTGATATTAAAGCACAATTTGAAAACGCCTCACCTCACCGGATTCCGGGAAGGAACTTGTTTCTCGAGCATCTGCATCCTAACCTGGATGGCTACACTCTTATTGCCAAATCTTTTTATCAGTATATTTTAAACAACCATTTTATTAAAGAATCAGCTACTCAATTGGATTTGGACAAAATAGATTGGAAGGACCTGGGCGTGACCGATTTTGATCTCGAAGCCGGTAGACTCCGGATTTCTGTTTTGACCAGTGGATGGCCTTTTAAAAAAGACAAAATTGGCAGCCTGGAAAATATTAACTATGTTCCGGTTAATTTTCTTCAGGGACTGGTTCTTCAATATTGGAAAAACGATATTACCTGGGAGAAAGCCCATGTGGAACTTGCCGAGTATTACAGTAAAACCGGTCAACCGGATTTGGCAGAAGAGGAATACAAAGCTTTAATCATTGCCACCCCCTCAAATCCCTCTCCCTATCGCAGGCTTGGTCAAATATTAATTCAACAAAAGAAATATGATGAAGCTTTCTATTATCTTCACGCATTATTAAAATTTTCGAACGATATCTTTGCCTATAAATTATTGGGATCCATGTTTGTTGAAAAAGGGGAAATCAAACGGGGAATCCTCTATTTACAGGAAGCCATGAAACTAAATCAAAATGATGAGCAAAACCTCTATCTGCTGGCATCAGCTTATCAAAAGGCCGGGGACCGGGAAAACAGCAGAAAGATACTAGCCTACCTGCTAAGTCTCAATCCAAATTATCCGGGGGTGAGTATCGGAAAGCCAGAAGGTGAGGGGGGCAATTCTTCCAATTAAAACAGGGTATAAATAAACGGCGCGATGGCCGAGCCTTCGGTTAATACAATAAGCGCCCCAAGCAATATCAGAATGAATACAATCGGTGCCAGCCACC
>CAZTXJ010000065.1:16075-17307 GCA_964617285.1 uncultured Calditrichaceae bacterium | reverse complement strand
CAATATCCAAACCTGGTGTCCGCAAAAGACACCATTGGTCAGTCCATTCTGGGGAAGCCCATTGTGGCGGTCAAGATAAGCGATAATCCCAATATTCAGGAAAATGAACCGGAAGTCCTTTTCACCGGATTGCACCATGCCCGGGAACCGGTGAGCATGATGAATATTGTCTATTATATGTGGTGGCTGGTAGAAAATTATGGGACCGATCCCCAGGCGACCTATCTGGTGGACAATCGCCAGATGTGGTTTGTCCCGGTAGTGAATCCGGACGGATATGTACGTAACCAGCAAACCAATCCCAATGGTGGTGGTATGTGGCGGCTGAATGCCCGGGATAACAATAACAATGGCATTTATTTCGAATCCGGACAGGATGGAGTGGATCTGAACCGAAATTACGGTTACCAGTGGGGCTATAACAATTCCGGCTCCAGTCCCTATCCCGGGGATGAGACCTATCGCGGACCATACGCCTTTAGTGAAGTAGAACCGGTCGCGATCCGGAATTTCTGTAATCTGCACCAGTTTCGCACCGCTTTCAATTATCACACCTACAGCAATCTATTGATTCATCCCTGGGCGTATAACGATTCCCCCACCCCGGATCACAACTTATTTCACACTTTTGGGCTCGATCTCACCCGCTTTAATGGTTACACTCTG
The DNA here is from genome assembly GCA_964617285.1 of uncultured Calditrichaceae bacterium. GTDB lineage: Bacteria > Calditrichota > Calditrichia > RBG-13-44-9 > RBG-13-44-9 > CAYVKM01. The sequence goes on along the minus strand of CAZTXJ010000065.1, from coordinate 16,641 downwards.
GGAACGCCCAGTCAAACTGTAGGTTATTCGGTAAACGGCGATTCCAACGACTGGATGTATGGAGAACAAACCAGCAAGCCTAAAATAATTGCCTTTACCCCCGAGGTCGGTAACAGCTCTGACGGATTCTGGCCCCCTACCAGCAGAATAATGCCCCTGATTCTGGAAAATCTCTATCCTAATATAGTACTCAGCTATATTGCCGGCTCATTTCCCAAATTGTATGAAAATAATTTATTTGTTTACGGATTCAACAACTATGTTGATCCGGGAGAAGTGGTGGAAGTCACTCCCGCCATGACCAATTTTGGTCTTAACATATCTCAACCCCTTACCCTGCAAATTATCCCGGTTTCCGGAAATGTTGAGATGATAAACAGCCAGGTTTCTTTTTTCTCAATGAATACTTTCGATTCCCTGACTGCGGCAAATCCCTGGAAATTAAAAGTAAATTATCAGACTGCAGTGGGCAGTAAACTGAATTTTCAAATCCTGATTTTTGAAAATGGCAATCTGGTGAATACAGACAGTTTGGCGATTCCGGTTGGTACTTATAGTGTTGCCCT
>CAZTXJ010000065.1:10663-15975 GCA_964617285.1 uncultured Calditrichaceae bacterium | reverse complement strand
TGGAAATCCTGGACGCCAATGCCAATATCCCGCCCTACATTTCTTCGGTTAGTACTTTGGGAACTCAATCCTATACCGGGACTTCCTATCCGGTTTCAGCTGTGATTTACGATGACCATGGGCTGGACCACACATCGCTTTTCTATTCGGTTGATGCCGGATCGAGCTTTGCCGAGATCCCGATGAGCGGATCGGATACCACTTACAGCGCGTTGATTCCACCATTATCTGCCGGAGCAACAGTGGATTATTATGTTCAGACCTGGGACACCGCCGGTGCCAGCAGCCTTTATCCGTATGACGGAAGTCACCTTACCTTCAACATTATCGGTAATACTGCTTTTATTGTTGTGGATCCACCCCAACTGGTTTTCAATGTCCCGCAAAATGGCTGGCAGCAATTACCTTTAAGAATTTTGAATCCCGGGACAGATCCGGCAACTTTCAGCATTACCGATACCAGTGGTAGTACAATATTTAAGAACATACAAAATCTTCAGACTGAAAAAAATCTCGATGGTTTCAGGGAAATACTCATCAGCAAATTAAAACATACCTTTTCCGGATATATACCTCCCCAATATTCTGCAGAGCAGGTCGAACCCAAAAATCCTGAAAATTTACAAGTGGTGGTGATAACCGATCCTGCCGGCGATGTTACCCTGCCCGGCGTGGATATTCTCTCGGTTGATTACAGCGAGGGTACTTTTAACTATAATATCAGCATGACTTTTTCGGGTAGTCCGGATCCCAATTCTATCGGGATTGTTACGGTGGACCTGGATCAGAATTTCGGTACCGGATCTTACCCCGCTCCATCCGGTTACGGCATCGGCAATTTTGATCTGGGCAGCGAGTATGAGATTATTTTTGATTTTGCCAATATTATCGGAGATTCACTCGGTCTGGAACCATCGGTTTTTGTGGTGGATCCCACTTTCAATCCGGTAGCACTTCCCGCTACCATCCAGTTTAATGGAAATCAGGCAAGCGCAAGTATCCTCAAGTTCCCGGCCATATTTGACGGCCAAATGAATCTAGGGGCGACGATGCTGCAACTTGCCGGTGCCTCTCTTCCCGATTTGGCACCGGATTATGGCCACGGAAATTATGGCGGAGAACTTGGAAGTTCCTGGATTACAGAACTCAACGCCAGTAGTATTTCATCCTACCCGATCACGGGAAATTTAAATCCAGGTGACACCACCACCATTTTTGTTAAAGTGGCGGGTGCCTATCCACTGGGAAATTACGCTGGAAAATTACTGATTGAAAATAATGGCCCCACCAGTCCCTTGGAAGTTCCGGTAAATATGCAGATTTCCGCACCGGGCGTACCCAATATCCTTATAGATCCTTTGGCCATCAGCGATACCATCGATGCCAATGGCGGATATCAGGATTACACCCTGAATATCTCAAACAGTGGCACAGGAATACTGGTTTATACTGTCATCGATTCTATATACAACGGTGCTGACTGGTTGTCCCTCAGCACAACATTCGGATCTGTAGATCCGGGTGAAGCAGAGGAGATAATACTAACCATCGATCCGGCAGCAATGTCGCCCAATGTTCTTTATCGGGCACAGCTTAAGTTTGTATCCAATGATCCCAGTAATCCGGAAGTGTTTGTACAACTGGCCATTTTTGCTTCAACTTCTACCGGTATTTCCCAAAATGAGACTATTCCAACGAAATTAGCTTTATATCGAAATTACCCAAATCCATTTAATCCGGTTACCAATATTTCCTTCGACCTTCCCCAAACCATGAAAGTCAAACTGGATATTTTTAATATCCTCGGTCAGCGGGTAATAACCCTGGTAAACGGTGACCTGCCGGCAGGCCATTATCAATATTTATGGGATGCCCGAAGTGAGAATGGCAGCTTAATGGCCAGCGGTATTTATTTTTATCGACTCAGCGCAGATAATCAGGTCTTTATCCAAAAAATGCTGCTATCAAAATAGTTTGAAGGAGAATAATCAAACATATGCGAATAAATTAGAGATGAACAAGAAATGCCCTGGTTCAAACCGGGGCATTTTGCTTGCTACACCAATCCGGTTACTTTTATTGTTTTTCGCTTCCAGACAAGTTGTGCCACCCGCTAATTCTATATAACCAGAATTACTTTTCAGATCCCTATTTTTGTTGAAGATTAAATTTGTATTGATTATATTACATCAAATAATCCGAGAATATCGTGGAAGCCAGGGAAAAATATTATTTTGTAATATTATTCCTCTTTACTGTGCTTGGATTACTGGGATTATACAACCTCTCCTTCCGGCCAAAGTTACCAATCCAGACAGAGGAAACCAAAGTCGGGCTGAAGATTCAGCAATCCGATAACAATTTTTCTCCCGACATAATAAACCAGACAATAATCAATGCCGAAAACTGGCCAGTGGTAACGGTTGCTCAGTTAGATGCGGTTGTCGAAATGAAGGAAATTGGGGATGTTTTCGCCCTTACTCTGGATGATGGCAAAATTTACCATTTCGAATTAGTCCGACGGTTTAATTTCCCGTATCTTATTCTGTTTACCATTTTAGGAATCAGTTTTTATATCATCGCAGGTCTGGTCTGGCTTGGTAGCAAGCACAAAGGTGAGAAGTATTTTGCTGTTTCGGCTACCTTGCTGGGTTACATTATTATTACCTCCTGGACTGGCATAAAACTATCACCCTATATTTCAAGCATATTGGTTCTGGTTTATTTTTTCAGTTACCCCCAGGCTTTTTTAACCTTTCTGTTTTTTAGTTATCATTTTCCATCGCCAGCCCTGTCCAAACAAAAATTGTTAGGGCAAAGAAGATTATTGCAATTTATCGGCATAAGCCTTTCTTCTTTATTGATCTTTTTGTTTTTCTGGCAATATTTTGATTTTAACCTGGTAAATTTTGAAAGATACCAGTTAGGTTATCGAATATTCCGCATATTTATCTTGGTAACGCTCACCTTTTCGGTAGTGGTTCTTATCAGAAATTTAAAGAAGGCGCCCAATCCGGTTAATCGCAAAAAGATGCTCTGGGTTGTCTGGGGTGTTATCTGGGGTAGTTTTCCTTTTATTTTTCTGTGGAATCTTCCTCAAATCTTTAAGTATCAACCCCTGATTCCGGAGTGGGTATTTCTCCTTTTTATTCTGCTGACGCCAGCGAGCATTGCCATAGCCATCCTTCGTTATCGTTTATTTGATATTGAAATCGTGATCTCCAGAAGCCTGGTCTATTTTCTGGTTCTGGTAAGTCTGATTTCCATATATGTTATTTTTATCGGTAGTATCTCTTTAATTTTGTTCAGACAATTCTCTCTTCATCGCTCTCCCTTTCTTTCGATAACTTCCGCTGTGCTCATCGGCTTAATGTTTAATCCAATGAAATCAAGAGTACAGACCTTTGTGGATAAAAAATTTTTCCGAATCCGGTACGATCGTTTTAAGAGCCTGCAAAATTTCCTGCAGGATCTGGAAAGTCAAACCGGAAAAAGCGAAATCATCCGAAATATGCTTTCTCATTACCAGGCCGCAGTACCCATTTTGACCAGCTGTTTTATTCTCAAGGAAAAAAGTAAGTGGGTTGAAATTACCGGTAATTCCCGGGAGGGAAAAAATCTTACTCATTGGATAAAGGAGAAGAGAAATGAACTAGGGATGAATCCTGTAATCAATAATAAATACCTGGATAAAGTTGAGCTGTATCTGGGATTTCCATCTTCCGATTTGCCAGAGGATTGGATTTTACTCTTTCCGGTGAGCGAAAATTCATTCTGGGCTCTGGGACCCAAATTGGCCCAGACCAAATTCTGGAAGGAAGATATCGATCTGGCTGAACAAATGGCTAAAGCAGCCAGTCTTCAGATAGAAAAACTTAATTATGTGGAAATCTCACTGAAAGCTTCCCTGGAAAAAGAGCAGGCTGAAAAGTTGTCGGAATGGAAAACCCTTCTGCTTACCGAAGTTGCCCACGATCTTCGCGCACCATTGAATACAATGCTCTGGAAATTAAAAAATTTCCAGGTAAATTTGTACCAAAACAAAGACATACCAGATGGGGAATCCCTCCAGGGAATACAAAAGCAGATCTTTCGTCTGCAACGACTTATTCAAAGTCTTTTAACCCTTTCCAATATTGAACAAAGTTCTTTGCAGCTTCAGAAGGATCAGATCCATGTAAAGGAATGCATTAATCTGGTACTGGATAATCTGACAGGAATTGTTTCTGAGAAAAAATTGAATATTGAATTTGAATGCGATGAATCACTTAGTCTGTGTACCGATTCCATCCTGTTTGAAGAAATTATCCTGAACCTTTTAGATAATGCATTTAAATATTCTCCTCCGGATAAAAAAGTTCACATTTTGTGTGAAGAGTGTATGAACACTTCGGCTGGTGAAATCTTTATAAAAATACAAGATGAAGCCGGGGGAATCCCGGAAAAAATTTTGCGTGAATCATCTCAACCCTTTCGTTCAAAGAAATCAAACGGAGAAGGAGAAAAGGGATTTCATCTGGGACTGTATATCGTTAAAGAGTTTACCAAAATTCTGGGAGGAAAAATAGACTTCAGATCCAGGCAGAATGTAGGTACCGAAGTGATTTTATTGTTCAAAGTTCAAAAGTTGAAGGATATAACAATTTCGATTTAATTTAGAATCATATAAAGGATTGAATCATGAAAATTAAAATTATGCTTATCGACGATGATATCGAATTGACTAAAGAATTATCAACTTTTCTGACCAAACTGAAATATGAAATTAAAGTTACCCATAATTTAGCCGAAAGCTTTGAAACGATCAAACATTATCAGCCTGAAATCGTTTTATTGGATCTCAAACTACCCGATGGTTCCGGAATACAATTATTAGAAGCAATCAAAACTAATACCCCGGAAACCACCGTCCTTATACTAAGCGCATACGGGACGATAGATACAGCAGTGGAAGCAATTAAAAAGGGGGCGGAAAGTTTCCTGACCAAACCGGTTGATCCGGATCATTTAACCATCCTATTGGATAAAATTATCAGGCAAAGACAGCTGCAACGAAAATTTACCGTCAACGATTTGGAAATTTCCGAGAAGCATCGATTAATTATCGGAAATAATAAAAGAATGAACGATGTAATCCAAAAATCTGAGGCAGCCGCCCAGGCCAGTTCGACTATTCTGATTACTGGCGAAACCGGAACCGGAAAACATCTGCTTGCCAAATACATCCATCAAAAAAGTCCCCAGTTAGATTTTCCCTTTGTCTATGTAAACTGTGCCACACTCTCCGATACGCTCTTGGAAAGCGATTTATT
>CAZTXJ010000065.1:3370-10563 GCA_964617285.1 uncultured Calditrichaceae bacterium | reverse complement strand
CCGAGACCACTGCAGGAGGCAATAACTGAGTTCAAAAAAAATTACATATCAAAAATATTAGAAGGTACCAACCATAACCAGACCAAGTGCGCCGAAATTCTGGATGTCCAACGTACCTATTTGAATCGTTTAATTCAGGATTTAAACTTGAACAGATAATATAAACAATAAACTTTTTACGATTTTGCCAATACAGCTTGCCTGAAAAAGTATACGACTGTCTACTTTTCCAGACTCCCTCTTTCGGAACTTCTTAGTCTCTAAAATTCTGAAAAGACTTTATTTTATTGGATTTCGGTCATGCCCAAAGAATTGGCACTCTCCTTGATAAGATCATATTAGAAGCAAAAAAAAGGAGATGAAAATGAAATCTTTTTCTCGCTTTATCGGAAGCCTTGCTGTTTTGATCTTTCTGCTGGGACAATCTGGAATTGCACAAACTGAAAAACCGACAAAAGTGGAATTTGCTAAAAGAAATCTGGGCGGACCACGCTTAGGCATTACTTATCTTCCGGGTAATACAGAATTGGTGGACAATTTATCAGATCATGATGTGGGAAGGACTCTGAGTCAATTTGGCTGGCACTTCGAGTATCAGGTGGTTCCCAAAGGATATGGACCGTCCTTCGTTGTTGAAATCGTTCCGCTAGTTGCCGGGGTTGAATACGGTAAATTTATACCCAGTATGACACTGGCGATGGGAGTCCGATTTCCCAATGGAATTGAATTCGGAATGGGCCCAAACCTGCTTGCTGGAGCGGACAATATCTATTCCGCACTGGTATTTGCTGTCGGAAAGAGCATAAATTATGGCGGGGTAAGCATACCGTTAAATCTGGTCTTCGCAACCAATCCGTCCGGAAACAGGGTTTCATTTATTTTCGGATATGCCATTAGCAGATAACTTTAACGTCAGGATTTGAATGCAGAAAGACAAGAAGTACTTCTTGTAAAATAAAAATTTGATGGAAGAGTTTGATTAAGCACGCAGAATTTGTTAGCGCACGAAAAGTGTTTATGTTAAATTAAAAATCATGATATTTATGAGCACAAAAAAATTAGCAATCCTGATATTTTTTATGCTAATAACTATTATTCTGATTGACGCATCTCAGTTTTCAGGACCGGATCATTTAATGTATTCGCATAATTATTTGCGTATCCTCGAGATTAATGTCTGGTCAGGCTTGAATTATAAAGGAATTTTAAAAATGGGGGAATATGAAACAGCTGCCACCAGAGAGAAAAGATATCAAGCGCTTTGTAGCCAAATTAAAAAATTGGATCCGGATATTATTGGAATAAATGAAGCCAACAAACTACCAAAATATGCCGAGAGATTGGCAAAAGATATTGGATATGCGGCATTTTATCATATAGGGGTTGGGGGCGTTCGTTTAGGAGCTATCGGTTTACCATGGAATTTACGCGAAGGAGACGCAATCCTCACAAAAAAATATTTGAATCCTCAGTATCTGGGGCGAAAACAGTTATCCGGGGGCTATGTCGGAAATTGGGCTACATTTCATTTCTCGGATGCGACACAAATTATCGCTATAAAAATTACCTTTCAGGATAGGCCAATTTTCATTTTTGCAACTCACTGGCATTCTTCTTTATCTGATGATTCTAATGTCCTAAAGAAGGCACAAGACTTATTCAATTCCGGTGAAATCACTGCTAAGGATTATCAAACAATCTTAGAAAAAATAAAAGAAGGAGTTGACGAGCGAATATCTGAATCAAAAAAGACCGTTGACTTTATTAAAGAAATAGCAGGAAACCAGCTTTATATCTTAATGGGGGATTTCAATGCTGAATCAGGTTCACAGGAAATAAATGATCTAAAAAAATTTGGTATGGTTGATGTTTTCCAAATTTCGAATCCGGATTCATCCGGGTTTACCTGGGATCCGAGAACAAATTTAAACTTTAAAACATATTACCTGAGAGAACACTATTCAGAAAAAGACTCGAATGCTTACAACAGATTTGAAAATTTATCCGATGAAATTCCGAAAAGAGTTGACTATATATTTTTAGGACCCTCGTTTTTACTGGATAATAACAGTATTTCCTTAAGATCAAGTAAGGTAGTAATGAAGGAAGTAATCCATGGTGTACATACCAGTGATCATTATGGTGTTTTTGCTGAAATTCAGATAAACCATTAATAATTTGTTTTTTAAAATAAGGAAAGACTAAAATGACAAATAATGATTTGTTTCTTTCCGAATTCATGAAAACTGTTGATATGCGCCTCTTCACCCCATCACTGTACCAATATTTCCAGGATTTTCTAGAAATTGAGAAGGTCAGACGGTATAAAAATCAGTTCGTCATTAACACTTTCATTCCTCCTTTCCCAGGTAAAGCATTCAACAGATTTTTATCTACCTACTTTAGTGATGAAAAAAGAACGCCAATCCAATCGGTAGATTTGGCCGTTACCAATGGGTGTGTATTTAATTGCTGGCATTGCTATAATGCCGGACGGGTGTTGAGTGATCTTCCGACAGCGTCCATGCAGAAAATTGTCCGGCAATTACAAGAGGCGGGTGCTATTGTAATTAACTTCACCGGAGGTGAACCATGCCTACGGCATGATATTGTTGAGATATGCGCGTCATTAAATGAGGATTCCTCTGGTATATTAGCCACCACCGGATATGGATTTACCGATGACATTGCCATGAGGCTTCGTGGAACCGGAGTTTATTCAATTTCTATCAGTCTGGATAGTGCCGATGAAAAAGAGCACGACCGGAGGCGCGGGATTCAGGGGGCTTTTCAGATAGCAATAAATGGCATTAAGACGGCAAAAAAATGGGGTTTTTATACCTATACCTGTGCTGTTCCTTCAAAAAAACTTCTTGAAGAGGAGAATTTTCAAAAACTGGTCGAACTCAATGAAAGTCTTGGTGTAGACGAACTTCAACTTATTGAACCGGCACCGGCCGGAAAACTGGTTTCAGCCAAACTCGATTTCGGAGAAAAGCAATTTGAGCAGATATTCCAGTACATGGCATACTATAACCATCGGGGGGATGGAACAGCTATATCCTCATTTGCTCATATGGAATCACCAGAGTTTTTCGGATGTGGGGCAGGACACTCTCATATTTATGTGGACGGAACCGGTGAGGTTTCACCTTGCAACATGATTCCTGTTTCCTATGGAAACGCATCAAAAGAAAACCTAAAAACCATTATTACCAAAATGCAGTCGGATTTTAAACAACCTTATCCATATTGTCTTGCGTACATGCTGCAAGATTTCTTCAGTGAACACTCCAAAAAAGAAAAACCAGCGTCAGTCGATGGAATACCCAGTATCCCATTACCCAAAGCGGAAGAACTACCCAGGTTTTTTCAGCTTTTGGAAACCAAGGATCTGGAGGTTGCCGGGGAGGAGGAAATCATTATGGGATATAATGGTGCCAGCTCAACTTATGAAGATTACTGGCTATCGGTCGCCTCTGGGCCGATTGATGAAATGTTTAATAAATTGAATGTCAAGCGTGGCAGCAGTGCGGTTGATTGTGGGTGCGGAACCGGATATTCGACAGCCATACTGGCGGGTTCGGTTGGAACAGAAGGAAAGACCATCGCAGTTGATTTATCTTCCGGCATGATTGAACAGGCTAAGCGGCGGATCCGGCACCTTGGCCTTTCAAACGTAGAGTTCAGAGTTGGAGATGTGTTAAAAGAATTGAAAAAAATACCAGAGAAATCTATCAATGTCGCCGTGCTGACCTGGCTTATCGGTTATGTGGGCTGTTTGGAAATATTTCCTTTGCTGAAAAGAGTCCTGAGACCCGACGGAATAGTCGGATTTGTTGCTCATTTGGATCGCTCACCCCTTGTCCCTATTGAGGTATTCGAAGAAATTACCCGTGAGAAACCCCAATCGTTGATGAAAGCAGTTAAATTAAAATTTCCTAAAAATGCGGATGAGATAGTAAAACATTTAAAAACTTCAGGATTTAAAACAGAATATATAAGACAGGATACATTCAACTTTGTTTGCCACAAAGGAAGTGAAGTGTTTGACCATGTAATGAAATCAGGTGCAGGGACTACTTTTTACTATGCGTTGAAACCAACATATAGAAAACGTTTAACAAAAGAGTTTGTCCGCCGCATTGAGGAGAAATACCAGGGGGCTAACGAAATTACAATCTTACATGAATATGTAGTTGGAATAGGAATTAGTTAAATTTCCCTGAAAAGAAATTGATTAAAATGGTATTTAATGATAAAAAACTATGAATAGAATTTCAAGAAATACGGTTCCCAATATCGTTCTGATTATCTTATTTCCATTTAGTTTTACGGTGGCTCAAACTGACAGCTCCTGGCAGCAGCTATCAACAAAAGAAAGATCTGCAAATGCATTTCCCATCATCATGTATGACTCCGACATTGGTTTCGGATTTGGTGGAAAAATGGTTCTCAAAAACAGATATCAAAAACAGGAAGCCTTCGATGTTACGGTTTTTGCCAGCACCAAGGGTGAGCAATGGTATGCCTTTCAGTTTTCTGCTCCTGATTATGAGTTCAGGCAAGGTCAGCAATATGCACTCTCGCTTGATGCCCGGATTGAATGGGACAAACTGCTGAAAACGAACTATTTTGGCATCGGTAATTTTACTGAGGACAATAATTTTCAATTTCCCAGTGAATTTTTCCGGTTTGCCACCATAGTGGGGCATGCCTTCTCTAGTCACTGGATTATTGAGCTGGGTTATCAATTTAGTCACTATAGTGTCTACGGATATGATTCGGAATGGGGAACAATTACCGAAGAAACACCGGGAACGGCTCAATCCAATGTTTCCGGTTTTAGTTCCGGCATCCGGTTCGATTCCCGGGATAGCCATATAAATCCCACCCGTGGTGTCAGGATTTATCTGAAAACCGGATTAGCTGATAAAACCATTGGGAGCGATTGGAATTTTGTTTCCTATCGGCTGGAATCAAATTTCTACGCCAATCTTTACCGAAGAAAGCATATTCTTGGCACTCGTTTTTGGTCCCAGCAAATCGATGGTACAGCGCCAGTACAGGAATTAAGTATGATCGGTGACGGCTGGACTGCCAGAGGATACAAAGCAGGACGGTTTTTAGATAAAGCCATGATGCTGACCTCCCTGGAATATCGTTTTCCATTATTTAAAAAGTTAGGTGGTGTTCTCTTTGCCGATGCCGGAAGGGTGTCCCCCAAATTGAAAATAATGAATCTTAATGACTGGCATTCCGACTGGGGATGGGGTCTGCGCTACTTTTTACAAACCTTTATCGTTCGTTTTGACATGGGTTCCAGTAAGGAGGGAACCAGAATATTTTTCAATTTTGGACATGTCTTCTGATCATTACAGGTTATTGAATCTACCACAAATTAGAATTTAAAAAATACCCCGAATCTACTGAACAATTATCTGTTTAATTCGTTTATTAAAAAAACTTAAACATTTTTGATAATACCAAAAATTCTGCAGCGGCAAATAAAAAGGAAAATAAATGCTTGGATATAGATTTACCGAATTCGTTCCGGATGAAAACAACAAATCCACCTTTGAGAAATTATTGGATTTGTTTATGGAAATCCTGAATTATACCGCGGGGGATGTGGCAGAAGCCCTCAGCTGGCTGAATGAGATTGACCGGAAATACCACCTGACCAGTGATGAGTACGGTATGGGGGATTTCATTGAGGACCTGAAGAAAAACGGTTACATCCGGGAAGAGGAGGAGGGACAGGGTAATTTCATCCTCACGGCAAAATCCGAACAGGACATTCGCCGGCGCTCGCTGGAGGAGATATTTTCCAAACTGCGTAAATCCGGACCGGGCAATCACCGGACACCCTACCCCGGAATGGGAGATGAAGCGACCGCAGACCGGCGAGAATTCCAATTTGGCGATACCCTGGATCAGATTGCATTAACCGAATCACTAAAAAATGCCCAGATCCATCACGGGATAAACGATTTCAAACTTACCGAAAAGGATTTGGAAGTGGAAGAGCGGGAGTACAAAACACTCACCTCTACCGTATTAATGATCGATATTTCCCACTCCATGATATTATATGGCGAGGACCGTATTACTCCGGCCAAAAAGGTGGCCATGGCGCTGGCGGAGCTGATTACCACAAAATATCCAAAAGATACTCTGGATATCATCGTTTTTGGTACGGATGCCTGGCCAATAAAAATCAAAGACCTTCCCTATTTACAAGTGGGTCCGTATTACACCAATACTGTAGCAGGACTCGAGCTAGCCATGGACATTCTGCGCCGGCGAAAAACGCAAAATAAACAGATCTTCATGATCACAGATGGAAAACCGACCTGCTTGAAGGAGGGATTAAATTATTATAAGAATCCATTTGGCCTGGACAGAAAAATCATCAACCGAACCCTCAGCCTGGCGGGTAAGTGCAAGCGTCTGCATATTCCCATTACAACTTTTATGATTGCCCGCGATCCCTACCTTCAGCAATTTGTCCGGGATTTTACCAAAGTCAATCAGGGAAGGGCATATTACAGCAGTTTGAAAAATCTGGGTGAATTTATATTTGAGGATTACATTCGGAATCGTCGAAAAAAACTGCGTTAAAAATTTCTGAAACCGGTGGTTCATAAAAATACAGTTTTGACCAAAACATCATAAGTGGAACAGAGGAGAATTCATTTCATGCAGATAAAAAATTTTGAAAAGATAAAAACACTTGGCGAACTCAAGAAAAATGGTTATCAAAGCCGTTCGATTAAAGACGAGCTGCGGGAGAACCTGATTGCCAAGTTAAAAAACAGGGAACGAACCTTTGAAGAAATTTTGGGATATGAGCACAGCGTTATCCCGGATATTGAAAGGGCTATCCTGGCACGGCATAATATTACCTTGCTGGGATTACGGGGACAGGCTAAAACAAAGATTGCCCGGAGGATGGTACATCTACTGGATGAATATATCCCTATTGTTGAAGGTTCGGAGCTGAATGATGATCCACTGGCCCCGCTTTCCAAATACGCGCTCGATCTTATCTCCGAAAAGGGGGACGAAACACCTATTCAGTGGATCCATCGGTTTGAACGCTATACTGAGAAACTGGCAACCCCGGATGTTACTATTGCTGATCTGATTGGAGATGTTGATCCCATAAAAGCAGCTTCACTCAAATTGCC
>CAZTXJ010000065.1:0-3270 GCA_964617285.1 uncultured Calditrichaceae bacterium | reverse complement strand
ATCCCGGAGATGACCCGGAAAAGCGTATCGGTGCATGAACTGATCAGAAACATTATCGAGCAGATTGGATTTGAAGCCCGGCAGAGCGAGTACATTGATTCGAAGAGTGGCGTATCTGCCCGACTCACCATTTCAGCCTATGAGGATTTGCTGGGAACCGCCGAGCGCCGGATGTTACTGAACGATGAAAATAAAACTTCGGTAAGGATTTCGGATCTGGCCGGAGTTATTCCGGCAACCACAGGTAAAATTGAGCTGGTTTATGAGGGTGAACAGGAAGGTCCGGCCAAGGTCGCCAACATTCTGATCGGAAAGGCTATTCGCAGCCAGTTCTCCCATTACTTTCCCAATCCAGAAAAATTAAAGCGGAAACAGGAAAGCACGCCATATCAAAAAGTGGTCAATTGGTTTGGTGAAGGACATACTATCGATTTATTGAGCGACATTTCTGAAAAAGAGTATAGAAAAACACTGGATTCGGTGCCAGGGCTGAAGGAACTGGTCCGGAAATATCAGCCGGATCTTAACGGTGACGAAATTTATTTATTTATGGAATTCTGCCTCTTTGGTCTCGCTGAATACTCGTTCTTAAGTAAATTAAATCTGGAACAAGGGCTGCAATTCAAGGATCTGTTGAGCAGCATGTTCACCATTTCCGACGAGGATGAAAACGACTCGGATTCAGAATCGGTTGCCTAAATTTGCGAATAGCAAATTAAAATCTGCTTGTGAGGCTATACAGACAATATTATATTTGACGGCTAAATTTGAATTCGATGTTAAAGCTGGAGTCAGTAAATTATGTACGCTATCGTAAATATCGCCGGAAAACAGATCCGGGTTGAAAAAGATCAGGTTGTTAAAGTACCCTATCTTCAACAGGAAGTAGGTAAAGCGGTTGAATTTGATGAGATTTTACTTCTGGATGATGGAAATAAGGTCAAAATCGGGCAACCCAAAGTTAAGGGTGCAAAAGTGACTGCCAAGGTGGTGGAACATGGCCGGGACAAAAAAGTACTGGTCTTTAAGAAAAAGAGAAGGAAAGACTATAAAGTCACCAGAGGTCATCGTCAGGATTTTACAAAAATTCAGATCGAAAAGATTGCATAGCAAATAGAAAATTCAGGAGAATATTATGGCACATAAAAAAGGTGTAGGAAGTTCCAGGAATGGACGCGAAAGTCAAAGTAAACGTTTAGGCGTAAAGCGCTTCGGTAATGAATTCGTCAGGGCCGGAAGTATTCTTATTCGTCAGCGGGGAACCAAATATCACCCGGGACAGAATGTTAAAAAGGGTTCCGATGATACGCTGTTCGCACTAATTGACGGTTATGTAAAATTTGAGTACAAAGATAAAAACCGTTCCAGAGTCAGTATTTATAATGAACTTCCATCATAATTGACTTTTCAAATATTGAGATCAGAGAAGGGGATTAAAAAATCCCCTTTTTTATTGGAAAATTTTATTCCTGGCAAGGCAATATCCGTTAAAACTTAAACAAATAATATCACCTGACAGCTTGAGTTCGTGATTCGATTTCTTTATATTTTTAACAATATAAACGGATTGGAGGACTTATGCCTAAATTGACTTATCTTGGACATTCGGCTTTTTACCTTGAGGGATCCAAAGGACGCCTGGTCATTGATCCCTTTTTAAGCGGAAATCCCCTGGCCAAAATGAAACCCGCTGATATTAAAGTGGATTTCGTATTGCTAACCCATGGTCACGGAGATCATATCGGCGATGGCGTTGAAATTGCCAAAGCAAACAAAGCAACCATTGTCGCACCTTTCGAACTGGCAAATTACTGTGCCAATTTGGGGACACAGGTTCACCCGATGCACATTGGTGGTGGTCATAATTTCCCCTTTGGACGGGTTAAATTGACTATCGCCCATCATGGTTCTGCCGCACCGGATGGTACCTATACCGGGAATCCCTGCGGATTCCTCATCACAATGGATGGCAAAGTTTTTTATCACACCGGTGATACCGGCTTATTTTACGATATGAAACTGATTGGTGAAATGAACAAAATAGATGTGGCAGTTATGCCTATTGGGGACAATTTCACCATGGGTATCGATGATGCAGTAAAGGCTGCCGAGTTCATTCAGGCAAAAATGGTTATCCCCATGCACTACAAAACATTTGATGTGATTAATGTAGAACCGCAAGAATTTGTCAACAAAGTTAAAGCTAAGGGACTGAATAGCCAGATATTACCAATCGGCGAAACTTACACTTTCTGACAGAATAGCAATACTTTATTTGAATTGGATATTATAAGGATTACTTTTTTAATGCCCTCTTTCATGGGGGCATTAATTTAATGGAGAATGTTTTTCTTTGTCTTACTATAAAATACCCGGTTTAATAAAAACCCAGAAAAAATTATTTAGCAAGTATTCTCAGGAAAATCGCAGGAGCCGGATTCAAACGCTCGATACCATCCAAGTTTTGCTGAAAGGTATAGAACAGAATCTGAACAAGAGACACATCTCGATTGAAGATCTCTCCTTAAACTACCGGGTGGCCTTCCTGAACCTTCAGGGATTGGGTTATACTCAAAAAAACGTATCCCATCCCTACGGCCGGTTAAAAAAGATTGCGGAAACGGAACAACAGAAATATAAGCGACTCCGACAAAAAGAGCTCATCCTGGAGTTTATTCCCTCGCAAAATTTATATCACAAAGTTATTTCGAACTCGAAATATTTACGAGTTCATATCTCGGTATCGAGTATAAACCACTCTGATGAATATTTCCAGGCGCTCTTCTCTATCTTGTTTCGCAGAATACTCCGGTTGTCAATTCCGGTGGATTTAAGAGAAAAATTGAATACCTTTGAAGAGAAAAGTTCTTATAAAAATGAAGCCGATCCCAAAATACCTTTTCATTCCAATATTTCAAACGGCAGACATTTTGATCTGGAGAAAATGTTCAATAAATTGAACAGCAAATATTTTACTAATAGCCTGAACCGACCATCAATAAAGTGGAGTCGTCGGGCAAACCGGAGGCGCCTCGGTCATTTTGACAGCCGTAGACAGGAAATTACCATCAACCGATTACTGGATAATCCTGATATTCCCCATTTTGTGGTGGAGGGGATTTTATATCACGAGTTATTGCACATCGTCCATCCGATTCAAAACAATAATGGACGAAGAGTAATTCATGGTCGAAAATTCAAAATTGATGAACAAAAATACGAAAACCATCGTATTTTGCAGAATTGGATCAAGACCGACTTTCCGACTGT
>CAZTXJ010000064.1:0-18221 GCA_964617285.1 uncultured Calditrichaceae bacterium | reverse complement strand
ACTTGTAAAATTGTTTCTCATCGAAAACCCCAGCATATTATGAAAACCTCTTTGATTTTTAAATCTCTCTTAATCAATTTAAACTTAATATCGCTAAAGAGCAACATTAAACACGCCTTTATATATCTATTACGTAATTTTTAAAATATATTTCCGAAATATTCCGGAAATAACAAATTTTTTAATAGAGCACATCCCTATCTATTATCGTAAATAATTTATTAAAAGTAAACAATTGAATCAATACACCCACCAGAAGATTTATCTTATCAAATCTAACAACAAAAAGTTCCCGGCAAGTAACATTGGTCAAGATAGTCTTCTCTGCTTAAATTGAACGAAATACTTTTAAAATTTAATATTAGAAATTTCAAATTAATTAGAATTTTGTTGATTTTAAATGTGAGTTAGGTTAAAATGATTTGAGAGGAACAACAATATTATATGACCGTTAAATATTTTGACGGCCAAAAGGAGGTAGTAATGAAAATTTTTATCAAGTTTATTAGTTTAACAATTTTTGTCACGCTTTTATCGACAGGTTGTTATACGCAATTAAAAATGGTGAATCCTCCCGCCGACGAATACGCACAATATTATGTTGACGAAAATTACTATGCAGACGATTCAACTGCAACTGATTCAACTGCAAACACGATTATCAACAATTACTATTACGATTATCCCTACAGCTACGATCCTTATTATAGCCCCTATTACGATCCCTGGTACTGGGGTCCGTCGAACAGGTGGGGGGTGTATGCAGGGTTTTCTTCCTACTGGTGGGATCCTTTCTGGTATCCCTGGTATGGATATCCGGTTTATTCCTATTACCGATGGGGTTACCCCTATTATTATGGTTATTATGATCCGTTCTATTACTATCCGCATTATTACCATCACGACAAGTATTTCGCAAAACGCACGTTCGATCGCCGTTCACCATCCCGTATCAGAGATATCACCAGGGGTGGCGAGAGAGGATCAGGAAATCTCGGCGGAACATCTATTGCCAGAGGAAATGACAATAGGGACAATTCCAGCCGGATCATCCGGTCCAGAACGGATACCAGGAACAGAATAACCAGGTCCGAAGCTCAACGAATAAGGAGCCACCGGTCTTCTACCACAGTGAGAGGATCAACCAGAAACACCGAAAGGAACACCATCACTAAATCGAGAAGCAGCCGGGAAAATTCCAGAAGTTACCGGTCTTCCAGGGGCTCAAAGAGTTCCTCGCGCTCTTCACCGGGTTACCGCTCCGGGAGCAGCTCAAGAAAGAGTAATTCAGGATCTTATCGTTCCAGTGGTAATTCCAGAAAAAGCAGTGGATCAAGTTCATCGGTACGAAGTTCTTCCAGTGGCAGCAGATCCTCCAGTTCGGGTAGCAGAAGCAGTTCAAGAAGCTCAGGTTCAAGTCGTAGCTCAAGTTCTTCCAAAAGAAGCAGATAATAAAATTTATGAATTATAAAATATATTTGGTTTTCCTTTCATTTGTTATAATGGCAGGGTGCTACACGGTAATTAAGCATCCTGCCGTTTCAGATTCAGACAATGCTTCATTCCAGCATCCGGTCTATTTTTCGGATGATTGTAACAGTTGCCATACCACAGACCAGCCTTTACTGATGACCCCGCAGGAGGAAATCCCACGCCTGAATTATATTTACAACAATGACCGGTGGTATTATTATTACGAATCGCCCTGGTGGTCCAGAGATATCTTTTATCAATCAGGTGGTTATCCGGTAAATTCCGGTGACAACAGCACCTTGCCCACCACCTCTGCCAGACGACGATTTCCTGGTGCTGGTGGAAATGATCAATCTGTCTCCAACAATCCGATTGGGGTTGCCGGTTCTAACACCGGTTCCAGCACCCGAATTATATCAGGGGATAGTACCTCCACTTCCGGAAATAATTCGAATATTCGGCAGGCAGATGATAAATCATCTACACGAGAAGGGCAGAGAAATTCTGATGGTGATCAAAATTCAAATGTCCGGAAAGTAGATCGTAAGAAAAAATAAAAATACAGGTAAATAGATGATAAAGATATTAAACATTAGTCTTTTATTAATCATTTTGGTACTGCTGAGTTTATCCCTGGCCCAGGGTACTTATGATGCCATCAGGATTACTGACAATGAACTGGGCTTTGGCGCCAGGGCTTTAGGAATGGGTGGCGCATACGTAGGGGTGGCGGACGATTACTCGGCCATATACTGGAATCCGGGCGGACTGGCCCAGATGCGTAAAATGGAATTCTGGATGGAACTGTCGAATTTAAATTATGGAAACTCGGTGGAATTTCAGGGAAACGTAAAGGATGTCTCAACCTCTGCCACAAAGTTTAATTCCATCGGTTTTACCTTTCCCATCCCCACTTATCGGGGTAGCCTGGTATTTGCTTTTGGATATCAAAGATTAAAGGATTTTGAGTATCAGAATGAATTCTCGGGAATATCCGCTGAGGGCACAGACCGATTGTCTTTTTCCGGTGTTGACCCAGATAATCCCAATGATATTTATGATTTTTTTGGACGTGATGTTGAAAAAACCGGCTATGCCAGCGATGACGGCTCAATTAATCAGTGGTCATTTGCCGGTGCAGTGGATGTATCCCCCACTGCTTCGGTGGGCCTTGCCTTAAACTTCTGGACTGGTAAAAGCAATTATCTGCAGGACTTTGACCAATTTGACATCTATAATAATTTTGATATGTATCCGGCTGATTTTAACGAATATATTGAGAACAGAAAAATTTCCAGTAAATATTCTTCCTTTAATGCTAAATTTGGAGCATTATTTAAAGTTGGAAACCAGGCTCGTATTGGTTTGGGGATAGAATCTCCCCAGACTTTCAAAGTTAAAGAAGACTACAGTTCAGATGGTATTCTTTATTTTGATAACGGCGACAATTTCACCTTCCCGGAAGAGGGTAATTTTGAATATAATGTTAAAATACCTTTCCGTTTTTCCGGTGGTGTTTCAGTTGCTCTGGGCAAAATCTTGCTTTCTGGCAGCACAAAATATACAGACTGGTCTCAGGTAAAATTTGATACCGGGGACCTGAACGACCTAAACCGAAATTTTAAGACTGGTTACCGGGGAACTTTTAAACTAAACTTCGGGGCAGAATTAGGTATCCCATTATACGATTCGCAAATTCGGGCCGGATATATTTATGATCCTACCCCTCTGAAAAATATGCCCTCGGATAACAATCGAAAATATTTAACTTTTGGTCTGGGAACGCTTATCGACCGGATGTTTAAGATTGATATTGCCTACTTGCGGGGAACCTGGAAGCAAACGACCTATGACGATCTTACCCCGGAAGGTACATTCGAAGATATCACTTATCAGAAGTTATTGTTAAATTTTGCCTACCGGTTCTAAATAAGTCCTGGCGAGTAAAAACTATTTATTTGAATTATCAATAATAAGAAAAAGATCAGTGCTCTCCAGCTGATCTTTTTTCATATTCGGTCAATCTGCCCACCCATCTGAATCCAAAGTAAGAAACAATTCCCAGCAAACCACAGCTAAACCAGAGCATCATTGGGCTGACAAAATCATAGATGGTGGTTCCCAATACCGGGCCAACTACAAAAGCGAGGGCGAAGGAAAAGTTGTACATACCCAGATATTTCCCGCGGGATTTCTCCGGTGCCCTGTTGGAAATAAATCCGGTGAGCAGCGGAAAAACCATTATTTCTCCAATGGTCCAGATTACTACAGTTAAAATGGCAAAGTGAAATGTTGCTCCCAGCGGCAGAATGGCAAATCCCATGCTGAGCAGTAATGCTCCGATGGCAATCAACCTGAGGTGCTCGGACTTTTCCAGTTTATGGATCACCGGCATTTCAAAGAGCACTATTAGCAGGGCATTCACCATTACCAATAATCCGATTTTGTCTTCCAGAAGACTGTAAAAATCCCGTAAATAAATCGGCCAGGTATTGAATAACTGAATAAAAATAAGGGCATTCAGAAACACCAGAATCAAAATAAGTAGATAAATTTTATCCCTCCAGGGTCGCTGAATAGTTGAGCTAATCTGTTCGGAAGATTCATAGTGTTGCGGCATCAGACTACGAAAGAAAATCCAGAGGACTAATCCCGCTATAAAACAGGTTAAACCATCCACCCAGAACAGATAATTGTAATTTACCCTGGCCAAAAATCCACCCAGGGCCGGACCTATGGTGATACCCAGATTGATGGCCAGGCGATTGAGCGCATAGGCCCGGGGTCTCAACTCCGGTGGGCATACCTCGGAGATAGCAGTGGCGTTTGCCGGCCGGAATGCTTCACCGGCCGTGGCCAGCAGGAATAGCATGACCCCAATCGGGAGGGGATGATCCAGTGTTCCCAGGATTATAAAACCGATCCCGGTCAAAATGAGACTGTACAGTTGAACACGCTTGGTACCGATAACGTCACTTAACCAGCCTCCCAGATAGGTCCCGAGGAGAGCTCCAAATCCATAGATACTGATCATCCTTCCGGCAGCAGCTACTGAGAACTCCAGTTCGCGGGTTAAATAGAGGGTCATAAAGAATAAAACGATCGATCCACTCCGGTTAATGAAAACAACCAGGGAAAGAATCCATACACCGATGGGAAGATTTGCGTAGGCGGCCCGATAAATTTGATAGATTCTTTTCAAAAAATTAACCTATATTTTCAGAACAGCGGATAGCTCCACTCCAATTTAATTTAAGTATAAAAATACTTAACGACTAAAAACAAATTATTCGCAACACTCAACATAGACAAAAATGACTATAGCGCAAAAAATCTGCTTATTTTATAATTCCTGATATTTTAGTACCAGATTTTAATCTGAATTAAGAAAATCAGCCTGAAATCAATTAAAAAGTATCAGCAGAATTGCACTTATAAACCGCTTGAAATATTCCACCCTTGAACTTAAATTTGCAGTCCGGGAGCAGACTACATGGAATGTAACTTGGAGAAATCATGGTAAAAGTTAATCCGTACATATTCAGAGAGTATGATATTCGTGGGGTAGTCGGGCAGGACCTTACTGACGAAGTTGTTGAACTCATTGGTAAGGCATTCGGCACCCACCTGCAACGGACGGGTGGGAAAAAGCTTAGTGTTGGTGGTGACGTCCGGCTTTCCAGCGAAAGATTTAAAACCGCATTAATAAAGGGACTCCTTTCAACCGGTGTTGATGTGATTGATATCGGTATTGTGCCTACGCCGGTGCAATATTTCTCGCTGTTCAAGCTCACTGTGGATGGTGGCGTCATGATTACCGGCAGTCACAACCCTCCGGAATTCAATGGTTTTAAAATGTCGGTGGGTCAATCCAGCATTTATGGGGAAGAAATCCAGAAATTGCGGGAAATAATTGAATCAAAGAGTTTCCTGACCGGTAAGGGCAAGGTTGAGGAGAAGGAGATTCTTTCGGAGTATATCGAAGATATCAATAGCCGGATAGATATTACCAAAAAAATTAAGGTGGTATTCGACTGCGGAAACGGAGCAGCATCGCTGGTGGTGGAAAAGTTGATGCATAAACTGGGAGTAAATGCCTTTTTTATGTACTGCGAACCGGACGGCACTTTTCCCAACCATCATCCGGATCCAACCATTGAGGAATATATTGCCGATCTGCGGGACCAGGTACTGAAACTCAAAGCGGATCTGGGGGTGGCGTATGATGGCGATGCAGACCGGATTGGCGTTATCGATGACAAAGGCAACATCATCTGGGGAGACCGGCTGCTTATTTTATTCGCCCGGAATGTATTGAAGCAAAAGAAGGGTCAAAAGATAATTTTCGAAGTCAAATGCTCTCAGGCACTGCCCGAAGCCATTGAAGCCGCGGGGGGTGAGCCCATTATGTGGAAAACCGGTCACAGTCTTCTGAAGAAGAAAATGAAGGAAACCGGAGCGATTATTGGCGGCGAAATGAGCGGCCACCTGTTCTTTGCCGATCGGTATCATGGATATGATGATGCCATCTATGCGTCGGCACGTCTCATCGAACTTCTCGCCCAGGAGAATAAAAAGGCTTCCGAGCTATTGGCAGATGTCCCGCGATATTTTTCCACGCCGGAAATGCGGGTTGAAATCGCTTCTGATGAAGAAAAATTCAAGATTGCCCGGAAAGCCGCAGATTATTTCAAGAAACATTATGATGTTTTGGATGTGGATGGCGTCCGGATTATGTTTGGTGACGGCTGGGGTTTGGTGAGAGCTTCGAATACCCAACCGGTGTTAGTACTGCGTTTTGAAGCAAAGACTGAAAAACGATTGGAAGAAATCAAAAATCTGGTACTGAATAAGCTCAAGGAGTTTGGAGATGTTAAAATCTGAATTTAAAAAAATAAATCCACAACGATAAGTTATGCCGGAATTTGTCGAAATTGCCCGAGAAGCTGCGTTATTGGCCGGAAATTACCTGCTGGAAAAACGCGGTAGTATTCGTCCGGAAAATATCGACCAGAAAGCCAGAAATGATTTCGTGACTTATGTTGATCACCACTCTGAGAAAATAATTGTTGATCATCTCTTGGAAAACTTTCCCTCCCATAAAATTCTGGCGGAAGAGGGCACAAAAAATAAAAACGAGAATGAGTACCGCTGGATCATAGATCCCCTCGATGGTACAAAAAATTATATCCAGGACATTCCAATTTTTAGTATATCGATTGCCCTGGAATTCAAAGGCGAGATCATCGCGGGACTCATTTACGATCCGGTTCATCAGGAAATTTTCTCCGCCCAAAAAGGAGACGGTGCATTCTGTAACGAAAACAGAATTAAGGTCAGCGAAAAGGATTTTTCCGAAGGATTAATCGCTACCGGTTTCCCATTTCGGGCTAAAAGATTTTTACCGGATTATTTGCTGGCGTTCGAGGAAATTTTTCTCGGATGCAGTGGGATGCGCCGATGTGGCTCGGCTGCTATCGATCTGGCCTATACCGCCATGGGAAGGTTCGAAGGATTCTGGGAGCTGGGTCTAAGTATTTGGGATATTTCTGCCGGAAGTCTTTTGATACAAGAGGCCGGTGGTGTGGTGTCCGATTTTTGGGGAAAAGCTGACTATCTGAAAACCGGTTTTATTATCGCCGGGAGTGCACCTGTACAGCAGAAATTATTACAAATATTAAAAATTCATTTTCAGGAAAAGGGAAAAACGATTACCAAATAAGGATGAGATCATGCATATAGATCCCGATGAAAACCGTGGTACCCTCACCCTTCTCGCCTGCAATTCCGGGACAAAATTTGCCGAACGAATTCTCAATGAACTCAATAAAATTGCCCGGGAAGAGAAGGAAAATAGAAAATACCACCTTCATGACACCAAAGAGATTGTGTTTCCCAATGGAGAAGTAAAAGTGGTGATCAATGAATCCGTCCGCGGGGGCGATCTGTACATCATCCAATGCATAGACGACCCGTTGAGCGACCGCTCGGTAAACGACAATCTGATGGCTTTGGTTACTGCAATACATGCGGCATATCAGGCAGATCCGGACCATATCACGGTGGTGATTCCTCAATACCCCTATTCCCGACAGGAGCGGCGTAAAACCCGGGAGGCGATGAGTGCCAAACTAATTGCCCAGCTGCTGGAAAATGTGGGAGCAGAACGTGTTCTTACCCTTGACATCCATGCGGAAGCCATTCAGGGATTTTTTAATTATACCCGAATGGAGGATATGCATGCATCCGGCGAGATCCTGGATTACGTCAAAAATCAGTTAAAGCTCGATCCAAAAAAACTGGTGGTAACCGGACCTGATGTAGGTAGTGCGGAAAAAGCCCGGCATTATTCCAAAAGATTGGGAACCGATCTGGCAATTGTGGATAAAGCCAGGGATTACAGCGTTCCCGGTCAGGTAGAGAGTATGAGACTGGTAGGTGAGGTTAAAAATAAGAATGTTTTGATCGTCGATGATATGATCGCAACCGGTGGCACCCTGCTTCATGCGGCAGCGCTGTTAAAGGAAAGGGGGGCAAAGGATATTTATGTTGCGGTAAGTCTTCCATTCTTTAATGGGAATGCCGTGGAACGAATCGAGCGAGCCTATCACGATGGAACCATCAAATTAGTGATCGGCACAGATGCGGTCTTCTGGGGTGAATCTTTTGTCCAAAATACGCCGTGGTACCGGGAGGTAAGTGTCGCTCCGCTCTTTGCCAGAGTCATTTATAATATTAATAAAAAACGTTCGGTAAGCCAGTTGTTAAGGTGATTGGTTTTTCACCAGAATAAAAACAATTCTTCACTTTATCCCTTTTCCGATACAATCCGGGTTAGTTGTTCCATTGAACTCAGCAGATGATTCAGTTTATTAAATTCCGTATCGGCTATTAGATCATCCGATAATCTTTCCAAAATTAAACCCCGCTTCGATACCAGTATATAGGCAAAGGGATCCATACTTTCAATTAATTTTTCCAGTCTGGGGATATTTATCCGGGCAAAGAGGGCGTTATCGGTCACTTCAATGGAATAGTGATCCCGGACGATTTTTTTGATGAATCTATTTTTTTCAGTAGTCTCCGTTTTTTTCGATAACCAGGAATTAGACAATACCGTAAAATTGATCTGGGATGGCGCTTGCATATAGATAGAAATATAAAACTGCCTGGGATGATCATCAGTCTTTTTTTCGGATGAAATGGAAATAGACATCCGGTTATCTTTAAAAACACCGGAATATTTCGGACGAATGGCAAAACCGTTCCGGATAACCCGGCCACCATAATGATCCTCCAGATCGAGGAAATTCCGGTGGACGGCATCAAACTGTGCTTTTCTTAACCAGATAAGCAACAATAATACAACAAGCACTAAGACAAAAAAAGCGAGCACATATAACATAAGGTAAAATTACCTGTGACCTGGATTATTTTTCCATCTAATTAATGTAAATGGGTAAGGGTGGAAAACAGAGGATAAAGATAGCCACACATACCCACCCGATAATTTTTCTCCCGTTGCCCAAAGGAATCTGATCATTGATGGTCGGTGGATGTTTGAAGCCAATGAGAACAAAAATAAGGATAACCCAGAGAACCCAGACAAATGAAAGATACTGGACAATAAGGATAAAGTTTAGAACCAGCAGCAGAACAAACGCTGCAATCCCCCAGAACCGGGCCCGGTTTCCGGTAAGGGAATAGAGAATATGCCCGCCATCCAGCTGACCGATAGGTATCAGGTTGATGGCGGTGACCAGCATACCTATCCACCCGGCAAAGATATAAGGGAAATGGTAGACTTCATTCATTGGCAGCCGGCCGCCACCAATCACATCGTTAAAAAATGAGAACAGCAGGGATTTACCCAGAACAATATTTATCCCCTCTCCATGCATGTCCCAGGGATGGATCGTCTCCACGTAGGCGACAATGCCTTTAAAATCGGGCAGATTATGGTATCCGACAATTAGAAATGCTATGCTGACAATAAATCCGGCAATGGGTCCCGCCGCTCCCACATCTAAAAGCGCTTTGCGGTCTTTAATCGGTGATTTCATTTTGATAAATGCACCAAGTGTTCCGAAGTGAAAACCGGGAAGTGGCAGTGGAATGTAGTATGGAAGCGTAGCCTTAATTTCATGAAATTTCGCGGCAAAATAATGCCCGAATTCATGGGCAGTAAGTATTGATAAAACTGCAAAAGCATACCGGCTGCCATAGAGTATATTGGCAAAATCAGTAAAATAATCCTTTCCCAGGTGAACCGCGCCAGCCATCATTGTCGTTACCACAGTGAGCAAAAACAATAAAACATTCAACCACACCCGGGTATGGGATTTTTTCTCGGAATAAGCGGTAATATGGAGATAAAGTCGTCCATTTTGTTTCTGGATCCGGGGGAAGTATCCGGCAGACAACAGACTGGCAATAATCTGACTGATTTGCTGATCCTCCACTGAACTCTCGTCTGCTTGAAAAACATAATAATTCTTCAGGCGGGAATAATATTCCATCTCGAATGCCGGACCTAAAATATCTCGAATCTTTTCTGCTCTAATTTCAGCCATAATCAAACCGTTGTTTTTTCAGATAAATAGGGAAAGCATAATACAAAAAAAAGGTTATTAGCTCAATCAGAAAGTTGTTTTTATATAGAGGAATATAACACCAAGATGGAAATATCAACCATTTGGCAAATTTGATTAATTCTAAAATTTAATTCAGTGAACTGAGGTAAATTTGCCGGACTACCTATTTTGCATCCGGTACACCCTGCAGCGGTACAAATCTCACCGGAAGGGTCTTTCGCTTTTTAATGCCGTCCCTGGTCCTGGTAATCAGATAAAGTTCCTGAAAAAAATCTCCCACCGGAATAATCATTCTTCCCCCTTCCGCTAACTGTTCTACCAGCGATTCCGGTATCTCCTCCGGGGCCGCAGTCACAATTATGGCGTCGAACGGCGATTTTTCCTTCCAGCCATAAAAACCGTTTCCGATCTTAAAATAAATATTCTGATAATTTAGTTTATGCAACACCTTTTGTGCTATCTCCGATAATTCCGGCAATATTTCAATAGTGTAAACCGAATCGCATAATTCTGCCAGGACAGCCGCCTGATAGCCACTGCCGGTACCGATCTCCAGGATTCGGTCGGACTTCTTCAGATCAAGGATTTCAGTCATATAAGCAACAATGTATGGCTGTGATATAGTCTGGCCCGATCCAATTGAGAGCGGTTCGTCAGCATAGGCAAAATCCTGGATATTTTCCGGAACAAATTCATGACGGGGAACCTTAATCAAAGCTTCCAGTACATCTTTATTTTTGATCCCCCGGGCTTCAATCTGACTTTTTACCATATGTTCTCGTTTCATGGTAAATTTGTCCAATTTTTGGTTTTGATCCTGCTCTTTTATTTCTCCGCAATAGGGATAAACAATAAAAACTACTAATAATAAAATATAAGGCTTCATCACTAATGTCCAGGAAAAATCAGGTTAATTTTTATTTTTGTCCCCATGGCATGCATGAATTAATAGTTGGCGCTTCTCTATAAATGAATCACATGATTTTCTTTTCTTTTTGATATTCCGGAATTTTAATGAAAAATGTCGTCCCTTTATTTTTAGCGGATTTGATTTCGATTCTCCCTTCATGTTCATCGATAATCTTTTTGGCAATAGCCAGACCTAATCCGGTACCGCTTTCCTTGCCACTGGTCACAAAGGATTCAAACAGACGATCCCGGATCTCTTCCGGAATACCGGGCCCATTATCTGTAATCTGGAAAACGACTTCTCCGTTGGCGTCAAAACTTCGGAAGAGAAATTCCCCTTTTCCCTTCAAGGCTTCTTTGGCATTTTTGGCAATGTTGTATAGAACCCGGGTAATTTTTTCCGCATCAGCATAAATCAACCTTTTTGATTCGCTTTCGAACTTGAGTAAAATCTCAGTATTTCGGAATAATTGTTCTACCTGCATCTGAAATCTTTTTATTATATCAACAACTGAAATTTTACGCGGTAAAATGCTGGTTTTTCCTTTGGCAAAATCCAGAATTTCCCGGGTCATATTGGCGATTGACTGGATCTCCAATCTAATAATATCCGAATATTCATTTCTTTCCTTGGCAGAGGTCTCCTTTTCCAGCATTAATTCCATAAAGCCACTGATGGTATTCAACGGGCTTCTGAGGTCATGAACAATTGTGCTCATCATCTGACCAACGGTAAATAGTCTCTCCTGCTTAATAATCCTTTCTCTCAAAAAACTTAATTCCAGTGCGCGGGAAATTTTTTGCTCAACGATTCCGATAATCTGATGGTCAGAAATGCTGGTTCTTTTCCCGGCTTCCACTTGACTGCTTAAAACCAGCGCAGCAAATTCGACCCGGTCTTCACGGAAAACAAGTGGTAGAACCCTGAATATTTTTAATTCCGGATCGATATATTTTTTTACTTCCCGCTTAAAGGCATTTTGAATTTTTTTCAATCGCTGCGGTTTGGTAAGAATCTCGGGAGGTAATATTTCTTCGTCCATATCAGGAAGAATTTCAGATTTGAACTGATTTTTTTCATCAACACTCAGTAAATGGTATTTGCTTTCGATCGGGAAAATTATGGCTATTTTTTTGGATTTAAGCGTCTGCAAGGTCCGCAGTAAAATACTTTGCAAGATCTCATGAATCTGATATCCCCCGGATAACTTTTGTTCAAAATCGTATAACAAATCAATTTCATTGAATTTTTTCTTGAGCTGTTCATACAGACGGGCATTGGCCAGGGCAATAGAAACCTCCGAACCTATGGCTTCCAGGATCCCCTCGTCTTCCTCAGTAAATGATCCGGTCTTTTTATTTAATACCTGAATCACTGCCATCAACTTGGGTTTTTTTCCCATGCTCAATGGCTCCCACACAGGTATGCAGAGAATGGAGCGGGTGCGATAGCCGGTACGCTTATCGGTTGATGGATCAAAGCGGGAATCCTGATACGCGTCGGGAATATTTATTTTCCGTCCGGTCTCAGCAACATATCCCGAAATTCCTTTACCAAATTTCTGCCGGATTTCCTTAACTTCCGCCTTAAGGGCAATTTTTGACCAGATTTCTTTTTTCCTGCGATCCACCAGGTAGAGTGTGCTACGATCTGCATTCATTAAAAAGGTGATTTCCTTCATGACCAGATTTAACAAATCATCAATATTCAGGGTACTGCTCAAGGCCTGGCCAATTTTCTGAATGGAATATAATTCCTTCTCCTTCTGCCGAAGGATACCTTTCAATTGCTGTAAGGTCTCGCTGGTCATTTACTTCCCCCTTCCACAATTTTAAAGAACAGGTAATTAGTCAACTGAGATATATCTGAATTTCTCTTTATTTTACTTGAGATCATTTCGCCTGATTTCATTAACCTTTTCATGGGCTATTCTCAGAGGTTCCGGGATACGATACTTCGGACTACACTTCAGAACAATTTCGATCGCACTGGATAAATCTATTTTATGTCCAGCGGAAACATAAACTGGTTTTACGCCTTCGCGCGTCCTGAGCGCAGCACCTACGATATTTCCATTATAGACCAAATCTGTATGACTGCCCTTTGCCACATCCGGTTCCTCATACTCACCAACCAATACAGATTTTGCACAACCAATTGAGGGCAGATCCAGAAATAGGCCCAGATGGGAAGCCAGACCTAATCTACGCGGATGCGCAACTCCCTGCCCATCGCAAAGCAGGACATCCGGGGGACATTCAATTTTGTCGAATAATTTCAATACCGGTGGTGCTTCCCGGAAGCTCAAATACCCGGGAATATACGGGAAATTTGCTTCAAACCTTCCGGCATGGACAGCCTGCAATTCCAAATTGGGAAATGTTGTAAGCACGATTACGGCATATAGATATTTGGAAAACCGATTGAAGGAAACATCGGCAGCAGCGATCATTTTGATATTGTGAGTAGAGAAAGGAAAGTTAAATATTAATTTTTGACTTAATTCCTGCTGAAGCACTTTTGCTTCGGATGTGGAAACTCGCCAAGAATGTAATTGTTTAATTTTCATCTTGTTATCCTGGTGCTTCCACTGTTGGCCCCCTGCCCGCTTACTTCTATCTCAGATGAATTTCTATGCAGAATATTGGTCCAGGACACTGTCTATGATAATGTCCTGGACACCTGAAACTAAAGATCCTGTATGTATTTAACCTTGCGAACTTTCTACAAAAGAACCTACAGCTCTTTCCGCATTTTCGTAAGTATCAAAAATCCGCATGAGTTGAGTAATCATTAAAAGGCTTTTTACTTTTTCAGTTACGCTGGCAATTTTCAAGTTTCCACCGGCGTTATTGAGGGACGTCATGCATGCCATAAGCACACCCAAGCCTGAACTGTTCATCCACTTTACCCCTTTCAGGTCAATCACTACTCGCTTTATGCCATCGGCAATCAGACTCTTTACCTTATCGTGCAAAGCGGTAGTTTCCGGCCCACCCATCATGTTTCCTGTAACTGTGATAATTGCAACGTCGCCTTCAATTTTCTCTTTAATTTTCATAAAGACTCCTCCAATAAATTTGTTGACATCAACACAGGTATTCTCAGCACATCACCGGGGAATAATTTATTAAAATCCGAATCGATATTAAAATACTGAATAAGTTCCAGCGGCAGCTTATACCGGTTATTAGCAATTTCCCAGACAGATTCCCCTGCTGCGACCTTATACTCCACACAATTTACAAACTCTTTTTGTTGTAAGAAACCATTTAATACCTCCAAATGATATTTATACCGTTTTGCCAAAAAATCGTCTTTCGACACCCTGCGAAAATCCAACTTTATTTTTTGGCCCTGATAGATCTGGCTTCGGCGGTTAAGATGGTTAATTTGCCGCAAATAGGATAAAGGAATTTTTAACCACTCGGCAAAATGACCCAGTGTCTCATTAGGAAAAACAATCAGATAATTATCGGTTATGGTCAATGCATCAAGTAATTGTTTCTTAATATTTTCAACCGAGGTGATATTTTCCGGTAATCCGCTGTTGGCTGCTATTGCTCCCCAACCATTAATATGGCTGGAATTTTCACCGATAACACCTGGTTTTGACCACTTCATATTTTTAACAGGGCTTTTTATACCAGAACCAGTCGCTTCGCTATTTCTCAGATCAAGCCGGACGAGGTTATCCTGTACTGAATCGGTCAAATTAGGTTTATCCGTTTTTTCCCTAGCCAATTCGATCTGCTTCTGATGAAAATAATTTTCCAACCTGGTAATATCACTCCGAATGGGAAGATTAATCCAATATCCCGCCGGAAGATGACTCCACCCCCGGATAGCCCTTTTGGTATACACAGGATTTAACTCAACGATTTCCGATAAATCGATTTCCAGCCTTTGGGCAAGCTGTGGTAATGAAATTTTGTTTTTAAGTTGATACTTCATATGGGCAGGAAGCTCCAGGGGTTTAACATCCGGAAAATGGCTGAGATAATCTTCCATAATTTCAATAACTGCTAAAAATTCCGGGAAAAAGTTACGGGAAGCAAATTTAAACTTCCGGTGGTTAAATGAATCCCTTACTTTTAAATAATCCTGACCATATTGATTTATCGCTCTCTTTATTCCCGCCAGTCCAAAATTATAAGCGGTAACGGCCAATCCCCAATCGCCGGTCTGACTGTAATTATATTTCAGTAATCTGGCAGCGGCCCGGGTGGAGATAACCGGATCGTAGCGTTGATCAATAATCCGGTTTACCTTCATGTACAAGCGGGCAGTTGAGCGCATAAATTGCCACATACCAGCCGCACCTACTTTTGACCTGGCCAGGGGATTATAGGATGATTCTATATGCGGCAGATAAGCCAGCTCCTCAGGTAAACCCTGCTCCCGGAAAACTTCCCGAATAAAGGGCAGATAGGCTAAAGCTCTTTCCAACCCTTTCCGAAAATTTTCCCGCATACCCTGTTGTGCCCGAATTTGTTTTGCAGCTCTCCGAATTATAGTTTTATTTAATGAATCTCCATATGCCTTTCTGAACAGGTTTAAAAGATGATCCGGGTTTGATTCCCCGGGATAATTATCAGAAAGCTCAATTAATTCCTTTTCCAGATCTTCTTCCATCTTTTCCAGCTGTTTTTCTCTATTCCTTTCGGAGACAGTGGAATCGAAAGTGACAACCTTATAAATTAAATTAAGATTTTCCGAATCATGGATGATGTACTGATCATTAGAATATGCCGTAAAAACATTTTTCCAGAATTGAACATCCGAGGAAAGAGATCTGTCATAATCCCAGCCACCAATAGCAGGAGCGTTGAGTGATAATAATAAGGGAAAAATCAGGAAAAGTAAATAACCCGCTCTCGTTTTCATCGTCGAATAAAATTTCATAACCGAACCTTCAGATTGACCAAATATATTTTAAGTAACAATTTTACGCAAGAAATTTAATCTGTCATAACAAATTACTTATCTTGACCGGATAATTTACTATTTCTTCCGGCATATCCCCGGGATTCATAATTGCCCGGTATAACCAAAAGTATTTCATACAGGTTCGCACATAGACCCTGGTCTGCTCAAATTCCAGATTTTCCATGAAGAGATCATCGTCGTTGGTTGGATATCTTCTTTTCCATCGATCCACACGATGAGGCCCAGCATTGTAGGCTGCCAGGGCCATAATATAATTCCCCTGATATCTTTTCAATAATGATGAAAGATAATATGTACCCATCATTATATTGAAATCGGGATTGAACAATTGATTTGTCGAGGTATACCGGACCCCAAGATTTGGTGCAATTTGCGATGCGGTTCCAGGTAATAACTGCATTAAGCCGTACGCATTGGCATACGAAATGATCCTTGGTTCAAAAGCACTTTCCTTTTTAATAACACTCCAGATTAATGCTTTGGGCACAGCAAAAGTATCAGAAAATGATTCGACGGAGTGAGAAAAATAGAAAGGATACAGCTTTTTAAAAACCGGCACCATTTCCGGTAGATTCGCACTGGAAAATTTCTGATTGAAAACCGAGCGAAATCTGCGATAAGCATTTCCGAAATTATTCATTCGTTCCTGAAGTTCACCCAGGGCAAATAATTCAGTCCACTCCTCCGGATCTTTGCTGATTAAAAGCAGTTCCCGGCTTCCCCATTCCGGACCAAGCAATTCTTCGATTTCAATTGCTCGTTTGAATTTGGAAATAAAATCAGGGAGGTAACTCTGGTTGCTCTGATGTAACTCCCACATGGCCTCCTGAATCGTCCGGTGCACATCCTGACCGTTACTGGTCAGATAAAATGCCTTCAGATTGTAAAAACTATCGATAGGTCTTTTGGCCAGGTCAATATAAATTTCTCCCTGTTCTTTATAATTGCGTTCGTTTTCGTAGCTTTTTCCAATCCAATATTTCAACCGGTCTCTCTGTCCGCTGTCATTTACTGTTTTCAGCGCTTTTTGCCATTCGTTTCTGGCCTGAGCATATTTTTTAATCCGGTACAAATCCAAACCGATCCTGAAGAATGCTTCATCGGTAAATAAGCTTCTGCGATAAGTTTTCACCAGCTTTTTATAAGTCTCTATGGCTTTCTGGATATCAAATCTTTCTTCATACAGCCAGGCAACTTTCCAAAGCACCTCAGGCGATAATGGATCTTTCGGATACCTTTTTTGAAAATCAAGGTATGCTTTTATGGATTGTTCCGTTTGGTCCACTCTGAGATAGGTTCTGGCAACATACAAGTCAATTTCTCTTAACATGGATAAACTTCGATACTTTTTCCGATTCGCCAGGCACCATTTTAACACTTTCTCATATTCACCCTGGCGATACTGTATTTCGATTGGGAGCCATTCAAAATTTTCTTTTTCTTCCGGTGTTTCGGCATAATCAGATTGATCATCGATCAATTTTTGGGCAGTCAGAAATTGACTGGTAGTGAATAAATAATTAATAAAGTTGTCGAAATCCGGCTGTTTTATTTTCTCAGGATAGCTTTTCAGCAAATCTTCAAATACCTGTTCTGCCTCATTATGAAAAGGATATTTACGCAAAAAATTATGGGCCTCTTGCTGAAACTCACTATTCTGATCGTGATCCCGGTAGCTGTGAATTAAATTTAATAAGATTTCGGTTTGCTCAAAACCACCGGCATTCAGCATTCTTTTTAAATATTTCTGGGCACTGTCCGGCAGTTGGTACTTCAGATAAATCCTGGCCTGGATAGAATCCACCAGCGAAAGTAAGGGTGATCGGTCAAATTGGTGACGCAAAGCATGGATTTTCTGATAAGCAACCAGAGTATCCCCCATTCGGAAATGCGCCAATATCTGAAAATACAGCAGATAGTCTTCAATCTCATTTAAGGATTTCCGACCTGCCTCCATCACATCCAGACACTTCTTGTAGTCGCCGGTCTGGTAGAAACTATAACCGATTTTAAATCGCACCAACGGATCTTTCTGGATCAATCCGGGATTCTCCTTCAGAGCATCGTAAAATCCGCGAATGGCATCCTGAAATTTTCCTGATTGATAGGCCTGGTTGGCAACAAAATATGCGGGAATGGTGGCTTGAGGGCCGGGAAGGGTGGCCATAAAAATCAGCACAATCCCTGCCAGGGTAAACAGCAAAAATATATATTTAGAATTTTTTTTCAACGTTGTATCTCCGGTCTTCCGGAAACCAGTTATCTTGTAAAACCCTATTCCATTATAATCGACA
>CAZTXJ010000063.1:0-18498 GCA_964617285.1 uncultured Calditrichaceae bacterium | reverse complement strand
CACATCTTTTCCTCAAAATGGATTTTTCGTTCTTTAATAAATATTATCACAAAGTTGTATATATTGGGTAATACAATAAAATTTTTTAATCTATTTACTAAATTGTCACCCTTCTTCAAGTATAAATTTTCTCAATCTTCATAAATATTCTTGACAAAACAGACAATATTCATTATTTTGGATCGTTGCTTACAGAAATGATACCTCGTCCAGGGAACGGGGTATACGATTATGTGGCACATGATGGTTTTCATCTCTTCTACCTTCTGATATTCAGAAAATCTAACTTCCCGGGTCATTGGTTAATAAAGTATTAAACTTGTTAATACTTTTACTTCTAGGCCATTATGATTCATTCTCTTAATAATATGATTTCATATTTATGGAAA
Source organism: uncultured Calditrichaceae bacterium (assembly GCA_964617285.1). GTDB lineage: Bacteria > Calditrichota > Calditrichia > RBG-13-44-9 > RBG-13-44-9 > CAYVKM01. The sequence goes on along the minus strand of CAZTXJ010000063.1, from coordinate 18,109 downwards.
GGAGAGATCTATGTCCGTTAAAAATTCCATATCCCGCAGGGAATTTTTGAAGTGGGCGGTCGCAGCTCCGGTATCGGTTAGCTTCTTTCCCAGGCTTGCCCTGGCCTTGCAGGATGCCATTAAGGAGTACCCGATTATCTGGCTGCAGACGTCGACCTGCAGCGGATGCTCGGTGTCCGTAATTAACACCATCCACCCCAGTATCAAAAATGTAATCCTGGAACAGGTCCTTCCGGGTCACAAACTTATTTTAACCTATCACGGCACTCTCATGGCCGCTACGGGCGCGCTTAGCACAGATACGGCCCGAAAATCCGCCCTGGATCACCAGGGGAAATATGTGCTGGTGGTAGAAGGTGCCATTCCTACCAAATCAGACGGTGTTTATGGTTCCATTGGCGAAGAGAATGGAAAACCGGTTTCTATGCTGCAATGGATTGACTTCCTGGGTCGGAATGCCATGGCTACACTCACCGTGGGAACCTGTGCGGCTTACGGTGGTCTTCCATCGGGAGCACCCAATCCCAGTGGTAGTAAAGGAGTTTCCGAGGTTTACCAGATGCTGAACATTACCACCCCGGTGATCAACATTCCCGGCTGCCCTTCACATCCGGACTGGTTCATCGGAACAGTTGCCAAGATTTTACTCTACGGCATGCCGGCCGCCGAAGAGCTTGATGAATCCGGACGGCTCAAACTTTTCTTCAGCAGAACCGTCCATAACCGGTGCATCAACCGCGATTATCTGGACGATGGAATTATGGCCGAGAAATTCGGAGATGAAGGATGCCTTCTGGAACTGGGATGCAAGGGTCCGTTTACCCGGGCAGACTGCCCCATTCGGCAATGGAATGGCAGTGTCAACTGGTGTGTCAGTGCCGGGGCACCCTGTATTGGATGCACCGAAAAAGGTTTTCCCGATGCCCATTCACCCATTTTCCAGAGGAGGTAATTAACTATGGCAACCGTAAATCAAACCATCACCATCGATCCGATGACCCGTATTGAGGGACATCTTAAAATTGAGGCCGTGGTAGAAAATAATAAGGTATTGGATGCCAAATCCGAAGGAACTCTCTACCGCGGATTTGAACAAATCCTGATTGGCCGTGAACCAGTGGATGCGGTACAGATTACCCAGCGTTTCTGTGGTGTCTGTCCAACCCCCCATGCTATCGCTTCTTCCCAGGCCCTGGACGATGCTTTTGGCATCATGCCTCCCGATAACGGCCGCATTATCCGAAATATTATGCAGGGAGCAAATTCAATCCAGTCCCATGTACTGCATTTTTATCATCTGGCCTCGCTGGATTATTTTGAAGGCCCGGAAGTTCCGCCATTCATTCCCCGGTACGAAGCAGACTATCGGGTGCCCAAAACTGTGCGGACGGCTCTGACCGACCACTATATCCAGGCCTATCAAACCCGGCTGAAAGCCCATGAGCTGTGTGCTATATGGTCCGGCAAAATGCCTCACATGGCATCGATTGTTCCGGGAGGCGTTACCATCCGGCCCCGAATTGACAACATCACCACCTCGCTCTGGCGGCTCAAAGAACTCACTGATTTCATCGATAATATCTATATCCCGGATGTGATTACCCTCGCCCAGATTTACCGGGAATACCTACAAATCGGATCAGGCTGCGGAAATTTGCTGGCCTATGGTCAATTCGATCTTGATGCAAATCCGGACGTTACCAAACGCAAAAGGCTTTTCCCCATGGGGCGAATTACCGGTGGCAAGCTGGAAAAAGTAGATCCCAAAAAGATTACCGAGGACATTAAATATTCCCATTACGACCTGCCCAGCCATGTCCATCCGACCAAAGGAGAAACCAATCCCAATCCGCAAAAACCCATTGCCTATAGTTGGTTAAAAGCACCTCGTTATGATGGTCGGGTATATGAGGTTGGTCCACTGGCCCGACTTAAAGTTACTTATGCCAGCCAAACCAATCCCAAATTAAACCAATTGGTTGATGAAACTCTGAGCACATTGCAGATAGGGCAGGAGGCCCTGTGCTCGGTAATGGGTCGGCATCTTGCCCGGGCAATCGAGTGTAAAATTATTGCCGATGAAATGTCCAATATGATCTTGCAGGTAAAGCTGGATCAGCCGGTTTGCACGGATCATCAGATTCCCAAATCTGCCGAAGGCATGGGGCTTTGGGGTGCAGCCCGGGGAGCGCTTGGTCACTGGATAAAAATTGAGGATCATAAAATTGCCCGGTATCAGGCGGTGGTTCCGACCACCTGGAACGCGTCGCCCAAGGATGATAAGGATCAGCCCGGTCCGGTAGAACAAGCGATGATCGGATCCGTGGTTGAAGATAGTGACAATCCCTTTGTTCTGGCAAGAATCGTCCGCTCTTTCGATCCCTGTCTGGCCTGTGCCGTTCATTTAATGGAACCGGGAAAACCGGTAAAGCAATTTAAAATATTGTAAGGGGGTACTGAAGAAAGAAAATATTGATAATTCCAATAGTCCTATGTCTGATAAGAACATTCTCGTTCTGGGACTGGGCAACCTTCTGCTTTCTGACGAAGGGGTGGGCATCCATGCCATCCGGGAACTTCAGAAAAGATCTCTACCCGAAAACATTTTGTTGGTTGATGGTGGCACCGGTGGATTTGAGTTGATTCGCTATTTCCAGGGTAAGGAAAAAGTAATCATCATCGACGCAATGAAAACTGAACAGAAACCGGGTTCCGTATTTCGCATGACTCCGGATGAGCTTGATTTAAAGGATTTCCACCCCTTTTCTTCACATCAGGGTGGCTTGTCTGAGCTGCTGAAAGAAATCATCAATCTAAACCCCATGCCCGAAATTATCATCTATGGAATTGCTGTGAGAGAGGTCGGGCAATATAACATGAATCTGAGCCGGGATGTAAAAAGGATAATCCCGGCCCTGATATCTCTTATAATCCGTGAATTAGACAATGGTATGAATTAAGCTCATCTTATCTGATGGATTCATCTATAGGCAGAAGTATTTTCAGTTTTCAGCTTTCTGTCAATACGGATAAATAACTGTCAATCTCTGCAACATCTTTATCGTTCCTGGAAGGTTCACTAAATTAAAATAATTTTTATACCGCTTTATTTTTCATCCCTATAAATTTGGATTTGTTAAAATAACCCTGTTTCCGGATATTCGGATTTTACTTCTTCTGAATTTTAAGACATCTTATGAAAACCGGCCTGTTAAATTTTAGTGTCAAAATAGTTCTTGATGACCGGACTGCGGTTAAATTCAAAATTGAATCCGGCCGGGTCCACGCCCAGAAGATAAACTTTGGAATAATTCCCCAGACTTTCTGGAAGTTTGATCCCCCGGTGGGCATTTCCCTTTCCCTGTCACTTTTCTTCGCCCACGAAACTGCAGAGATCAATAAAGGACTGCTGAACATCATCCTGGCATCGATCGGGGACTGTTCAACTTTTACCGATTTAAACGAAAAGCTGGAAAAGGAAATCACCGGTCAGTTAAATGATTTTTTGAATAAAAAAAGCGCCAAATACTATACCCTGGATGAGATCGTGGAAATATTTAATACCCCAAAAGAAGTTCAGGAAATCATTCAGGTTTATGGCTCGGTCCTGATGACCAACTTCAAGCATAAAATGCTGGTATCGCCTTTATCCGGTCTGCCCTATCCCCGGGAAAAAATTGAGGGTGCTTTGAAAGAAGCTTTGCAGGTAACCAAAAGCGAGAAACGAAAAAGAAAAATTGATGACTTGCTGTTCTGGCTGAACTTCTTCCTTCCGGATAAGACTGTTCCAGGAGATCAGCAACAAAATGCAAAATTGTGGGCAAAATTAATCAAGGAGGATAAAACAATTTATCTGGACGCAAAAAATTTCTTTAGCCGGAATCCCAAATTTATTCAGGAATTCTTTGTCAATAAGGAAAAATAACGATATCTTTCTAATACGAATTATTTCCGTTTTCAATTTCGTACATTACGGCTGAACCGCTAAATCCTTTCCGGGATAAGGTAAACATCACATAATAAATTACGGAGCATGTCAATGTCAGATTCATCGATAGATATCATTCAATTTTCAAACAAATCATCACAGGATAAAAAATTACTAAGGGAATTTGTCGATTTTCACTGGTCACATTACCGGGGCGAGCCACGCTTTATTCCTTTGTTGGACTATGAATTTCTGGGATTCAAGCTGCTGGGAGTAACCGGCTATTTCGAGCCGAGTCATTTATTTTTCAAGCATGGCAGAATGTCCTTCTTCCTTGCCCGGCGAAACGGCCAAACTGTTGGACGAACCTGCGCTTTCGTCAATGACGATCATAACCGGCATCACAAGGATAAAGTCGGTTTCTTCGGATTTTTCGAATCCATTAACGACCAGGCCGTAACCAACGCGCTGCTGAGCGCCGCCGGTCAATACCTCAAATCCGAAGGGATGACCGCCATGCGTGGCCCTCAAAACCTGCCGGTTAATGAGGCCACGCCCGGAGTGCTTATCGAGGGCTTCGATGCAATGCCAATTATTTATTACCACTTCAATTATCCATATTATGCGGACCTGCTTCGCCAAAATGGAATGACCGTAATCAAAAATGTGGTGGGAATCGACATGCCGGTCAACACACCGGTTGAGGAGCGGTTTATCAGGATGTCCGAGAAGGTTAAAAAAAGATACGATATAACCATAGAAACATTCAGTCGCAAGCGATTTAAAGTCCTGCGCGAATTCATGTTCGACATCTATAATGAAGCCTGGGAAAACAACTGGGGATTTGTACCGGTCTCCCGGGAAGAATTTTACAAAAACCTGGATGATATGAAACTGATCTGGGATCCTAAAATGTTTCTGTTCGCCTTTGTTAAGGGGGAACCGGCGGCCTTTTTTGGCTCCATACCCAATATTGCCGAGAACATGAAACCGTTATCCCTGCTTCCCCGGGCAGAGCTTTTACGGGCATTAAAAACCATTATGAAAAGCAAAAAGGTAAAAAGTTTTCGACAGGGATATTTTGGCATCAAACCTAAATTCCGCAGAATGGGTTTGGACTCTATTCTTATTTCCCAGGCCAAATATTACGCCCAGCAGCAGAAGTATCAGTATTGTGATGTGGGATGGGTGTTGGAAGACAATGAGCTGGTTTTAAGAATGGCAGATTTTATGGGGGGGGCCATTAATCGGAAGTATGCTATTTTTCAGAAAGATCTTTAACCGGATAAACACTGCTCCCGGAAATCAAAAACCCCGCCTCTTGAAATGGGCGGGGTTTTATCGTCATCCCAAACTTAACTACTTAAGCATAGCGGCAATAAGCATATCCACCCGGCTGTTCTGGTTTGCCAACTGCGACTGTTGATATCGATAAACATAGTCCAATATCTGCCGGTGAATGGTTGGATTCTTCTCAAACTTCAGGCTACGTTTGAGATAGTAGGCAGCATAATCATTTTCAACTTTGGTTAAGGCTACAACCGCCAGCTGCCGAAATCGCTCGTTTTTATGGAACCGGTAGATTCGCACGATATCGAAAACAGCATCGTTTACATCCAGGCGCTTTCCATAAGTGATGATATGCTGCAGGGCTGCCTGACGCACCCCATCATTGTTCATGGTTAATCCTTCAACCAGATTGGCACTGAACGCTTCCCAATTTACCTTGTCCAAACGTGAATTATCTCCGGCAAAGGCAACCTGAGATAAAAACAGGCTTAAGAGAACAGCTAAAACCGTTAAGTACTTCATGATCTATTCCTCCAGGCTATTAGAGAACATCATAAATTACCAACAAGCTTACGAGATATATCTAATATTGTTACGCCTTTTTTCAGGAAGATGAATTTTCTTTCAAACACCCGCAAAATATACTATTTAATTAGCTTTGGATTAAATTGGGATGTCTTTTAAATTACTGCCTGACCCAATTACGTAAAAATAAGTTTTATTGGGATAATTTAATCTGGTTTAAAGCATAAGGAAGTCTGCTCTTGGTTAAAAAATCATCCTTGTCTCTTGCATTTATTCTTCTATTTTTTTTCTCCATTGGAAAGAGCCTTTGGAGCCAATCTTCCCCATCCGGCAAAGGCCTGGAGATGTCAGATTACAAGAAGCTTGGGCTTACCGTAGTGATGCCGGGTGACTATGGCACCCTGCTTGACCTGGATAAGGAAAGGGTTTCCATTAAGTGTAAATTAAAATTCAGTCAGTCTGATATTACCCTGGCAGAACCCGACCGGGCCGAAGCAATCCTGCTAGTGAAAATCGATATTGAAGATTTGGCATATCATATCGGATTGGACTTTTCCAGATCGGTGACCTACTCTGTTCCAAATAAGGGGGATTTTAACGTGGAAGGTATTACCTGGAGCCTGAGCACTACCGGAACCCATGAAGACAGCGCCGGGATTATTATGTTGGCTCTGGATGAGCTGCTGGATAATTTTTTGGACCAGTATCTTCAAGTAAATCAGTGAACTCGATCTTTCTTACCTTTGGATATGTCAAGAAAATTCAGCCGGCTTTTTTGCCCATCCACTTTTTTCTTTTCTGATTATCAATGCTTTCTTATTTTGCAGCTATATTATACTAAAGTAATAGAGGTATAGATGAATACCGAAAAATTGATGAACCTGATTGATAATGCATACCAAAGTGATTCAATGCCGGATGAAGAAGGAAAAACCGCTGTCAGGGAAACAATCGAGATGCTGGATAAAGGTAAAATTCGGGTCGCCGAAAAAGTCGATCAGGACTGGAAGGTAAACGAATGGATCAAAAAGGCCATTCTTCTTTATTTTAAAGTTCAGGGGATGACCAAAATGGAGGCCGGTCCATTTGAGTTTTATGATAAAATTCCATTAAAGAAGGATTTTGAGTCACAACGGGTCCGGGTGGTTCCGCCCGGTGTCGCCCGCTATGGTTCATATCTGGCGCCGGGCGTCGTGCTGATGCCCGGCTATGTCAACATCGGGGCTTATGTGGACAGTGGCACCATGGTTGATACTCACGCCACAGTTGGTTCATGTGCCCAGGTGGGAAAACGGGTTCACCTCGCCGGTGCGGCCCGGATCGGAGGTGTGCTTGAACCTCCGCAGAGTACACCCGTCATCATTGAAGATGATGCTTTTATTGGGTCCGGTGTATCAGTTATGGAGGGCGTTATTGTTAAAAAAGAATCCGTGTTGGGAGCCGGAGTGATTCTAACCGGATCTACTAAAATCCTGGATGTGTCAAACCGCGAAATCAAAGAATATAAAGGAGTGATACCGGAGAGGTCTGTGGTTATTCCGGGAAGTTACCAGAAAGAATTCCCGGCTGGTTCATTTAATGTTCAATGTGCTTTAATAATTGGAAAAAGAAAGGAATCAACTGATAAAAAGGTCTCTTTAAATCAGGTTTTACGGGATTATAACATCAATGTGTAAAAGATTGCTTTTAGGAGAGTAAAACTGTTCACTTTCCTGTTAGACCATGTGAACAAAACATGAAAACCGGTTAATTGTTTTGCTCATCATGAAAAAGTGTTAATCCCTCCACATAAAATATTAACATATTATTAAAAACAAATTAACATTGACATGCTTTTATTTGCATGGTTTTCTGCGGTTTTCCACACAATTCACACGCTAATTATTATAATGAATATTTAACTTATTTCATTATTTTATTTTTATAAGGAATAATACTTTCTCGCCCATCTGTCCAATTCCCAACACCATTTCATATCTGTTTTACTTGTTTTTTCTTCGCTGATAATCAGTGATATAAAAACCGCTTCCTTTAAATATGATTCCGGATCCTCCGCTGATTTTCAACTTTGCCTTACCATGACAAACCGGGCAGCTTACTTCTTTTTTATAGGATGTTATGGTACTGAACTTTTCGAACAAGTAACCACATTCTTTGCATCTATATTGATAGGTCGGCATTATTGAACTCCCGCGCTAATAACACATGTATTAGATGCCGGAATATTTTGAAAAGTTTCATCGACCAAAAAAGTTGTCGTAGGTTTCTGAAAATTGATCCTTGCCACCCAGAAGCGCACCAGCCCAGATCATTTCTTTTCGTATAATATTGTGAATGTCCTCGGCGGTTTTTCGGATATCCCATTGTGCATGCCGATCTTCACGCAGTCTAAGGAAATGATATAACTCTCTCAAATTTATCTTAAACAGAACCCGCCTTCGATGAGCATTTGTTAAAACATAGGGTGCCAGTTCCGGAAATTGTTTATGAAGCTGCCAGTATAATTTGTTGGTTTTTTCTATGATTTTCAGGAACACTTTTTCCTGCCCCGTCTGAACAATGGATTCAGGTATGGTAACTCCCAGATTGGGAGAATAATCCTGTATAATGAGATTGGCCATTCGGTGACGCTTCAGTTGACCATAGTTTGAAGCACTGACCACAAGCTGGAAAGTGAAACTGTTAAGCTCAAATTCCCGCAGAACACTATCCCAGGAATTCATATCCCGGAAAATAGTTTTAAAAAAATTTTCCTTCTCGGATTCGGATAAGAGTCTAATTTTATCCATACATTTATCAAGGCTGTTTCCGGAAAGTCGAAACATCACCGTGGCAAGAATTTTGTCATCAATATCCGGAGAAAAATCAATTAATGCCACGGTTGGAGAAGGCTCGTCATCTTCTGAAAAGCTGTTGTTCAGCGCCCGAAGATAAGCAAGCAAATTTTGTCTTTTATTCTTTAAATAACTCGTTGGTTCAACATACTTCACAATTGAAGGGGTAAAATTTTTTGTTGCTTCATAGATCAGGCGGCCATATTCATTCACTTCGGAAAGATGGTGACTATTGCATTTGGCTATCATATTCTCGAGGGTTCGGGCGTTTACCGTCATACCCAACTGAGTTTGGGTTGCCAGAGATATAACATAACGGGCATCTTCTTTCGCCAGTCCTTCCAGCATCCGGTGGTTCTTAGGATCTTCAGCAAGCACTTTATAATGTTCGAAGAAAAAGGGTTTCAGGATATCGTAGAGCTGAAAATATACCCTGTTCTGTTCCCGGATCAGGGAAAGGTATTCCTTAACCAGGGGGGTATTTTTTAACTCCTCTGGCACAACAAAGTCATCTTCGAAAAGGATGTAGCGCTGGGATTTTTCGGTGTATGAGGCCAGCCGGAAATGCTCGATGGTCTCCACTGCAAACCGCGATGCACCGATGATGTCAAAATTGAAGGTGGCGTGCTCGGCAACCGAGCTGTGGCCAAGCCCGAAGATGATATTCTGATTGGATTTGCGGGCACGGTCCACCTCCTGACGGGCGATTTCCCGCAGCTCATTTACCGGTTTGGGATTTCTGCTGATGCGGGCGTAAGCCGCTGATATGGTTTCCGGGGTCAGGTTATCCCGGGCCAGTAGCTCACTGGCCTCCTGGTAAAGCTGATGCAGGGTCTCGTTTTTTGTAACCGGATCCAATCCGTTGAAAAAACTATCATCCAGATTGGTTGCAACCCGGTGAATAAAATTTTTCAGATCGGAGATCGTCTCAATATCGAGATTAAAACCTGATAATATGACCTTCATTAATATATTTGATGTAATGCCTTAAATTTTATTTGAGCTTCTTTAGATACTCTTTCGCTTCTTCCTTATAGCGGTCATCATCAGCACTTGTTTTGGGAAGAGATAATACTTCTTCGAATTGTTTCTTTGCTGCCTCTTTGTCGCCCATCTCCTTATAGGTAATACCCAATTCCAGATGGTGGTTGATATGTCCCGGATTTAATTCGATAGCCTTTTTGAAGTCGTTTACCGCGTTTTCCAGAGAGGCATCTTTTGGTACACCACCAAGAAAAATATTGGCAAATTTTCTTTGAATCCATCCCAGGGTGGCCATCTTTCGATTCCACCGTCCCAGCACGTGCCAGGCGATATCGTCGTTGGGATCTAATTTTAATGCCTTGTCCACCTCGACTTTTATTTCTTTGGAAAGACGGACCTGTTCCTTTTTACCGGCATCCAGGGCGACTCGCCCCAGAGCAATACTCAGATAGAGATGACCCTTTGACCCGGTTGAATCTATCGAGATGGCTTTGCGGGCATATTTCTCACCGTTCTGAAAATACTCGTTTCGTTGTTCTTTTCCTTTTAAATCCTCACCAACGTCAACATAGGCCCGGGAAAGTTTCCAGGCGGCCTGGTAGCTGTTGCTGTCTGCTTTTAATGCATCGGAATAGAATTTCAATGCTGCCTGATTATCGAATTTTGCATACGCACTATCTCCCATGGCAATAAACTGGCTGGCATCCTGGGTAAATACTGAAAACGAGAGTAACAAAAGAGCCAACAAAATAAGTACGGAATGTCTCATAGTACCTCCGAAAGTTTTGGTTACAATGGTTTGTCTAAAGTTGAACAGCTGTGTCTTGATAAGACGAGTATTTTAATCTTGACGGGCAATTTATAAATAAATGCCGAGAAATGTTATCTTATTTTGTTAATTCTGCGCTAATAATCCGATCGTAGACTTCAATGGTATCCACAACCTTCATTCCCCGGACGACTTTCCCAAAAGCAGTATGTTTGCCATTAAGGTGAGGTTGTGGCGCCTGGGTGATGAAAAACTGACTGCCACCGGTATCTTTCCCGGCATGAGCCATACCTACGATACCACGGGTATAAAAGATATCGTTGTACTCACAGGGGATGGCATAACCAGGCCCACCCCAGCCGTCTCCCCTGGGATCGCCACCCTGGATAACAAATCCGGGTACTACCCTGTGAAAATAAATGTTGTTATAGAATCCGGTTTTGACCAGGGTAATGAAATTTGCGACAGTAATCGGGGCTTTTTCCGGATAAACTTCCACTTCAAACGATCCCTTGGTTGTGGTAAACCGGACCACCGGATTTTTATGGTATTTCTCCAGGACGAAATCAAATTTTGTCAGGGGTTGTTTTTCAACCGCAGGAAGCTTAACCGGGTTGCCGGTTATTTTTTCCAGCGCGTGCCGGGCAGCCATTTGTATTGATGGAAATGGATTACTCAGCTCTTGCTGTAGCAACGTGGTGGCTCTTGAATCACCAATACTGTCCAGGGCGGTTAAAATAGCCACCATTGGTTCGATGTCCCTCGGTGCGGTAAATTTTTGGTAGGCGTTGATCAGGGGTTCAACTGAAGACCGGTCTTTGCTCTGGCCAAATTTGCCGGAGACGATGGTGGTGATTGCCGGATCATATAGTTCCAATTTTTCCAAAAAGAGAGAATTGGGTATGTCTTTCCGGTTAACCAGGATTTCCAGAACCTGGCTGACCATCGCATTATTATCGTTATTGGTCAGGGAGAGAAGGATTTTAGTGGATTCACTACTTTTGATGTGCTCCAGCACTTTGATATCATAATAATTTTCCGGCCATTCTATTGAGAAAATCTCGTTCTTTACGAGGTTCAGAGCAGCCGGCTGATCAATTTCGGACAGGCTTTCCAGCGCAACGCCACGATCCCGCCAGCTCGAGGCAGTCCGGATAAAGTCGGTTAGGAAAGAACTTGTCTGGCTGTTGAGATAGGAAGGCAACGCCTGCAAAGCGGCCGCCCGCACATGCGGGCTGGAATCGGAACAGGCTTCTTTAATGATATTGAGATATTGAGAGTATTTCAAATCTTTCATAAGCTGTAAAGCGGCAACCCGGACAAGCCAGCTGGTATCCCGGGCAGCCGTTGCCAGGGCTTCTAAGAAATCATTCGATGGAAAAAGAGATACGGCTCCTTTCATCGATTCGAGTTTTCTGTAGGGTTCAAACTGAGGAGAACGCATCAGTGTGGTAAAAATTGTAATTGCTTTTAGACTGAAAAAGCGGGTCAGCGGGTCGCCTGATTGTAAAGAGTGAAAAACCGGATTGAATTCTGAAGGAGAACCTATTCGATACAGGGCATAGGCACAACGCCAGCTTAGGGAAGGATCGAGATTATTTCCCAATAACTGACCGATACTGTTCCCCGTTTCATAGGGTGGATACCCCCGGTAGGACAGGATGGCCGCGGCTATGGTGGCAACTTTTTGATCTTCTGGACTACCACTCTGAATAGGCCTTTCCAATAATCGGGAAATATCCCGGTCCGCGGTTTTACCCAGGGCTTCAAGTAAACGCAATTTTACATTTTTATCCTGTTCGAACGAAAATGCCGAATTCAGAGCAGAAAAAGCTTTCGGATCAAATGTCTGTCCCAGGGCAAAAGCCGCTTCTCCACGGACCTTGGGGCTTTTATCAGCCAGGCGATTTGCCATCCAGGATATGGTGGAGGTATCCTGGATCCGCCCCAGAGATTTTAAGGCCTGAACACGGATCTCCTCTTCGGAACTGTTCAGCCAGGACACGAATTTTTCCGGATTTGGATCCCTCAAATATTCTTGCTGCTGAATTTCCTGTAAAACTTTATTGTCCGTCTGGTTACAGGATAATATCACCATCACAAAAAATATTACATACCAGGACAGCTTTTGCATCATTACTTGATCTCCACGGGTTTATAAATTTATGGCCCGAAAGTTCTAAAAGTTTCCCGGCCGAATCAAGCGATAGCTAATATCGCAGAAACGAAATAAATTTTCCAATACTGGGAAATAATATAAAATCGGACTCAAATTTCTTTCAGATAGAGACATCTTTGTTTTATATTGGGCAGTCCTTGTTTGAACAAAAGTAAAGGAGGTCGTATGTTTAGATATTTTTTAATTGTTACGATCATCTGTGGGTTTATAAAGCTTTATGCCCAGGATAGCACAAAAATTCTGATCGTTTACTATAGCCAGCAAGGCCACACCGAAAAAATGGCCCAGGCAGTTGAGAGGGGGGCCAAATCAGTTGAGTTTGCCCGGGTTCGGCTCCTGTCTGTGCAGGATGCAAAAAATGAGGATGTGCTCTGGGCAGATGCCATTATTCTCGGCAGCCCGGTTTACAATGCCAATGTTGCACCACCGATTCAGACTTTTATTAATCGCTGGCCTTTTCAGGGGGCGCCACTGAAAGACAAAATCGGGGCGGCGTTTGTTACGGCCGGGGGCATATCCGCAGGTGAGGAATTTGTCCAACTTAACCTGTTAAAGTCGATGCTGATCTTCGGGATGATCATTGTAGGCGGACCGAACTGGACCCAGGCCTTTGGCGCTTCGGCGGTAACGGAAGAGGAACCATTTATCTCGGAAAAGGCCGGTGAAGTTGCTGACCAGTTTTTAATAAAGGGAGAAAACCTGGGTCGCCGGGTCGCAGAAATTACCAGCCGGTGGAACAGAAACCGGAATTGATTGGTTCACAATAATATTTTAGTCATAGGGGAGACTTGGACAAATTTATAAATCTTTATGAATCATTGGGCTTTGTTTGTACCTTATGCGGCTTAAATTTTGGAGTGGCCTTTAATTTTATTTTTTAAGAGGAGTTTAAATGAAGAAAGTAATCGGTTTTTTAATGATGTTTTTGTTGATCATTCTCGCCTGTTCTCAGGGAGGGGATTCCACAAAATTGGCCAAAGGCACACCGGCGTACGATTTCGCGGTACAAATAACCGAGAAATTACCTTATTTCAATCCGGAGGATAATAATCCGGTTATTACCACAAAGGATTTTAATGTTACAACCGGCGAGGTGGTCAAGACACTAATGGACAACATGGGCTCACGGGCTTCCCAGCTGGTTTCGCTGGATTCTACCCGCATGAAAAGCATATTAATGCAAAACGCGACGAATATTGCCGAGAAGAAGTTGTTGCTCAAAGCGGCAAGCAGCCAGAATATTTCGGTTCCGGCTACTGAAATAGACAGCGTCCTTAATACCCAGTATCTTCGCTTTGGGGGAAAAGATAAATACACCGAAAATTTAAAAAACAACGGGATCGAATTAGATTATGTCAAGACCCAAATCACTGAAGGGATGACCATCGAGAAATATCTGGACACTCATCTGAAAGACGAAACAGCGGTTACCGAAGATGACATCGAGAAAGCATACAACCAGGATAAAACAGCCACAGTGCGTCATATCCTGTTGATGACTCAGGGTAAAAGTGACTCGGAGAAGGTCGAAATCAGGAAGAAAATGGAGATGATTCTGGATAAGGCCCGGAAAGGTGCGGATTTCGCTAAACTGGCAAACGAATATTCAGAGGATCCCGGATCAAATAAAAAAGGCGGTCTTTACGAAGACTTCGGTAAAGGACAAATGGTAAAACCATTTGAGGATGCTGCTTTTTCGGTACCAATTGGTGGTATCAGCAATATTATTGAAACCCAGTACGGCTACCATATTTTAAAGGTTATCGACCGGAAAAAAGAAACCAAGCCGTTAAATGAAGTTCACGATCAACTGAAAAAACAGCTCGAGCAGCAAAAGAAAAACGAAGCCTATGTTAAACTAATGGATAGCCTGAAATCTGAAGTAAATTTTGCGGAAGTTGAATTTTAAGGTGATTTGATTCAAACCATAGTACACGGTGCATCTCTAAATCCGCCCCCTTCTAGGTGGGCGGATTTTTTTATTCTACTTAGTTTATTTTTCTATATCGTACAGAACAACGCTTTCCTGTTCGTTGGGATCGTTTCGTGCGGCAAGGGCGTAGACCGGTTCGGTCTGGCTCAAATTTACTGGCTGGTGAGGGACATTGGCCGGGATGTAAAGAAAATCTCCTGCTTTGTTGATAACCGACTGCTTAAGACCGATGCCATAACGAGTTTCAACCTTCCCACTGACAATATAAACCGCGGTTTCATAGCCGTTGTGATAGTGAGGCCTTGCTTTCCCACCGGGTGGAATTACCACCATATTCATGGATAAAGCCCGGGAGCCACAGGTTTTGTTGGTAACGCCAACGATGTATGGCAAATTTTGACGGGTCATGGTTTCACTGTCCGGGTGCATGGTAATTACCTTTTCGTCGCTTGGGACACCCTTTTTGCTCTCGTGAACTTTCGGATTTGACATGAAGACCTCCTTTTCATTTTACCATACTTCAACTCACCAAATTTAGTTTCACGGCACCTGGCACAATAATAAAAAGATATAAAAACTATAGTTAATTGATAAATTATTTTCGGTGGTAAATTGTATTTTACATTGACAGGGATATTTAGTTAATTTTGAGCGCCAAAAATTGTGATCATTGAAAACAAATATTCGTTTACAAAGGAGAGAATCCGATGAAGAAATTAGTAGTGGTTTTGGTTGTAATGGCTTTCCTGGTTTTTATTGTCGGTTGCTCGGCATCCCGGACCCAGAAAGGCGGGGCCATCGGAGCAGCAGCCGGTGGAGTGGCCGGTGCGGTCATTGGTAAGCAAGCTGGCAATACCATTCTGGGTGCCATTATTGGGGCCGCGGTTGGTGGGGCGGCTGGTGCTTATATTGGTCATTACATGGATAAGCAGGCTGCCGAAATTGAGCAGGACCTTCAGGGAGCCTCGGTGGAGCGAGTTGGCGAAGGCATTAAAATTACCTTTAACTCCGGTTTACTGTTCGATGTCAATAAGGCCACCCTCCGGGATGCCAGCAAAGCCGAACTGACCAAGCTGGCACAGATATTAAACAAATATCCGGATACCAACATTCTGGTGGAGGGCCATACGGATAATACCGGCTCGGAAGAGTATAATCTGGAATTATCCCGCCAGAGAGCCCAATCAGTCGAAAATTATCTGGCCAGTTTAAATGTAGATCCAACCCGGTTCACCATTATGGGATATGGCGAATCCCAGCCGGTAGCAACCAATGATACCGCAGAGGGTCGCCAGCAGAACCGGCGGGTAGATCTGGCCATTATGGCAAATGATAAATTAAAGAAGCAGGCCGAAAAACAGGCCGGCTGATCCCCTCAATCTTTTTTTAGAATTATATAAGAAAGACTTCCTGGTTGTCCGGGAAGTCTTTTCTATATATTGGATTTCGATGTGTAAGTATTAATGATTAAAGATAAAACCGCATAATCGGTCTGGTTTCCGAGCGGCGGACGACCTCGGTAAATCCGGCTTTGCGGAAGGCGGATGCTAATCCGGTATAAACGAATACGTCGGCGGTTCTTCCCTTTTTAGGTTCTACCGGATAAGCTTCCAGGATTTTTCCCCCATTTTGCTGAACAAATTCTTTGGCGGCATTGATCAGCCTGGTGCTGAATCCACGGTTCCGGAAATTTTTATTCACAAAAAAGCAGACGATGGACCAAACTGGTTGCTGATCCACCGGTTTGAGTATACGGGAACGCTCCAGGGCGGAAAAATTCTCTCTTGGCCCGACTGAACACCAGCCAATGGGTTCGCTTTCCTGGTAAGCAATTATTCCGGGGATCTTTCCGGAATTGACCAGCGCCCCCATCGCCCTCTTATTGCCATCTCCCTTCTGTTTATCGAAGTCCGATCGTTTTAATCGCCACCACATGCACCAGCAACCGCCGCAGGCGCCCCTCTCCCCAAATAGTTGTTCAAAATCCTGCCATCGTTCCGGTGTCAGGGGATGATATTTGAAGGTGGCTTTAAACCCGGAATTCATTTAGGAAATCCCAATACCATTTTTGGTTGATTTTTTAATTCTGTACATGGAATTATCCGCCAGCAGCAGCAAGTCCTTTTTCGATTGGGCATTTTCCGGATAAACCGCCAATCCGAAACTGGCCGTTACATTCACCGGTTTGGGATCATTCTTTAAATAAGTGGAAGAGCGAATGGCATCCAAAATTTTTTCAGTCAGCTTCAGGGCGCTTTGTTTGTCCCGGTCCGGCATTACCAATACGTATTCGTCCCCGCCATATTTGATCAGCAGGTCCTTTTCGGATAGACAGCCCGAAACTGTTTCTCCAATCTCCTTGAGCACCATGGATCCGGAAAGATGACCGTAGGTATCCACCACGTGCTTGAAGTTGTCGATGTCCATAAATGCGACTGCCAGCTTTTTTTCGTGGCGGTCGGCCTCGTGCAGTAAGGCCGGTAAAATTTCATGCAGGTACCGGGCATTATACAGCCCGGTGTATTCATCGGTGATGCTAAGCTTCCGGATCTTTGTGAGGTACTGGGAATTTTCTATGGCAATGGCAGCGTAATCTGAAAGGATTGAAAGTATGGGTAGTTTTTTCTGCCTGAAAAGTTCAAAATTTTCAATATTAATGATCTCGATAACTCCCAGAACTTTTCCGTGGGTTTTCAGAGGAATGCACAGAAGAGACTTGGTGGTAAATCCGGTTCGGGTATCCACCTGCCGGTAAAACCTGGGATCGTTTTGAACGTCCTGGATAAAGATAATTTCCCCTGAAGCGGCTGCTTCTCCGGCGATTCCGGTTCCGACGGGGATCCGAAAATCCTTGACCGATTCCCGCTCAATACCGACCACCACCTCGAAGGTCAGCTCATTTGTTTTTTCGTCCAGCAACAGTAATGACCAGTTTTCGGCCTCCACCAGTTGACTCATCCTGGACATGATCAGATTGAGTATTTCGGTTAAATTTAAGGTGGATGTAAGCAGTTTACCGATCTGGAGGCAGGGCATCACCCCATCGGAATCGATAGAAAAAGCGAATGATGAATTACTTTCCTGATCCATTTTCTTACCCATTTATAGATATCAAGGATTGCTTTCGTATTTTGCCAGGAGTGCTGTTGCAATGATTTCCCACTCCTCTTCCAGGGAAATGTCCGGTCTCTTTTTGCCGGCTCTGGAGTACCAGTAAGAAGCGTTTGACAGATCTCCCTCTTTCCGGTGAAGATAGGCATGGACCCAGGAACCATCGGTACTTGAATTTTCCTGGGCGATAAGGTGGGCAGCGCCCCAGTCGCCCCGCACTTCAATCCATAGGGCCCGGAGTAGCTCACCAAGTCCTGCCGGTGGTTGCTTCTGGGAAAGGGTAGATTTAAATTCTTCCAGATTCATCGTTAAAATCCCGGATTGGTTTGGACTAATTATACATATTTTTTGGCCGGAATTCAATCTCTACTGCTTCAGAATTAAAACCGCTCCGGCTGGTTGCAGAACGATGCAGAAAACACAGATATTAACAGAATTTGGGATGGCAACAGACCTTGTGCCGAAAGATCGCAAAGATCAAAATTTGCCTGCCCGATTGAGAAGGCTAAAGTTTTGTTTCACGCGCACTATGAAAATCCAGAAAGAGTGTTTAATG
>CAZTXJ010000062.1:0-18500 GCA_964617285.1 uncultured Calditrichaceae bacterium | reverse complement strand
GAAGTATGTCGCAGACAAAGCTCATTCGAATATAGGATTTGAGGTAAAGCATCTGGTCTTTACCACAGTTCCGGGTAAATTTCAAGATTACCAGGTCGAGTTTGTATTCGATCAAAATGACCTGAGTAATTCATCGATTAATGCGGCGATTAAAACTGCCAGCATCGATACGGATAACGAAAAGAGGGATAATCATCTGGTTAGTGCAGATTTTTTTGATGCGGAGCAGCATCCGGAAATTACTTTTATGAGCAAGGAGATCATGAAAAGTGATGATGGTTATGTAGCAAAGGGAACTTTGACTATGAGAGGTGTTTCCCGGGAAATTGAGCTGCCATTTAAAATTCTGGGAACAATGAAGGATCCCTGGGGCAATACCAAGATGGGTGTTGAGTCCGAATTAACCATCAATCGTCAGGATTATAACGTTAATTGGAACAAACCACTGGATGCTGGTGGCGTATTGGTAAGTAATGACGTGAAAATTAAACTCGAGCTTCAGCTGCAAGAAGGTTAGAAAGAAAACCGGTTTATAAATCAGACGCCTGGTGAGCTTGCTTGTCAGGCGTTTTTTTATTTTATGATAAACCAACTTTTTCGTTGAAGAGAGATTTCGTGCCTATAAGTGTGAAAATTAATAAAAAACCGATTGTTTTTATTTGTTAGGATTCCTAAATTCTTTCCCAATTAAACAAGAGAATGAGACGAAACCAATGCCCGAACTTGATCTTTCAGTTGAACAACAGGATTTAAACCGGATTATCATTGTTGCGCTGGAAAGACTGTCACAGGCATTTCGGACATTGTTATGGGATCACGCCAAAGAAGAAAAGTTAAGTCCCATACAGATTCAGTTTTTACTCTATATCAATTCTCAAAAAAATCGGCAAAGTTATGTCTCTGATCTGGCCAAGGAATTTAATCTTACACCGCCAACAGTAAGCGATGCCATTAAGACCTTAAACCAAAAAGGCTTGATTGAAAAAAATAAAAGTAGTGTTGATAAACGAAGATTTGCCTTACAAATTACCAGTGCAGGAAAAAAGCAGATTGCCAATTTTCTGGACTGGCAGGGACCTCTTACCATACATCTGCAACAGTTCCCTTTGAAAACCAGGCGAACTGTTCTTATTTTCCTGTTAAATTTTGTGGAATCTTTGCGGAAAGAAAAAATTTTAGGGGATGTAAAAACCTGTTTTTCCTGTGGATATTTCCGGGATTCAAAAAGTAATGAGGAAACCGATTCTTTTTTCTGTTTCCTTAGAAATGTCCCTTTGAATGAATCCGAGTTGCGCTTAGATTGCCCAAACTATCAAAGAAAAATTAATAACTAACGGAGTTTTGAATGAATTTCTTGGTATTTATTAAATCAATAATAGGAGATGGACTTTTAAGAAAGTATGGTCAAAAGACACGATTAATGCCCGGGTTGAACTTTCTCTTTCTCAGTGCATTGATAGTTGTATTAGTCTCTTTTCCTCAGGAAAAAGTCTTTGCTGAAGTACAAAATACCCAACCACTTCCTCCCGATCCTGAAATTGGGATTGTCGAGCACTTGGGTGAGTACGCCCCATTGGACTTACATTTTAGAAACGAAAGCGGAGATACAATTTTGCTTCGGGATTTCGTGAATCAGCCCACTGTGGTTTCCCTGGTCTATTTCAATTGCCCGGGTATATGCAGTCCCTTATTGGGCGGAGTGGTAGATGTACTGGATCGTATGAGCTTGAAACCCGGCGCAGATTACAAGGCGGTGACCATCAGTTTTGATCCCAATGACACCCCAGAGCTCGCCCGGGAAAAAAAGAGAAACTATTTTAAGGCATTCCGACATGGTCCATTTCCGGAGGAAGACTGGTTATGGCTTACCGGCGATAGCGCCTCAATAAAAAAGTTTACCGATGCAGTTGGCTTTAAGTATAAAAAGGAGGGCAAGGAGTATATTCATGCCGGCGCTCTTATTGTTCTTGCCAGCGATGGTAAAATAAGCCGGTATCTGCGTGGAATTGAATTTCAACCCTTTGATCTCAAAATGGCCATAACCGAAGCATCCCAGGGCCGGGTGGGGCCAACCATAAGTAAGGTGCTGCTCTACTGCTTCAGTTACGATCCGGCTGGGAAACGGTATGCCTTTAATTTTATGAAAGTGGGTGGGACAATATTTTTGTTTTTTGTGGTAGTATTTATCGGGCTTCTAACGATAAAGGGTAAAAAAAGGACTAATTAAAAGAGGTGATTTAATGGCAAGTGTTGCTGGTACGGTTCCCATGGAAAAAAGTTTTTATGAAGAAAAGGGACGCCATAGTGGGCTGTTAGCCTGGCTGCTATCAACTGATCATAAGAGAATTGGTATTATGTATCTGATAAGCATGACCACCTTTTTCCTGGTCGGTGTAGCCATCGGTGTCCTGATGCGGCTGGAGTTAATTTCTCCCGGCGAAACCATCATGGGGGCGCAGACTTATAATTCTCTATTCACGCTTCACGGCGTAATAATGATCTTTCTTTTTATCATTCCCGGTATTCCTGCGGCTTTTGGCAATTTCTTTCTGCCTCTGCAGATTGGTGCGAAAGATGTCGCTTTTCCCAGACTCAATTTGCTGTCCTATTGGTTATATCTCATTGGAGTGACTATTGCTTTAAGCTCTCTTTTTACCGGTCCCGGACCAGCTGACACCGGTTGGACTTTTTATGCGCCCTACAGTTTGCGTACCGGAACCAATGTTACGCTGGCAGTACTGGCAGCATTTGTTTTGGGCTTCTCCTCAATCCTGACCGGCTTAAATTTTATTACCACCATGCATCGGATGCGGGCTCCCGGTATGACCTTCTTTAAGATGCCGTTGTTCTGCTGGTCTTTGTATGCTACCGGTTGGATCCAGATTTTGGCCACCCCGATTCTGGGTATTACCCTGGCCCTGGTGATGGTGGAACGTTTGATTGGAGTGGGTGTCTTCGACCCGGTGAAGGGCGGCGATCCGGTGCTATACCAGCACCTGTTCTGGATATACTCACATCCGGCAGTATATATTATGGTACTTCCCGCCATGGGAGTATTAACTGAAATCATCCCCACCTTTGCCCGACGTACAATTTTCGGCTATAAAGCCATTGCTTTTTCCAGTATGGCCATTGCTTTTGTGGGTTATCTGGTGTGGGGTCACCACATGTTTACCAGTGGCATCAGCGACACCTCCCGGATGGCATTCTCCTTTCTCACCTTTCTGGTGGCGATCCCCAGCGCCATAAAGGTATTCAACTGGCTGGCTACTTTGTATAAAGGCTCCATCGATATGCAACCTCCATTTCTATATGGAATAACCTTTATTATCCTTTTTTCAATCGGCGGATTAACCGGCCTCATCCTTGGTTCTCTGGCCACGGATATACACGTTCATGACACCTATTTTGTGGTCGCTCATTTCCATTATGTGATGTTTGGTGGCACCGGTTTTGTCTTTTTTGCCGCACTCCATTACTGGGGTCCCAAAATGTTTGGCAGAATGTATAATAAAAAGGTAGCTTACATTGCCTGGGTATTTCTTTTTGTTGGATTCAATGCCCTGTATTTTACCATGTTTATTTTGGGATATAAAGGCATGCCGCGTCGATATTACGATGCGTTGCCGGAATTTCATACCCTGCATGTGATTGCCACAGTGGGTTCCTGGATTTTGGTCACCGGTATCATTATCATGTTTGTCAATTTGTACCGTGGATTCAGACATGGAGAGAAAGCCGGGATAAATCCCTGGGGTGGTACAACTTTGGAGTGGACAGTTGGAACACCGCCTCCTCTGGAAAATTTCCACGAAATACCCACAGTAGTGCACGAACCGTATTACCATCCCCGAAATGAAAACGAAGAGGAGAAATAATGGATCACGGAGCTGAATTTGCCTTGGAAAAACATTTCGATCCCATTGGTGCAAGGATTGGGATGTGGTTGTTTCTGTTCACTGAATTATTATTGTTTGGCGGATTATTCCTGCTCTATGCCATCTATCTCAATAAGCACCCGGAAGATTTTCATTATGCCTCAAGTCAGCTAAATCAGTTTATCGGTGCAATGAATACCATTATCCTCTTAACCAGCAGTCTGACTATGGCGTTAGCGGTTGGGGCGATGCACCGGCATTCCCGGAAATTAGCCCTCTTTTTTCTGATTCTCACCTTTCTGCTGGCTGCCGGCTTCCTGGTCAATAAATATTTCGAATGGGGTGCAAAAATTCATCACGGAATCTACCCCGGGTCGGAAGAGCTTCTTCAGCATCCCCAGGGTGAAATTCTCTTTTATGGGCTTTACTATACCATGACCGGACTGCACGGACTGCATGTAATCGTTGGAATGGTGGTCATGGGATTTTTATTTTATTTCTCGGTGAAAAAATCTCATAAAGCGCTGAGTCTCGAACCCCATTTCCTGCAGCCTTTGCTTGGGAAAAAACTTAAGTTGACAGATTCTAAAGGAACAAAGATCTGGGAGAGCGAGGAAATTTCGGATCAAATAAGCGGGGTAGAAGTGGTTCTAAAAGGGAAACAACCGGAGGAGAGGTTTGCGGCCAATACGGTAAAATTTGAGAATGCCGGGTTGTACTGGCACCTGGTGGATATTATCTGGATATTCTTGTTTCCTTTATTTTACCTAATTGCGATGTAAGGAGATTTTTATGGAAAAACCACAGGAAAAATACCAGTTAATGGGGTATGGTACATATGTCATGATCTGGTTAGCGCTGTTACTACTTACGGGACTGACGGTTACTGTTGCCGGTTTGAATTTGAAAAATGTGGCTATATTTGCGGCCATCCTGATTGCCGGATTCAAAAGCACGCTGGTGATGAATTATTTTATGCATTTGAAATACGAAGCACCGCTTTTCCGGAATATGGTATATATCGCAATTTTTACACTGGCAATTATAATTGGATTAACTTTTACTGATATATCTTTTAGATGAGGTAGAAAAATGTCAGGAGCTTCTTCAAGTACTGGTACGGTTGACTTTGTTTTTTATTTTATTGCCGGTGTATCCGTATTTTTCCTTTTCTTAATTACCTTTTTGATGATCTTCTTTATTGTAAAGTACAATAAGAAAAGACATGTCAAAGCTAAAGATATCCATGGCAACACAACCCTTGAAATTATCTGGACGGTTATTCCGACAATAATCGTAATTGTAATGTTTTACCTGGGCTGGCGAGGATTTGAATTTCTCCGAAATGCACCGGAAGATTCCATGACCATTAACGTAACCGCCCGGATGTGGTCCTGGATGTTTGAGTACGAAAACGGGATTCAGACAGATACCTTATATGTTCCGGTTGAGACACCGGTAAAACTTTTATTGCACTCACAGGACGTTATTCACAGTTTTTACATCCCTGCCTTCCGGATTAAAGAAGATGCCGTACCCGGTTTACAAAATCATCTCTGGTTTGAAGCAAATGAACCGGGCGATTATCATGTGCTCTGTGCGGAATATTGCGGACTTCGCCACGCCTATATGCTGACCAAGGTAAAAGCAATGCCCAAAGCCTCTTTCGATAGCTGGTATGCTGATTTGGGTAGCCAGGTAGAGCAAACTGCGGCGGCTGCAGAGGATACCACCCAAGGGGCAGCGGTACAGAACACAAAGGCCGGAGAGCGGCTCGTGCAGGTGAAGGGCTGTATCGCCTGCCATAGTACCGATGGTTCTAAAATGATTGGGCCCTCCTTTAAAGGAATATTTGGCAAGGAAACGGTGGTGATTGAGGATGGTCAGGAAAAGACGGTAAAAGTTGATGAGGATTATATCCGGACCTCTATCCTGAAACCAAATCTGCAGGTGGTGAAAGGCTACAATGCCCTGATGCCTTCTCAGGAAGGTCAGATCACCGAGCAGGAACTGGTGGCGATTATTCAGTATATAAAGGGCCTTAAATGAGAAACACCAGCAGATGGGTAAAATTAATTCTGGAACTTGGTAAATACCGGATCGCCATGCTGGTAACCCTATCCACTGCAACCGGATTTATTCTGGCTTCCAGAGAAATCAGTTTTGGTATTATTCCACCGGTTATAGGCATCTTTCTGCTCGCCCTTGGTTCCGGGGCTTTAAACCAGGTTCAGGAGCGAAAAAGGGATGCCCTGATGGTCCGCACTAAAACCCGACCGATTCCCTCCGGACGAATTACAGCACAAGATGGGCTGATCATTTCTTTTATGTTAATGTTCGCCGGAACCGGTATCCTCATGATATTTACCAACCCGGTTGCCGTCCTTTTAGGAGTCCTCACTGCGGTGTGGTATAATGGTATCTATACCTATCTGAAAAGGATTACCCCGCTGGCGGTCATTCCAGGTTCGCTTATCGGCTCGCTGCCGCCTCTGGTAGGATGGGCAAGTGCCGGACTCTCAATTTTCAGCACGCGTCCCCTGGTATTGGCACTATTTTTCTTCATTTGGCAAATACCCCATTTCTGGTTATTACTGCTCAATTTTGGCGGGGATTACCAGAAAGCCGGTTACCCATCGCTAACCGAATTATTAAATAAGAGTCAACTGGGGAGGGTCACTTTTGTCTGGATTGTTGCCACTGCAGCAATCATCATTTTTATGCCCATGTTCGGCCTGGGAAAATCGCTCTATATTTTCATCCTTTTATTTCTGGCTGCCATGGTATTGGTCTGGAAGTCAAGAAAGTTACTCTATCCTCGGCATGCGGATCTTTCATTCCGACTGGCGTTTAAGGGCATAAATATTTTTATTCTATCGGTCATGTTTCTGCTTTCTCTGGACAGTCTAATACAATTTTAAAATCGGGTAAACACCAATGACTCAAAAATTCAATTTTAAATACATTTTGGAAGAAAAGATTTCCTTTTTATTGAAGGATGAACTGAGCCTGCTGGAGGGTGCCGATGGCAAAGTTTCATGGTTTTAGTAAAAACGAGTTATTAAAGATTTATAAAAATATGCTGACCAGCCGGAAGACAGATGAAAAGCAGCTGATTCTTCTGCGGCAGGGTAAAGTAAATTTTCATATTGGTGGCTCCGGGCACGAGGCAGCACAGGTTGCCGCAGTTATGAATTTTAAACCAAACTCGGACTGGGCATACTGCTACTACCGGGATCAGGCTTTTGTCATCGGGTGGGGGATGACCGTGGAAGAGGTATTTCTGCATTCTCTGGCCAAAGCAGACGATCCAAACTCAGGTGGCCGGCAGATACCGCATCACTGGGGGAAAAAGGATGTCCGGATTGTTACCAAATCCTCCTGCACCGGGGTTCAGTTTCTACAGGGGACAGGCACAGCCATGGGGGCAGTCAAAGCCGGGACCGATGAAGTGGTATATGTGAGTGCGGGAGAAGGTACCACCAGCGAGGGTGAATTTTTTGAGGCATTAAATTGGGCCAGCCGGGATAAACTGCCGGTCATTTTTCATATCGAAGATAATAAATATGCCATCAGCGTGCCAGTGTCCGAACAAACGGCCGGGGGGTCGGTTTACAAGCTCGCGGAAGGCTATGAAAATCTGGGACGGGAGCGAATCAACGGGACGGATTTCTTTGAATCCTACAAAGCATTTCAAAAAGCGGTAAAACGTGCCCGCACCGGGGAGGGACCAACCATTATCGTCAGCGAAGTGGTGCGCTTACTGCCTCACTCCTCCAGCGATGACCACCGCAAATACCGCACGCCGGAAGAGCTGGCCGAAGACCGGGAGAAAGATCCCATCCTGCAATTTGTTTTAGCCTGCACTGAAAATGGAATTATTACTGCGGAAGAATTTGATAAGGTGCAGGAGGAGGTTAAAAAGATTATTGACCAAGCGGCGGACTGGGCCGCCGAACAGGCCGATCCCAAACCGGAGACCGGCACCGATCACGTTTTTGTAGAGTACCGATCGGCAGAGCCACCCCGGGAGCCAAAGAAAACCGGCGAGCGGGTGGTTATGGTGGATGCCATCAATCATGCCCTGCATGAAGAGATGGAGCGAAACGAGAAAGTGATTGTGTATGGTGAGGATGTGGCCGATCCCAAGGGTGGGGTATTTACCGCCACCAAAGGATTAACCCAAAAATTCGGAAAAGAACGTGCCTTTAACTCGCCGTTGGCTGAGGCCAGCATCGTCGGGACGGCAGTTGGTCTGGCAATATATGGATTTAAACCGGTGGTGGAAATACAATTCATGGATTACATCTGGCCGGCCTTTATGCAAATTCGCAATGAGTTGGCCACAGTGCTTTACCGTTCCAACGGCACCTGGCGTTCACCGGTGGTGATCCGGACACCGGTTGGAGGCTATATCCACGGTGGTCTTTACCACAGCCAGACGGCAGAAGCGCTGTTTGCCCACACGCCGGGTTTGAAGGTGGTTTATCCCAGTAATGCTGCCGATGCCAAGGGATTGCTCAAAGCGGCCATCCGGGGAGATGATCCGGTGATTTTTTGCGAGCATAAAGGATTATACCGGCAGGGATTTGCCGCCCGTCCGGAACCGGACAGTGATTATCTACTGCCCATGGGATATGCCAATGTGGTGCAGGAAGGCGACGACCTGACCCTGATCAGCTGGGGTTTGCAGATACAACGCTCTATTGAGGCTATCAAGAGTCTGGGGGAATTGAATCCTTCGGTGGAAGTGATTGATATCCGTACCCTGGTGCCCCTGGATTTGGAGACCATTCTCAATTCGGTAAAAAAGACCGGTAAGGTGTTGATTGTTCATGAGGACAATTTTACCGGCGGATTTGGGGGAGAAATCGCTGCCCGGATCGCCTCGCAGGCCTTTGAGTACCT
Source organism: uncultured Calditrichaceae bacterium (assembly GCA_964617285.1). Classification (GTDB taxonomy): domain Bacteria; phylum Calditrichota; class Calditrichia; order RBG-13-44-9; family RBG-13-44-9; genus CAYVKM01. The sequence goes on along the minus strand of CAZTXJ010000062.1, from coordinate 9,714 downwards.
GGATGGCCCGATTGAGCGGGTTGCCGCCCGGGATTCTCATATTCCCTATAACACCGATCTGGAAAATTATGTTTTGCCGACTCCAAATCGTATCGCCGAAAGTTTGAAGAAGTTATTGCTGTATTAGAGAAATCAAATTTACGGATGGCTGAATGAAAATAGATGTGAAGATGCCCAAACTGGGTGAGAGTTTAACCGAAGGTACTGTTCTGAAGTGGTGGAAAAAGGTGGGCGAATCCATAAAGAAGGATGAGACACTTCTGGAAGTATCCACCGATAAGGTCGATTCGGAAATCCCCAGCCCGGTGGACGGAACCGTCGCGGAGATAATCGCGGGGGAGCAGGAGACGGTGGAAGTGGGGGCACTTCTGGCCCGGATTGAAACTGAAGCAGGTTCTGCCGGGGAGGTTTCATCCGAAAAAGAGGAGAAACCGGCGGTAAAAATAGAAACAAAACAACCGGAAAAACCAAAACCTGCACCTGAAAAAAAACAACCTGAATCATCCAGCGGACTTATGGACGTAGTAATGCCCAAGTTAGGGGAAAGTCTAACCGAAGGCACCATCCTAAAGTGGTGGAAGCAGCCGGGAGAGGCCCTGAAGAAAGATGAAACCTTGCTGGAGATTTCCACCGATAAAGTGGATTCGGAGATCCCCAGTCCGGTCGATGGGGTTTTAAAAGAGATTTTGTTTAAAGAGAATGAAACCATAGAAGTGGGTACTGTGATTGCCCGGATCGAAACTGAAGGGCGACCAGCCACCGCGGCGACGGTTACTGAAACCGATCAAACGACAAAAAAAACCGCACCAAAACCGGAGACCAGGATAGAACCTAAAAGGCAAGTGCCGGTGGAAAAGACAAAAGGCAGCCGGTTTTATTCACCCCTGGTTTTGACTATTGCTCGGAAAGAGGGAATTTCCATGTCCGAACTTGAGTCCATTTCCGGAAGCGGAACCGGTGGCCGGGTTTCCAAAAAAGATGTTCTGGGTTATATCGAGCGACGGGGCAAACCAGCCGGAAAACGGGAGATCGCGAGACCGGTTCAACCTCCGGTGACCGCAGGAGGAGAACGGGTTGAGATAATTCCCATGGATAATGTCCGCAAAAAGATTGCCGAACACATGCGGCACAGTCTGGACACGTCCGCGCATGTTTATTCGGTTTCCGAATGCGATATGACTGATGTAATGAATTTGATGTATGCCAAACGGGAAGAATTTCAGCGTCAGGAAGGTTTTAAGCTTACCCTTACCCCTTTTATTCTTCATGCCACGGTAAAGGCTTTGCTGGATTATCCCCGGGTAAACGCGTCTCTGGATGGGGAAAATATTATCGAGAAAAAGGATATTAATTTGGGAATTGCAGTGGCCAGTCCGCGCGGTCTCATTGTACCGGTGGTCAAAAATGCAGAGGAGAAGAGCTTTCGTGGCCTTGCAAGGTCCGTCAATGATCTGGTGACCCGAACCCGGGATAATAAACTGACTTATGGTGATATCGAAGGTTCCACCTTTTCGGTAACCAACTATGGGATATTTGGAAATATCATTGGTTTACCGATCATCAACCAGCCCAATGTGGCCATCCTGGGTATTGGGGCAGTGAAGAAGAGACCGGTGGTGATTGAAAGTCCGGCTGGTGATTCCATTGCTATTCGCTCCATCTGTTTTATTTCCATGTCCTACGATCACCGCTTGGTCGACGGTGAACTGGGCGGGAGATTTATGCAGCGGGTGGTAAAATATCTGGAGAATTTTGAGGAAAGCTCAGTCTAAGGAAGTTTTGACATTACAAAAGTCTTGGTTTTATTAGTCAATCGTGCCAGAGCTGCATGGGCGATCTCAAGCGGTACGATAAAAAAAATTACATTATCGATTTGAATTTATATTTGAAACAAGGATTATCTAATGATAATCTTTTAATGGATAAAATATATCTGAAGTGTCCTTATTTTTTTATTTTGGCCGTGAAATTTTGAAAAAATATTTGTTGGATTCTATTTCTTTTTGGATATTTATGACCAGGTGTGTTACATCAATCTTTAAACCGATAGCATTAAATTTCAGAGATTTCAAAGACTATTTATCCTTTTATGGACTCCACACTAACAGAACAATTTAATTTCCGGGAGAATTCTGAATGGATTTTCTAAAACACTTTTTTTTACCGCCTTCTGCTGACCATTTACATCTGCTAAAATATATAATTCTGGTTATTTATTTCATCCATATCCCATTCATCAGTCTTATGATCGGTGGTACATTTTTTTCTTTCATTTTCAGGCTGTTATCCGGCAATGATCAGAATTCCAGAAATTGGCGAGTATCCCGGGAGTTTATCGATCGGCTGGTATTCCGGAAAATGGCAGGAATAATTCTTGGTGTGCTGCCGCTCATCGTCCTCATGCTCATAGAAGGTCAGGTTTTTTACGATGCGGATATTTCGGTGGTCCCGTTTATGCTTATTACCAATATCCTGGTGGCAACCGGTATTACCCTGGTTTATTTTTACCAGTATTCATTTCGGGAGACCGGGATAAATCCATCCATACAAATTGCCGGTGGTGCCCTGGCGCTGTTATTCCTCTTCGCCGGTTATTTTGTCTTTAGCGTCAATTCTGCAATTATCCTCGATCCCGGACGCTGGGCTGTGGTCAATTCACCGATTAAATTTCTTTTCTCCTGGAATGTTATTGCACGCTTCCTGCATTTTCTCTGTGCAGCATTTGCCGTATCCGGTGTAGCCATGATTTTCTTCATGTTTAACTGGAAGGAATCAGAACGGGAAAAAGATCCGGAATTCGCAGATTATATGAAAAAATTGTCCGGCGGAATTGCCATTGGGTTTACCCTGGTTCAACCGCTGTTGATTTTCTGGAATCTGATTACCCTGCCGGATCAGGCTTTATCCGGGGTCGTCTACATCCTGACAGTCGTTGTCCTTTTCCTGCTTTTTATCATTACCCTTACCCTTTACCGACTATTGAAGGAATCTAAAATCAAGTTGGGCAATAATGTTTTTGTTCTCTTTGTGGTGGCCCTTATCGTTATGATTGTCAACGATCATGAGGCACGTGAGAACTCCATCGAAAACCATACGAATTTATTAACTTCCCGCGCGGTAGAAATAAAGGCAGCTATTCAGCAGGAACGTGAGGCAGCAATGGCCTCTTCGATTCAACCGGATATCAAACTGGGGGAGGAGATTTACAATAAACAATGCAGTGCCTGCCACAGATTTGATCAAAGATTGGTTGGGCCGCCATATGATGTTGTTCTTCCCAAATACGAAGATAACCGGGATGAACTTATTAAATTTATCCGAAATCCCTACAAGATCGAGCCGGATTATCCGCCTATGCCAAAACTGGGATTATCCGAAAAGGAAATATTATCTGTTGTCGAGTATCTTTTACAGCAGGAAAAAAATAGAAACAAATGATTTCTGTACTTAAATAGAGGAGTAATTGGTGAAGAAGTTTTTAACTCCACTGGCCATATCAGGATATTTTATCAGTTTTATGGTGTTTGTGCTGGTAATCGGCTATTTCTGGCAGGAAAACCGGAAGACACCGGAGCAACCGATAAATTTTAGTCATCAGATTCATGTACAAAAAGTCGGTTTACAGTGCACCCACTGCCATTACTCGGTAGAAATTTCTCAGGCTGCCGGTATTCCCCCGCTACAAACCTGCATGAATTGTCATCAGGCAGTGGCGACGGACCGGCCCGAAATACAAAAGCTGACCAAATATTGGGAGGAAAAGAAACCGGTACCCTGGGAGAGAGTGTATCGTTTACCAATCCGGAAATATGTTTATTTTTCTCATAAAAGGCACATAAAAGCTGGGCTGGAATGTGTGAATTGTCATGGCCATGTGGAAGTGATGCCGGTCATGAAACGAGTGCCAAAATTAGAAATGGGGTGGTGCATGTCCTGTCACCGGTCGAGAAATGCTCCCACGGATTGTGCGACCTGTCATAAATAGACGAAAGCTGGAGAATTGAATGGATAGAAGAGATTTTTTAAAGATTTTAGGAATAACCTCAAGCACCGCTTTGATTTCCTCCTGCGGTGTGGATAAGGCCAATGAGAAAATAATTCCCTATGTCATTCCCCCCGAGGAAGAAATTTATCCCGGGAAAGCACTGTACCTGAACACAACCTGTTCCGAATGTCCGGCCAACTGTGGCGTGCAGGTGAAAATTAATGAAAAGGTATACCACGATGTCCGGTCCCTCTTTCCAACCAAATTGGAAGGGATTGAGGGTCATCCGATCAATGATGGTGCGTTGTGTGCCAGGGGACAGGCAGGGCTCTTCCGGTTGTATCATACGGATCGGATTAAAAGACCGATGATTCGCGATGAAAATGGTAACCTCCGAGCTGCCACCTGGAATGAGGCTTTTGACAAGATCCGGGAGAGTCTTGAACAAACCAAAGGCCAAGGAAAATCAAATCTCTATTTTACTTCCCGAACTACTGGTTCACTTGCCGAATTAACCGATACTTTCTGCCAGAAGATGAACGCCGAACGTCTTCCGGAATTTGAGGTTTATTCACATAACAATCTCAGGGAAGCTTACCATATTGTTTATGGCAGAAAGGAAATCCCCCGGTACCGGATCGAGAAGGCCGATTTTCTCTTAACTTTTGGGGCGGATCTTTTTGAGACATTTCTCAGCCCGGTTAACTTTGCTGCCCAGTATGCACGGGCAATCAAAAATGATGGTTTTAGCTGGTATCATTTGGAGCCGCATCTGTCGCTAACCGGAGTGCAGGCAACCCATCGATATTCGGTATTACCAGGAAGTGAGCCGGTTTTACTGGCTTTCTTACTTCATTCCATCATCAAACAGAATGCTCAGCAAAATGATTTACCGATAACAATTTTAAGGGCCATACCCAATCTAACTGAACAGGAAGTAGCCAATCGCACAGGTTTGTCCATCGAGATCATCCGGGAGATTACCGATACCCTGATTGGTTCGGATTCGCCATTGCTGATGGCCGGAGGCGTCTCCACTGCCCAGGAAAAGGGTCTGGAAACCGCCGTACTGGCTGCCTTGATTCAGTATATCCTGGGGATGCCAGAGAATACTATCGACTTTTCGATGCCGATGGACTATTCAAATGTGGGAAGCCTGCGGGATGTTTCCTCGTGGATGAAACAGCTAGATAATGATCGGGTTGGTGTTCTGATGCTATCCAAAACGGACCCGGCCAACCTGCTGCCTGCCGATTTTGCTTTCCTGGATCGGATGAAGAAAGCACAACTAACCGTGGGAATGTCCGATACCATGAATGATACGGTCCGAGAGTGTGATGTTATTCTACCCCTTTCCCACACCCTGGAATCCTGGGGAGATGCTTCCCCATACAAAGGCTTGTTCAGCATCTATCAGCCGGCATTGGAGCCCCAATATGACTCACTTCCTGAGGGTGATATTTTGTTGAAGTTGATAAATCAATCTGATATGCCCAGCCAGACGTACCAGGATTTTCTGAAGGCAAGGTGGCAGGATAAATTTGGTGAAACGAAAAGCAGGGAGATTTTGCAACAGGGATTTTATGAAGAATCAATCTCACCTGTATCGGTCAGACTTTCAGCAAACACCGTCAGTTCTTTTCTTTCGCAGGCGCAATTTCCAAATGGAAATTCAACGCCGGTACTGGTGTTTGCACCCTCCATTCGCAGTTTTGACGGACGGAGTAAGGATTTACCCCTGCTCACCGAAATCCCGGACCCGATCAGTACAATAACCTACGGTGGCTGGCTATCGGTCTCACCGGAGAATGCCCGGGATCTTGGTTTAAAGGATCATGATGAGGTCGAAATCACCTATGATGAAGGTTCGATAAAACTTCCGGTGAAGATACAGCAGCTTTTGGCCAAGGATGTTTTCATGGTTCAAAGGGATATCGTCCACATGGCCACCACAAAAATTGATGAACGGAGTGGAGAAGGTTCCTGGTTCAGCCGGAATATTAAAATTTCCAAAACCGGTAGACGGATTGCCATGCCAATTCTGTCGGGATCCATGAATGAAGAGGGAAGGGGAATTCTTCCCCCTGATGAACACGAAGATGATCATGGCCACGGGGGAGAGCATGAGCGCTGGTATCCGGAGCATGAGCATAAGGATTACCGCTGGGGAATGGCAATTGATCTGGAAAGTTGTGTCGGTTGTAATGCCTGTGCTGCTGCCTGCTATGTGGAGAACAATATTCCGATTGTTGGGGAGAAGGAGCACCTGAAGGGCAGGGAAATGTCCTGGATTCGTCTGGAACCGTTTGTGGAAAAAGAGACTATTGAATTTGTTCCGATGTTGTGTCAGCAGTGCGACAATGCCCCCTGCGAACCGGTCTGCCCGGTTTATGCCGCTTATCATAATCCGGAAGGTCTGAATGTGCAGGTTTATAATCGCTGTGTCGGCACCCGGTATTGTTCCAATAACTGCCCTTATAAAGTCAGAAGGTTTAACTGGTTCGATCATCTGTTGCCCGAACCATTGGATAAGATGTACAATCCGGATCTGTCCGTTCGGGGACGGGGCATTATGGAAAAATGCACCTTCTGTATTCAGCGGATCCGGGCAGCAAAGGACCATGCCAAAGATGAGGGTCGCCTGGTGGAGGATGGGGAAATTACTCCGGCATGCGCCCAGACCTGTCCGACCAATGCAATCACCTTTGGAAATTTGAAAGATGAAAAATCCAAGGTATATCAACTTGCACATTCGGATCGTGCTTACCGGGCGCTGGAAGAGCTTGGGACAGAACCTGCGGTGAACTACTTGCGGAAAAAGGAAGGTAAACATGAGGCATAAAGATATGAAAGAGGTTGAGTATAACCTCACCCTGGAGGAGGATATTCTCGCGGCGATGCGCCGGCCCAGGCCCATTTATTGGGTCGCACTGTTTATCAGTGCCACCTTTTTTGTCACCGGCATGGCGAGCTGGTTCTATCAGATGCTCAAAGGTATGGGAGTTGCCGGTATCAATAATCCGGTGGGGTGGGGCGTTTATATTACGGATTTTGTGTTCTGGGTGGGTATTGCCCATTCCGGAACGCTCATTTCTGCCGTCTTATTCCTGTTCCGGGCAAAATTCCGAAATGTATTTAATCGTTCAGCCGAAGCCATGACGGTCTTTGCTGTTATGACAGCGGGACTGTTTCCACTTATTCACCTGGGTCGATCGTGGTTTTTCTATTGGTTATTTCCTTATCCCAACCAGCGGCAGCTGTGGGTTAATTTTCAGTCCCCACTTATCTGGGATGTTTTCGCGGTAAGCACATATTTTACCATCAGTGTCATTTTCTGGTATGTGGGCATGGTTCCGGACCTGGCAATTGTGCGGCGGATTGCCCAGGGTGTGCGGAAGAAATTTTACAGCATTTTTTCCCTTGGCTGGACCGGCAGCATCAAACAGTGGCTCCATTATAACCGGTTGTATATGTTCCTTGCTGCATTCGCCACCCCACTGGTCATCTCGGTGCATTCGGTTGTTTCCTGGGATTTTGCCATGAGTATCGTTCCCGGCTGGCACACCACCATTTTTGCACCATACTTTGTGGCCGGGGCAATTTTTTCCGGAACCGCCATGGTGTTAACCCTGGTGATCCCCATGCGAAAAATTTTCCGGCTGGAAAAATATATTACCAAAGATCATTTTGATAAAATAACCAAGGTCCTGCTGTTCACCTCACTGATCGTAACTTATTCATACATTACCGAATTCGCGCTGGCTTTTTATGGCGGGCATAAATTTGAAGAAGCGCACTTCCTCTATCGGGCGCTTGGCGATTATAAAGAGCTTTACTGGATGATGATCTTTTGTAATTCACTTTTACCCCTGTCTTTGTTTATCCGAAAACTACGCCGGAGCATTGGCTATTTGTTTGTGATTTCGATATTTGTCAATATCGGGATGTGGCTGGAGCGTTTTGTTATCATCGTTTCTTCATTGTCAAAAGATTTTGATCCTTACAACTGGGGTTTATATCATCCCAGCTGGGTGGAAGTGAGTATTACCCTGGGCAGTTTCGGGATGTTTTTTATGTTTTTCCTCATCTTTACCAAAATCCTACCGGTGCTGGCGATTACCGAAATAAAAGAGGAGGCCGCAGAATGAGCAATAAATTCGTTTTTGAGGAAAAGGAAAAATTTTTACATAAACTGGAAGAGGTGGTAAAGAGTGGTGTGAGCGCTAAGGATATTGAAATCTTCACCCCATATCCGGTTCACGAAGCGGAAGAGGTGCTTAAATTAAAAACATCTCCCTTGAGATTTTTCACTTTACTGGGTGCTTTGTCAGGTCTGATCTTCGGATTTCTGTTTACCATTGGTACTTCAATTGACTGGCCGCTTATCCGGGGAGGGAAACCAATTGTGGCTATCCCGGCCTTTATCATTGTGGCATTCGAATTAACCGTCCTTTTCGGCGGGGTTATTTCTTTTATCGGATTTTTGATTCTATCCAAACTTCCTGACGTTAAGAGAATTATTGATCCTGAAGAATACGGAAATCAGTTCATCATTCAAATTGCGAAAGAGGGACGGAAATGAACAAGCTACAGTTTAAACCTGTGGGATTGATGATTATATCTGTGCTGATAGCAATTGTTATCCTTTTGATTGAAGTTTTCATTACCGGTTCAAAGGATGGTTCGTTCCTGCTCACATTATCTTTCTGGATTACTTTGGTTCAGGGTACGGTTGCGGTTGCCGCTGCGGCCGACGTCTCCCAGGGAAAATGGGCGGAGCCACTCAAAAAAGAGCTGTTTGCTTTTTATCCTTTGATCCTGTTTACGGCGGTCATCTTTCTGATTTTGAGTTTTCACATGGATATCTATAAGTGGACCGCAAAGCCTGGTCGGTGGTTAAATCCGAGCTTCTTTATCATCCGCAATTTCTTCCTTATTTTACTGACCTTTGTATTGGCCCATTTTTATATCAGAGCGAGTTTAAAAGGAAGTAAAAGTAAGGGTGTCCTGGCCGTGCTTTACATTTTTGCATTTGTGGCCAGTCAATCATTTGTGGCATTTGACTGGATCATGAGCCTGGAATTTCCCTGGATGAGCACAATGTTCGGACCCATATTCTTTATGGAATCCTTTTACGCCGGTCTGGCTCTGGGGGGAATTATTGCCGCCTACTTCATAGTCAGGAAAATAGGAGAAACAAGTGCGATTACCAAAGTATTAAGAGATATGGCGACTTTTATGTTTGGTTTTGCCCTGGCCTGGGCGGGACTGTATTATGGTCAGTTTCTGGTGATCTGGTATGGCAATATTCCCTGGGAAACCAGCTATTTTGGTATCCGGATGAATCATGGTCCCTTTAATATCCTGTTGTATCTGATCATTTTCATTTTATTTATCATACCTTTTGTTACCTTTATTCCTAAAAAAATAAAAGTATCACCAGCCTGGGTTAGTTTTATTTCGGTACTGGTACTGATCGGGATATTGCTGGAGAGGATCTTTTATATCCTGCCGGTTGTACCGGTAAATGTTATTGCTGTGGTGATTGAATTTGTGGTGATAGGGTTTTTATTTGTTTTATTCTTTGTAAATCGCAATCAGATTATTAAATCGCCGGCTTAATGCCTGACCAGCGTCATCGCTTGTCGAATGTTAGGAGTAAGAAAAGATCAAAAATCAGGATGATTGCCGGACATTTAAAATCGCATCCCTAATCCGATTCGCTGGAT
>CAZTXJ010000061.1:15561-18916 GCA_964617285.1 uncultured Calditrichaceae bacterium | reverse complement strand
TCCGGTCTTCCGGAAACCAGTTATCTTGTAAAACCCTATTCCATTATAATCGACAAATTATTATAATTTATAGATATATTAAATATATCAATGAAAAATCTTTACTCACAATTACTAAATCAATTGCTTTGATTAACCTATCAAGTTTTTTTAAGATTAAAGTCTATACCTCTTTTTTCTAAAAACAGGTTTATCAATAAAACTGAAAATGAATATTATATTTAATGTTATGAAATTATGAAAATTAGGATTGGTTTATTTATTAAAACTTCTAGAATATCTTATTATTTAGTTAATTGTAATAGTTTTCTTTCCTCCAAGGATTGTTCTTTATCAGTGCTGGAAACTTTAACTGTAAACTCATATGTTCCAATTGGTAAATTCGATACATCGAATGCTAAAATCACAGATTCATGATCAGAATTAAACTCCATTTCATTTACAATTGCAATCATATTTGTTTGTTTTTTTTCTTTGCTAAATGGATTGATATCAGCAATAAAATTCGAAAAATTTCTTCCGGAATTAAATTCATTTATTCTATACTCTATATTATAAATTCTTTTATTATTTAAACCTGGCGAAATGTGATACAATTCAAAATAACAATATATTGGTTGTGAATTAATAAAGTTTCTGGAGGGTACTGGAGTGATGTAATAATTTTTTTTCCTGAACAGAGTATCATCATTTGTTGAATAAAGATGAATATTATCTGAAAACAATAAATCACTCATTTGCATTTGATTAAATAGTCGTGGGCAGGCTATTTCTTTTTCTATAATTCTAAGCCTCTTTGGCTCTTCAGTTTCTATTTGTAAAAACAATTTATTTAGACCAAAATCCAATGGCTCGGTTTTTTTATTAACAAAATATTCATTCGTGGCTTCATTTTTTAATATTACTGAAATCTTTTCAGTTTTCTTATTCATATAATTTATATTTTTAGAAGAAGTTAACAACCATTCTTCCTGAAATTCATATTTAAAAACATTATCCCTAAAGGATAATGGGATTTGTGACAATTTTAATCCATAAAATATGTCTAGAAACCATTGATTTTGATTATTATCAAAATATTTAAATGTATCAAAGTCATATTTTAGATCTTCACCCTTAAGATCAACAGAATATACAGATACCGGCAGGTTAACTCTTTTGGATAATTCAGGTGTGACATATCGATTCATTATACTCGAAATACCAACATTAGCACCAACTAAACTGCTTGGATGTAAATTTAATAATTCTCTATAGATATTAGCATAATAATTAGAAAGGTGAGATCGCCTCGCATACATTTCTTGTAAATCTGATAATGCCATCATAGAATTAGGATTTGTAATTGCTTTTGATAAATCTTGGTTTAACACAAATTCTGATCCATCATTAATAAAATCAAAATTATATGTTTCATTTCCTATCATATAAACCCAGGATTCGGTTTCAAAAGTGAAATCTGCACTTGATGGGGATCGATAATAGTCATCAGGTTTGCCATATTGAACATAGATTTTGCCACGATCATCATAACCTGTTATATCTGCTGAAGAATAATGATCTCTAGCAAATGCAAGTCTTTTATAGTGTTCCACTAATCTTTCATTCTCTTCAGTTAAAGGAAAAGGATCTCTGGCCTGCCAGAAGTTTCTAAAAAATTGTCCATTCAAGGTATGTGTATCTACAAATTGTTTATCCTTGTTTGAAAGAATATCGATTATATCAAGAAGTAACTTACGGATAAGTCTCTGATTAACTAATCTTTCACAACCTTTTAAATAATACCTAGAAAATAAGGAATAATCTTCATTTTTCAGATAGATGAATGCAAGTCTAATATTAGCATCGGCATATTCATCATTTTTTGCTAGTATATTCTGATATTCATGAATTGCCCCAAATGAGTCTCCGTTTTTTTCTCTGGCTTGTCCAATTAAATCGAGTATTTCCAAATTATCTGGATTCTTGTTCCCCAAAACCATCAAGTTATTTAATGCATTTTGAATTTTATCTTTATCACCTGTCTCAATTAAAACGCGATTATAATTTACAGCTGCATCCAGATAATCGGGATCAAGACGCATTGCTCTAATGAATAAATCCCTTGCCTTGTCCAAATCATCGGTTGAGAAAAATTTATTGATTAATTTAATAATACCTTTATTTTCTTGAGATTTATATAAGTGATATAATCCAATACCGTTATATACAAATTTCCTTTTATTCTGGAAATTTAAAAGTGATTCAAAAACTTTTTTTGCCTTTTCAAGAGAATCTAATTCAAGGTAAGTATAACCGGACAATAGTTGAGAATAAAAATGCAAACTGTCTGATGGATCAACATTTTTTAAATAAAAAATAGTTGAATCAAATTTTGCTAATTTATAACACCGTAGTGCTTTATCATATTCTGACCAGTTTGAATTGGGCTGAGAATAAAGGAAACTAAAAAAAAGTAAGATCGATACAAATAATAGTATTTGCTTCATTAATACAATACAAACTTAAAGCGAACCTTTATAATATTTATTTAGATAAGACTAGTTATCAAAACCATTTTAATAAGAAGAAATTTTCACTTCTATTACTTTTTTTCATGATAATAATATTATTCTATTTTAAATATTCTAATCATTTTCCTTTTATTAAACTTAATATTTTTATAAAGTTTCTTTCAATCTATTTAATTTATAGTGAAATTTAATGATTAAAATAATTATAAGAATGTTCAAGTCAAAATTTGATCATGAGATTATTTTTATTGGAAATAATGTCATCTAACTAATACCATTTTTCTACTTATTGAATTTTTGCTGCTTGTCAATTTATAAATGTAGATTCCACTAGCAACCTGTATCCCATTATCATCTTTACCATCCCATATAATTGTATATACATCAGGACTTTTTACGGCATTTACCAACGTTCTAATCTTTTGTCCTAATAAGTTATAAATCGATAAATTTACTTGGGATTTTTTACCAATTGAAAATTCGATATTTGTCCAGGGATTAAATGGATTAGGATAATTTTGATAAAGGGTAATTTTATCAGGAAGATTATTCATTTCTTTACCACTTATGTGAGTTATTATGCCATCCCATAGAGCCTGTGCGGTATCTGCCGTGGCTTCCAATTCAGTCTGACTATACGCAGCTAACAATGCATAGGCAACTTCCACAGATTCATTTGGAGAAAGTGTAAAAGGTCCTGCAGAAAGCAAGGTTGATACATTTTGTAAAATTATATCAGTGGTTTGTATCCCACCCGTGAGAAAATTCCACTTTTCCAAAATATTAAACCCATCGTTTAATTCTGTTTCATTATTAATAGAACGATAAGAAACGTTCCCATT
>CAZTXJ010000061.1:0-15461 GCA_964617285.1 uncultured Calditrichaceae bacterium | reverse complement strand
ACCCATCGTTTAATTCTGTTTCATTATTAATAGAACGATAAGAAACGTTCCCATTCTGGGTCAAGAGTTTTGTTGCCACAAATCTGGAAGCACCTGATGGAAGATTTTTCACGATACCCATACTTCTACTGGTATCAAATGATGCACAATCTCTCTTTTCCTGATTCACATCCCAGTCCATAAACAACCCAACATGAAGATTTGAAATTGTACTTGATCGAAGATTTGTAATTGAATATTTCATGATAATAAAATCATCATACTTTGAATTTGTATCTGCATAACTCTGTTGAAGTACTGAAATTCCAATTGGAGTTAAGGCAAGCGAATCCACTAATAAAATTGATCCTTCCTCATAAGTTCTTGATCCCGGTGAAGTAATCGATAAAAACTCACCCGTTGCCGGTCTGAAATCAGCATCCTCTATTTGTGGATTAGTTCCTCGAATACAATCGGATATGGTTGCAATTCCATTTCCAATCATAATTCCACCTTCATACAAATAATTACTATTTTTATATACAAATCCTTCCCCAGCAGATTGACCCTCGCCAAAGCCCGTAAATCCAATATTTCCTTCTGAAGTAATTGAAACTTGTAAGACACCAGTGTCATGAGTTAAATAATCAGCAAATGCGGTTAATTTAAAATAATCGCTTATATTGTATGTTCCAACCGACATATTCAAAACGAATTGAATTACATGACCATCTGGGATACTGGAATTAGTGGTAAATTGAAATGAAACAACAGTTGTATCATACTGATCAAGCGACACGATTGATCCAACACTATTAGTTAGGGTAACATAGTCATCGTCTTCTGCCAAGTTTATTATGACGTTTGAAACATTGGTATAATAACTCGTAATTTTAATGTCAATATCAATTATTTCACCTGGATTTATTAAACCATTACCACCACTGTCATTTATCATTACATCTGTCACTCTTAGAACCGGATAATTAGAATCAACCGCTTGATAAGCATTTACTCTGCCCGAACCAAGAAAACCTGCAAATTGTGGATTCAATGAATCAATATTATCACAGGTAAATTTGATCCGTTGGGTAAGTTCGTCCGGAGACATAATTGGAAATTTTGTCTTTACTAAACCTGATAAACCTGCCACAATGGGGCTGGAAAATGAAGTACCATCAACATAATTATATCCACCACCGGGTATGGGGGTAAGAATACTGGCACCTGGAGCAAAAACATCGACACTTTCTGCACCATAATTTGAAAATACAGTTTTTATGTCATTGGTCTTATTAGTAGCTCCAACACCAAGAACATGAATATAATTTGAGGGGTAATGAGGCGTATCATCATTGTTATCACCAATGCCATCTGGCCCTCCATTGCCAGCACTTGCCACGACCAAAGTGCCATTATTATAAGCAAAGTTTATAATATTCTGTTCATATTGAGAAAAAGCACCACTTCTCCCCCAACTGCAATTAATAATATCGGCGTTTTCATTAGTGGCATAGACAATGCCATCGTATCCATAGCTTATATTTTCATCACCAACATCAATTGGCATAAATCTAGAGTTCCAGCTAATACTGGCAATTCCCAGCCCATTATTGGTGACCCCAGCTGCACAGCCTGTTACCAATGTACCGTGATCACTGCCCTGATTCGGATCATTGGAATCATTTACAAAATTCCAACCAATAAAATCATCGATTTTTCCATTACCATCATCATCAACTCCATTTTCATCATCCGGATCAAAAATCCAACTTGATCCAGAAAAAATAAGAGTGCTTCCATTCCCATTAGAATCTTCCCCAAGGTTTTGCCAAACATTTTCGGTAAGATCGGGATGTTGCCAATCCGTACCATTATCTACAATTGCAATTACCACATCTCCTGTATCTCCTTTAACTAAATCCCAGGCATTTGGCGCTACTATTTGAGGTAATTCCCCTTGCTGTGGCCAACTTGGGTCATTTGGTATTACATCCATATAATGAATATACTTTGGTTCAGCGTATTCGACTGTTATATCACTATTGAAATTAGAGGCAACCTCTTTAGGATCAAATTCAGTAGGAAATTTAAAATAATAAATTTTAGTCAGATTTTCAGCACCCTTAAGATTGGAATTCTTGAGAAAAGGAAAAGCTTGTTTAATTTCACTTACCTGATAGTGTTCTATTTTTTCATTTATCGAGGATGCACCTGTTCTTAAATTTGGACCATCAATATTAATATCATCAGCAAATTTAACGATTACGGTCCCAGGTAATGTTTCGGATTGTAACTGATTTACGTTAAATAACGCAAAGACATTTTGATATAGAAAAGTGAGCAAAAATATAAAAGGAACTGTAATAAGAAATGTTGAGCTGAATAAACATCTTTTACGGTAGGGCATATTGTCTCCTTCCATCTTTACTAAGAAGCAGGGTATTTTAAGATTAATAATTTCATCTCTAAATAAACAATATCACTTAAAAAACTTAGTTATTCCAGCAATTCTTTGAAAAATAAAATATATTTTCAATTAAAGTGTATTCGGTTTTAGAAAATCATTTAATAGTAAAATCAGATTTTAATCAACTTCTTTTTAAAAATCAAAGTTTGGAATAACTATAATTAATATAAAAAACCAGGCGTTCAGCCTGGTTTTTTAAGGTTCATTTTATTTCAATAATATCATTTTTTTGATTAATTTTCTATTTTGAATTTTTAATGAATAATAATAAATACCACTTGCGACAGGAACGCCAAAATTATTTTTACCATCCCAGATGAAATCATTCCACCCGATATTTTTGTTGGTAAGTGGCACGTTTTTTATACTTTCTCCCAAATTATTATAAATCTCTAATTTTGCATTAGCATTTGGCGATGGAAAATAAAAACGAATTGTTGTACTTGGATTAAAGGGATTAGGAAAATTTTGCATTAAAACATAATCGTTAGGTAAAAGATGGGAATCAGAGTATTCTAAACTTGTTGGCACACCAAACCAATTCATTATATCTGAAAATATTGTATTTTGATTTACCGGGCTATTATCTTTTACTCGACGAAAATCAACCGAAGAATATATGACTTTATTTGAGTTCTGATCTTCATTACGAATAATGCCAGCATAGTTTGTACCAACAAATTTCACTGATGCAATACTTCCATTTATTGTATCAACCATTTGTCGATCTCCATCCTCAAGGAAGATAAAACTACCATTAAAACCTACAGGATCACCTGGTTCTCCTTTAAGAAGGATTGTTGTTGATTGACCTTGGTATCGTATATGTAATAAATCCTGTGCAAATTGTGAAGAGCCTAAACTGTTTGCGGCCTCAGGTGCATAAACAAAAAGATTTTTTTCAAAACTCATCCATTCCATCAGACTGTCCTGAAGGACCGAATCTGCAAGCGCATTAGGATTATTTCCTCCGACGATTGCTATAAATTTCCTGTCGTCAAAACGATATTTTAAAGGACGATTCGTATTCGTATCCGTCTCTGAAATTTCATAGAAATATCTATTATCATCTAACCATGATATAAAATCCGATACAGATAATTTTCCTACATCTTTATCAATCACTAAAAATTCTGGAATCCCAATGACAAAGTTAATTATCTGAGTTTTCTCAAATCCACCATCCATTGTCAAATTTAATTCCAACTTTACGGTATATTCACTTGCTGACTGATCAATTTCAATTATACAAGGATTACTCGAATTATTTGCCGTTGCACCGGGCAAAATATTTCCAAGATTTATTGCTGAACCTTGTAGTATCAGATCATTTGATTGAGAAATTAAATCAAGGTGAACATTTGATGCGGTCGTAGATGTATTGTTTTTAATCCCCACCCATAAATCTACATTTTCACCAGGTTCAAATATCATATTGCCATTTTGATCTGTAAAATTTATTTGGACAAATTCATATCGGATTATTCCTACGCCCAAATTGGCAATTACTTCTTGATTTTCTTGAAGAATATCAGTTACTGATACTTTTGAATCGCTACCATTATATGCCATACTACTTGGATTACTCTCGAAATTAAAAATTGCATTCTGGGTTGACCCCGGAAAAGGATCACCTTCGTCACCTGTACTAAGATTTAAATCAAGTTCATTAAGACCATCGGCCTCTTCCAAATCTACTAATTTATGATTCACATTGGTATTACCCGTCGTTACACTGTTATCAATATGCCAAATTAATAATCCTGGGGCATACAAATTTTGGTCGGCGCCAAGGCGTTGTCGATTTTCAATAAGAAAGTATTGTCTTCCCAAATTTAAATGTGCTCCATAAGCACTTGTATACGGTGAAGGATTACCTTCGTACCAGAGTTTATATGCAACTGGTTGATCTTCAACTGCTGGTATAAAAACAACGTCACGGTTTTCCTCAACCACAGTGGTCTGTAACCACCCGAGGGCTTCTTTGCTCCAGACGCAAAAATGTGAAGGAGATTCGGGAGTATTCCATGATCCGCCCCCCATTAATCCCCAATCTCCAATTCCTTCTGAATTATAACTGGTATCATACAAATCCGGTAACCCAAGTACATGGCCAAACTCGTGACAAAAAACTCCAATATGTTCTAATCCTCCTCCGAATGTCTTTGAACCCTGTATGGTATAATCATCTACTTTCACCTGAATACCATTGCTATTTACATCATTTGTATAGTATACACCGACACCAGCCGATGAAAGTCTCCATCTATGAGACCAAATATGATTTCCGCCATATTCACCACCAATATTAGAATGGACTACAATTAAACCCTCCACATATCCATCACCATCATTATCATAATCAGCAAAATTCACGTTATTATCAACAGAATCAAGAAGCTCTCTGATAAATATCGGTGCATTATCAGGAGCATAATAAGATTCGGGCTGCGATACATCAATCCAACCGTAAGTGTCTCCAGTTAGTTCAAGCTGCCCATAGGAGTTTTCAATATAGAATTCACGCATGGTTATTGTAGACCAGGGACCATCAAATAACTGGTGTTGCAATTGTTCCGGGGCATCAAGGATATAACTTGTAGCATCGGAAAATTTACCACACAACACAGGAATATTAAGACCAAGGGTATCTTTATACACCCTAATATATTGATTGCTCAATTTTGCCTGTAACTTATCCTCTGCCCACCTACTCATTAATTCCGCCGTATTTCCTTTCCCATAATCTCCAATTATACGGGGGATTAATTTTTTAAATTCGGGCGGAAAACCATCTTTCTTAGGTGGAATAATTGAGTATCCGGAGTTAAAGATAAAAATGAGGAGAGAAAATAAAATAAATTTTTTCATATCACACTTTCTATGTTTATAACAAAGAACCAGGATTAAAAAATCCTGGTTCTAAGTGACAAATACTTGTTAAGATATCGATTTTATTTCATCAATATCATCTTCTGTGAATCCGTAAAATTAGCGGCAGTTAATTTGTAAATATAAACACCACTGGCAACCCTTGCTCCAGTGTCATTAGTACCATCCCAAACAACCCGATAACTATTGGCAGCTTGTGTCTCATTAACCAATGTTTTAACCTTTTCTCCGAGCGTATTATAAATAACTAGCGAAACCTCAGAGGTGTTTTTGAGAGAATATTCGATGTTTGTAGAGGGGTTAAATGGATTAGGATAATTTGCTTTCAATTCATAAGTAAGCGCATTGGTTAAGTTATTGTTATCTATACTGACAGCCGTTTGGAAATAATGCAAGATATTATAAAGCAACTGGTAAGCATCAGGCAATATAACAGGATCACCCGTTACCGTGGAATCCACAATTGCACTGAGATTGAAAGGTAGGTAAACAGACACACCGTTATTCGCAGTAATATTACGCACACCATTGCCTTCCTGACTTACAACCCCAGTAAATATAGTAGCTGCATTTGGATTTCCCTGTTGTGCAGATGCGTAATCGTTCCAGTTATTCCCGGACAAAAGAACAGCAAAGTTAAATGTAATTGGTATGGCGCTCCAATTATTTGAAATTGGATCCATTGATACACCTATTATATATTGGTCACCTGTGGAAATTGCAGGATTGCCTCCATTGTCCGGATCATTTACTGCTTGGCCTACACCAAGAATGTCATAAGCAAAATCACCAGCAACAGGAGTGAAATTTTCGGGTACATTATTTTGGAACAGATAATCACTGGAAGCAATGAGAAGATTTTTACCGGCATCTACAAAATTTTTCCATACCGAGGTTGCATAACCTTCCGCAGGAACAGAAGTGACACCGAAACCAACGACCAGTGCATGTTCGAATGATGGATAATCGGTAATCGAATTATCAATACCCCGATGTTCCTGTACATTCCAACCCTCATATTGAAGTCCAAACGAGTCAACAACTACCGCATCCAGTAATGGCTGCCAGAAAAGAGATAAGTCTACTTCATCACCAACCAGACCATCAAATACCACAAGAATTGGTGCAGTAGGATTTGCAGGAGCTAGTACTTTAAAATATTTCGGTGTGCCAATTGAGGTCTTACCATCATTATCTGTAACTTGAATCCAATAGCTTATGCTATCCCCAGCAGAATAGGTTCCGGGAATATCAAAATAATACATATCACCGGTGAAAGAAGAGTAAGTCACAGATTCTGGAGTGTCATTATTTTTTTGATAAAATAACAACGCTTCCGTAATAGTGCCATCCACATCAACCAAATTTGCTTCAATGGTCTGAAAAGCTGATGTCTTCCAGGTATCATTCAACTGGGAAACAGAATTTATAAATGGTGTCGTACCATTAAAATAATTTACCACAACCTCAAAATAAAACTGACCCCAAGTTTGAGCCGCATTGTAGAGAACGCCATACCAGGTTGCACCATCATAGGAGAACCAGCTATGAGCACGCGGCCCTGTGGTCCGGACATATGTCTCGTTGAAATCATAGTAGATATCCGGTTCCCCACCACCCTGAACAGGATTGGTACCAGAACAGACATATCCAATTACAAAATACGGACGATCGTCAAAGAGCGGATCGGGGCTCCAGGGCAAGAAAACAGTATCGGTAGGGCTAGTAGGAGTAAAATCTAATTCTTCCCACGTTTCCTGGCCGGCAGTGCTACCAACAACATTCCAATCTGTATTTGCTAACACTGTCGGACCGGGATATTCTCCACCATCCTGCCAAACATAAAAATTTGCCAGACCGCCGCCTGCTCCAAAAATTCCCCTTATTTTTAGCAAATAGGCCGGATCAGGGATTAATTTAAAATTACATATTACCGTATCGCCTGGAAATGGATAGGACAGAGGTCCATTCATATAGCTGGCTGGATCGGGCTCGTACCAGGATAATGTATCGATTACTTCTGCACGTCCATTATCTTTGGGAATGATCGTTAAACGGTGTTGAATTAAATCTTCCTGGTATACATACTTATTTTCTGATAATTTAACAAGATTATGTTCTTGTACCACTTTGCTAAAACTTAATGAGAAAGAAAATAGTAATACAAAAATAAAAACGAATACGGTTAAAATTCTGAACATATACACCTCCAATAATTAATGGTTATTCGAATTAAAAATAAATTTAGTAAAACTATTACTCTTTTGTCACCCCCTTTCATGATACAATCAATTATAATTAAATAATTAAAAAACTAAACCTATAGTAAATTTTGAAATATTTGAGAGATATTTATGATCTTCAAATGCATAGTCAAGCAGGATTCCCATGTTGTTCATTTCTATTTGAGCTCCAGCGCCAAATGAATAAGTTATTTGATTAATCCCACCGTTGGTAACGCCTTCATTTAAAAGACCCGCATGGCCTCCTCTAATAAAATATTTGTCTTTGTAACAATACTCAAGACCCACGGCTAAATTTTCTGCTTGATCATTTGGATTTAAACCATCGGCCATCAAAGTTATACGATGATTCTCATTATTAACGGGATCATAGGCCATGCCAACACGGAATGTTAAAGGAAGTTGAAAAAGTTCAGCTACATAATTGGCATTAACATCGGATGCCTGGTTCTGATTGTCAGCAATTCTCGTTTGAAAATCCAAAGCCTGCCCACTGTATCTCATATCCGGACCAAAATTATTAATGGCGAAACCAATCCGGATATTTTTTACACCGGTATTATAAGTAGCTCCAACATCGAATGCAATTCCCAGTGCTTGAACCTCAGCCAAGTTCATGACTAGATATTTAAATGTGATACCAGCAGAGAACTTATCCGTTAAGGTTCGCGCATAGGAAATATTAAATGAAAAATCATTTGCGTTAAAAGTTTCACCTGTTCCTTGAGGATTTTCTAAGGTTGTTACATCTATATCTCCTGAAAGCAAAGCATTCGCACTAAAAGTGATTGCTCCAAAAGACATTGGAATACCTAAAGCAACATTTTCATAAGTCATGTCAGCATAAAGTTCTGAATGAGTGAATCCCGCTGCTCTTTGTTTTAAACTCGCAAGGCCCGCAGGATTATAGTAAACACTTTCAAGCCCCTGGGCAAAGGCTGCATAAGCTCCACCGAGTGCTGAGGCGCGGCCACCACCTGCTAATTGAAGAAACTGAGCACCAGAGGTTCCCGTACCAGCCCAAATAAAAGTTGTTAAAATCAGATTAATAGACAGTATTTGAAGAAACTTTTTTTTCATTTCTACCTCCTGAAAGACAATTTATTATCGAACAACAGCAAATTTACCCACGTATTTTCCTACTTCAGAATCTACCTGATAGATATATAATCCACTAGCAATTTTTAGTTCTTCCTTATTTTGCAGGTTCCAAATATGGGCACCTCCCATTGCATCAGGATCGGATGAATTTGCATTATGTTCTATTTCCTTAATCAGAATACCAGAAACTGTAAATATTCTTATGGTACATTTATCAGGTAAATTGGTAAACATTATATGGTTAGAAAAACGATTTGCGTCCCATTCAGCGCGGATATAATAGGGATTTGGAACAACCCGAATATTATCAAGCTTTACTTCTGCACGCTTCACTTTTGGACCGGTTGTTGCGAAATCAATTACATTATTAATTTGAAAAGGTTTATTGAAGTATGCTTCATACAGATCACCTGCTTCAATTGAATTCGTTGCGCTCTTCTGAGTGTAACGAAAAGAGAAGATTGGTGAATTAACGTAACGACCAAAAACTTGAACACTATCTCCCTGGGAAAATATCCCATCGTTATTTACATCATAAAATTCAGTTTGGTGATAAATATTGAGCATTTTATTAAAAAGCTTATATGGTACATCAACCCCATTTGTATCAGTATCAACCGTATTTGGATAATCCGGGAATTGAATTTCAAAATCATATGGTTCCATCAGAGGTTTAGCTGTTATGGTAAAAACATCTTCATTCTGGGTTTTCCAACCAGATAATTCACTGTTAAAGGTGGAAATTCTTTGAGCGATGAGTTCTATCGATACACCGTCAACAAGTGGTGTAACAGCATTAGGATCATATTGAGTACCAAACACATTGTTCATAGAATCAAGTAATACATCATTCGTCTGAAGATCTGTTAGCTTCCAATATTTTGCATCTCCATATGGCGGATTTAAAGAATCGAAGAAGCTTATTTGATATTTATGACCTGTAAGAGCAAGCGGTTGAGCGACATCAAGACTAATTTCCCCACTAACTGGTCCTGAAATACTAATATCCACAATTCTGGGATCATCACCAGTTGAAGGGGGTGTGACAGGAGTAACAACTATTTGGTTCTGTTTTTTAGAACTTTCCAATGGCGGCAATGCTAATTCAGCTGAACCTTTATCAAAGGATGTAACAGCATAATAATAATCTATACCATTAATGACATCTTCATCTACATAATTATATTTCAAACCCGTTTCATTACCTAATATTCCACCTTGAAATGTCTCTAACTCCAAGACGTGTCCCACTTGGGGATCCCTTGATGCTAGACCCGCCGGATCTTCGGGACCTGTACCAATCACAATAAACATTCCATCAAAATAAACAATTGTACTATCTGGATTCGGATTGGGGGGAAAGGTCAAATTTGGTTGATTGTAATTAGGGTCTGTTGTGGAGATCGTTCCAGAGAATGGCAATGGTATCCAGTTATTCCCTATTTTTGCAGCCACTACAAAGGTATTCGGTTTTCCAGAAGTGGACAAAGCTTTTTTATCATAGGAATAAAGCACACCACTGGTTTGATTATATACAACAAAATTATCATCGCTTGTAAAATTGATTGTGTAAACTTGATCACCTTTAAATTGCTTAAATCTGGTGGTATCCTTATCAAATTCTTTGAAATAGAAACGTGCCGTTGTATTTCCTCTAGTAATCCGGGTGATAACACTAT
The DNA here is from genome assembly GCA_964617285.1 of uncultured Calditrichaceae bacterium. Taxonomy (GTDB): domain Bacteria; phylum Calditrichota; class Calditrichia; order RBG-13-44-9; family RBG-13-44-9; genus CAYVKM01. Next base: position 5,097 of record CAZTXJ010000061.1, on the reverse strand, counting down.
TTGCTGTTCGAGTGCCATATAAATCATATTCTGCTAGAAGAGTCCAATCAGTTGCTAATCCTGTTTCATTTTTATATACTCGATAACCTTCAAAGTCAATTTCGCCTGTAAAGGGATCGGGTATAGTTTCCGGAAAATTATTCCAACTTAAATATACCTTTCGATCTGAAGGATATGCCGTCAATATAGGCGACGGCGGTGCTTCAGGTAAAATATATCCTTCGTCATACATTTTTTGGATATTTATTGTATTCATTTGTAAATCAGGAAGACTCTCTCCCATTACTATGGCTACTGTTACCGTATCTCTTTCCCCCGGGTTAAGACGCAACTTAGGCCCTGTGCATAGTAACATACGAACATCTTGAGGAACTTCGAAAATTTCATAAGGATTATTTGGATTTGTTGTCGATTCATTATCAAGTTGTTTATACTTTAGATGATCATTACCATCATTTTCCACCTGTTGCTCATCTCCTTCACGCGTCCAGGTTTGAAAACCAGTTAAATAAGAACCATTCAGCGGGCTTCTTGCAATACCCTTAAGCAAAACGGCACCGATGTACCCAGCGACTGTTTTCCAATCTTTTTCATAACCGTCACTGTCGTATGCATAACCCAAACTTAATGCAGGATCAAATCCGATTAGATCATCATTTGATCCTTGAGGTTCGCTGATATCGGCAAACCCAATATCCGGATCCATGAAATAGCCGACGTAGAGATTTCGAACAGGTAAATCATTTCGATTTTCGATAATAAAATCAACAACAATAGCATCTTCAGCAATGGGACTTGTCCAGGAATAGGTTCTTTGTATAACACGGATACCAAGTGGTTTAGTATCATAATCAGTAATATCAGGATCTTGCCAAATAGCTGAATCCTTTGACATAAACGAACCATATTCACAGTATGTATCTTCATCTGAAACAAAATCACCATTATCCGGATTGAGTTGTAAATCGGATGGTCTTCTACTATTTAACGAGGTATCAAGATACGGCCAAAGCATTTGGTAGTCTTCTTTATTTCTGAAACGTTGTTTAAAGATCGGTTCCCCTGCTTCAATTTCTCCAGCCGGAAAGACTTGGTCACTCGTAAAGATTGGGCTAGCAGTCCCCCATTCATCAGTGTAGGTTCCTGTATCGACTCTCCTTTCCCAATAAAGCGTGTCACCTTCCACGACAATAGGAATTTCTCCGCCTATCCAAGGAGCAGCGCAAAACAAGTAGGTTTGGTTTGTTCCAGCCGGCCACTCCCCATTATCCCCATCTTTAAATGTACCATCAGGAAAAGTCCCATCGTAACCATTCCAGTCAGATGGCTTAACCCAGTAACCATGATTTCCTGTATTAGTAATACCAAAACGTGTTAATTCTCCAATACCAATCCAAGTTATGTTAACATCGGGGTAACCATTAGTAACTGATGGTTTTTTAAAAGTCAGTGGTGTAACGCTATTAGTGTTTTTGTCAAGACTATATGCGGAAACCGAGAAAAAAAATACCACCCAGAATATTAGCAATGAATAACTATTTTTCATCTTACATCTCCATAATTTTATAATGAAATTTGCGCGCTAATTCCAAATCTGATGATTCTCGGTATCCCATAGTAGTTCGGTCGATTGACATATTCTTTCCAGGTATTTACCAAATCATTGTAATAACCTACTGCATCTGGCTGACCTTCCCCAGTGAAATATCCCCATCTTTCAGCTTCATAAGCGTAAATAGCCTCCTCAAAAGGTGGTTTACGACCATCATCATCCGGTTCACCTGTTGTTGTCCAAACTTGTTCGACATTCACTCTATTAAACAGATTGCGAACATCAGCGAATAATGAGACTCTAAATCTCGGGCTGAAGGGAATAAACTTTTCAATTCGCAAATCTGCCCTATTTGTTGAGGGCATTCTTCTTGATCCTAACTCGCCTGGATTGCCTCTTAAATCTTCTGGGGTATATGGAGTTCCACTATTAAAGTTAAAATAGAGATTAGTGATCAAATTCTGCAATGGTTTAAAACCTAAAAATGATGGTCCCCAATCTGCTGGTAAAAACAAATTTGCATCCAGTTTAAAAGAATGTGTTACATCAAATTCCAGTGGATATTCTTTTCTTGGTAGTTCACCACCCCCAAGTTGAGCGTAAAAATAGTAAAATTCACGGCTCGAAGATCCTGTACCTTTTGCATCTGTATATGAATAAGTGATTGAACCGGAGAAGAACCTAGAAGGCCTCTTTTCAAGAGTAAAATCAAAACCCTTCACTTTAGCAAAATCATCTATCTTAAAAATTGTATATTGAGCAGGACGTCCTTGCCAAAAAGTTGTTTCCTGGCGTGTACTGAGAAGTTTTTGAATATCTTTGTAGTACCCATTGATCTCAAAAAAGACATCTGGAGACAATCGATGTCTCAAAGCAACTGCATACATTGTCTGTTTTTGAGGAGGTAAGTCTGGATTTCCAATCAACGGTACACCACTGGTAAAATCCACTTGAATACTTTGATATATTTCTCCCAAATCTGGCACCTGAAAAAAATGTCCATAATTTGCACGCATGAGGGTTTTGTCAGAAACCGCAAAAGAAATACCAAACCTCGGGCTCCATTGTTCTTTTAACGAAGCCTGTTTGTAACCTTCCTCAACATTTTCCAAATTCTTAATCACCTCTGAATGAGGGTGAAAATAATCGTATCTTAAGCCTAAATTTATGATCATATCTTCATATTCAATCTTATCCTGAATATAAGCTGCGCCGGTCGTCGGTTTTTTCTTATAATAATCAAAATAAGGATTCAAATTCAATAATTGGATATCGGTATACTCCAAGGTAGCAAAATTTACTTTGCCGCCAATTTTTAGGTAATTGTATTTACCTAATTGGCCCTGAAAGGCACCTTCAGTTTCATATTTATCGGTTGTCCGTTCACTCCACCATGGTGTAAAACCATATTCAAAATAACCAAACTTATCATCAGGTACCCGCGCATTCCAAATATCACCTTGATAAGCATACTTTTGCAATTCAGGATTATCTCGATCTCTTTGCCATCTGCGATATCCATCAACATTAAATGGTATATAAACGATATCGGTACTATCTTGATTATAAGTCCAATACCCAGTATCCAAATAGCGATTGTTATAGGCGTCTATTTTTTGTTCAAGCGTTAGCCAATTAATATTTCCTTCCTGATCATAGCGAAAATATCCCAGTCCCTGATAGTAATTCAACCAAGCCTCTTCTTCTGTTAAACCATTTTGCCATCTGTAGTTCTCTTCATCGAAATAGGGATTAGTTCGGCTTGGTGTCTCACTCGCTTCAAATACCCATGGTAATCTAGTATTCACTATTTGAAAGTTATTGTAATCACGTCCACCTTGTCCATGTATATAAGAGGAAGTACTAAAATAACTAAAAGTCAGATCATAGAAAAATTTGGTACTCAACATATGTGTCAGTGAGGAACTTAAAAGGTAACTCTCCAAACCACGTTTGGGAATTAATTCATACCAGATTCCTTTTGAGTGACGATGAGCGTCGCTATTATATGGATAATAATCATTTTTATTATAATTGCCACTGAGGAATAACCTCAAATTAGGATGCAAATCACTTTGCAATTTAAAAGTATATCCCTCTTCATCCTCTCCATTATTACGAATCGTATAAAAACCTGATGGATCACGAATATCCATGTTTTCGTTAAAACCATTAACAAAAAAAGTGAATTTTCTCCCAGTAAATGGTACTGGACCACCAAAATTTCCAGAATATTTGTTATATCCATTATCATATCGACTTCCAGACATGAAATCGTTCGATTGTGATTCTAAAAAAAGTTGATATTCATTTTTTGCACCAGATTTAGTTACAATTTGTACAACACCTGACATGGCCTCACCATACTCAGCATTAAATCCGCCCGTAATTATTTTCATCTGCTCAATCGCATTTAAGTCAACTGTAGTTCCACGTGTTTGATAGGTAGGATCATTGGTATTTACACCATCAATGTAATAAACCAGTTCTCCTGCACGACCACCTCGAATATGCAGTCCTCCTGAACCACCTTCTGTTTGAATAGCACCTGCCTGATTTTGAATGATACCCACAAAAGTCGTAACTGGTTTTCTTTTGATTTGTTCTGCTCCCAATTCAACTACACTTCCAGTTTGATCCCTTTGAATTATAGGTTTTTCGGCAACAACTTCTACTACCTCACCCTGTATTGCTTCTACTTCTAATTTAATATTGATTCGTGTTGACTGATCAGGAGAAACAACCACATCTGTTACACGCTTTGTGGTATAACCAAGATAGGCATATTCAACTTCATATGTTCCTGCAGGAATATTTAAAATCAGATAATACCCATCTGGGTCTGTCGTTGCTCCTATCAAAGTATTAATTAGAACAACATTAACTCCAATTAAGGGGTCCCCCGTCTCCGCATCCGTAACAATTCCCTCAATCTTACCAGCTACTCTACCTGATTGCCCGAAGACAATATTTAGAAACAATAATATTAATGTTGATGATAAGACAAAAACTATTAACCTTCTTTTCATAGATTACCCCTTTAATTATGAAAATATTTCACAATTATCCTAATGGTAAGAGTCAGTTATTAATGCGTAGAAATTTGTAACATTTTATTCACACAAAGCACCCAGAAAAAAGTACATTCTCATTAAATAAAAAGTCAAGAGTAATTTTAATTAGTGATATGCAAAAAAATTAGTTTAAAAAATTGAGATTAAATTTACATATTCTCTAATTAGTAACAATAATACAAATAAATTGCCAATTATTATGTACAACTATTTAAACTTAATAATATTAATGTCTTAACCAAAATATTAACCATCACTTATTTAAGAAATTGTAAGATTTTTCCCATCTAAATAGGAAAAATTTTTCCTATTTTAATTTCTTTGATTCATAAATCAAAAATGAAAATTAAAGAAAATTGAACAAAAAGTATCAGAATTACTATTTAGAAATCTCCGGGTAATACTGAGAAAGGGTTTGCAATGTCTCGGAATCTATCTGTTCAAATTCCACACCGACATAATACAGATTTT
>CAZTXJ010000060.1:2252-18978 GCA_964617285.1 uncultured Calditrichaceae bacterium | reverse complement strand
AAGCCAAAAGAGATCGAAGTAAAAGTCTCTTAATTGAAGAATGTCGAGGATTGGTTTATAAGGCCCTGATTAATTTGGGGCCTTTTTATTTTTCCCCACTTTAATCTTCCTCAAAATATTTAGCTTCGGGTATTTAATTGACTTTTGAAAAACCTAACTTTACTTGATATTATAGCTTTGGTAGAATTATATTAAATCTTGAAACTTGAGAAGATTTGTATTCTAAATTTTTTGATATTATAACCGAAATTGGAATTTGCAGGACCCTGCAACAATTATAAATTTGCTGTCGTAACAATTTGGTGAACTAATTATAGAAGGGTAGTACAAAAATTGAATAAGTATTTTAAAAGAACATTTTCATTATTTTTCCCGTTGTCCAGTTTATTTGCTTTAATGGCAGTACTAACATTTTACCAAGCTGGATCAGCACAAACCAATTTAATTGAAATAAAGTCGGTTCGGGTTGGGGATCTTAAATTCGCGGGATTTTCCCTCAAGAGTGCTAAGGGTATTAAAATTTCAGCCATTGGCGCGGGGGAGAAAAAAGCCTCTCCTAAAGAGCGTTCTTTTATGTCAGATCCCAATGATATGTTTGCCTATGGATGGATACTTAATGCGAAAACCCGGGATCTGGTCTGGAGAATGACTATTGATAACACTTCCCGGGAGCGTGGCAGCCGTTATAACCGGAAATTTGATGATGAAATAAAACTTCCTGCTGGTGATTATGAGGTTTATTACAGTGCGCAGCTACCGGATTTCGGATTGTTTGATGATGGATTCTTCAGTCTTGGCAAATTATTTAACAAGTTATTTCAGGATAAAGATTGGTATGAGGAAGATCAGCAAAAATGGTATTTAACGGTTGAAAATGTGGATGCCGTCCTTGAAGAAAGATCAGTGATCAAATATCATGGCGCAGTTAAAGAACAGGCTGTTGTCTCACTTACCCGGCTCAAGGACTCTGAATTCCGGCAGGAGGGATTTAATCTCTCAAAACCCGGAAAATTTGAAGTCTATGCTATCGGAGAATCCTATCGGGATGAGGTATTCGACTATGGCTGGATTGTGGATGCGAATACTTCGGAAAAAATATGGGAAACACTTCCCGAACGTGCGGATTATGCCGGTGGCGCTTCAAAAAATAAATACTGGAAAGATGATATTTCCCTTAAGCCAGGAAGCTATTGGGTTTATTTTGTAATGGATGATTCACATTCACCTGATGCCTGGAATGCAAATCCACCCTACGATCCGGATTTTTATGGTATTACTCTCACCGGCCTAAAAGGTGAATTTGATCCAAAAAGTATTGAAAAGGTGATTAAACAAAAAGTGCAGCCTATTGTTGAATTAACCAGGCTGGGGGACGATGAGTTTGTTCAGGAAGGCTTCAAACTGGCCGCGCCAATTCAAGTACGGATCTATGCCATTGGTGAAGGCAGACGGGGTGAAATGTTCGATTACGGTTGGATTGTTGACATGGATACCGGTGAAAAAGTTTGGGAGATGAATTATAATCGTACTCGAGAAGCCGGCGGCGCCGATAAAAATCGCCTGGTTGATGAAATTATTACTCTCGGGAAGGGTTCCTACATGGTTTATTTCATCACTGATGATTCGCACAGTTTTCGGCATTGGAATAGTACCCGGCCATTTAATCCCAGTAGCTGGGGAATTACTATATATCCTGCTGATCCAAAATACAATACCGCATTAATCAAGAAGCTGGAAGATACGGAACTTCAAAAAGGTATCATTGCCCAAATTGTGAAGGTGCAGGATGGGCGTCATTATCAGGAACGATTTGAACTTACCAAACCGGAGCAAATCAGAATTTATGCCATTGGTGAAGGCGATTGGGATGAAATGTATGACTACGGATGGATAAAAAATGCTGACACTGGCGAAACGATCTGGGAAATGACTTACCAGAAAACAACCTCGGCTGGTGGAGCACGAAAAAACCGAAAAGTCGATCAAATTATTACTCTTCCTGCTGGCAAATATATAGTGATGTTCGAAACCGATGGATCCCATAGTTTCAACGATTGGAACGACGACCCGCCTGATGACCCGATACATTATGGAATAACATTATACAAGGTTTCTGATTGAGCGGTTTTTCTGTATAATTGAATTAGCCCATCAGGGGTAAAATCAAATACTAATCCTTTTTATCATTATTGGGGTTTTGCAGTAGAAAAGCAAAGATAAACTCATCCAGATCACCATCCATGACAGTTTGGATATCGGAAGTCTCGTAATCTGTACGGTGATCCTTCACCATATTATATGGATGAAATACGTAAGACCGGATTTGATTTCCCCAGCTGATCCCGGTTTTTGAATCTTCTATTTCTCTCTTTTTTGCGTTTTCTTCTTCTAATTTTTTCTGATATAATCGTGCCTTTAAGATCTTCATCGCATTGGCTTTATTTTTGTGCTGGGATCGTTCACTCTGGCAGGTCACTACAATGTTGGTGGGGATGTGAGTGATCCGGACAGCGGAATCCGTCCGATTGACGTGTTGACCACCAGCGCCGCTGGCCCGGTAAGTATCGATACGCAGATCATTTGGGTTAATTTCTATGGCAATTTCTTCATCTACTTCCGGGACGACAAAAACAGAGGCAAACGAGGTATGTCTCCGACCGCTGGCATCGAAAGGTGATATTCGAACCAAACGATGAACGCCATTTTCAGCTTTAAGATAGCCATAGGCATAATCACCCTGAATTTCGATGGTCACACTTTTAATTCCGGCTTCCTCCCCAGGTAACAAATCCAGTATTTCGGTTTTAAAATGTCGACTGTCTGCCCAGCGAAGATACATCCGCATCAGCATTTCCGCCCAATCCTGGGATTCGGTGCCACCTGCCCCGGGATGGATCGTAAGAATAGCGTCTTTCTTATCTTCCAGTGCAGACATTAATCCACGCAGTTCCAGGGATTTGACCTGATCCAAAAGGTGTTTGCTCTCTTTTTCTAGTTCTTTGAGCGTATCTGTTGAATCTTCTTCTTCACTTAATTCGAGCAAAAGAATTAAATCGTCCAGTTCTTTATTAAAATCCTTCCACTCATTAACCACTTCTTTTTCGTTGCTCAATTTTTTTAATAAGGTTTGGGCACGTTCGGGCGAGTCCCACAGATTGGGATCATTGGTCTGCTTCTCCAATTCCTGGATTTTATTTTCTCTTTTTTCAATATCAAAGAAAACCTCGAAGATTATCCAGTACTTCTTTTGCTTCTTTAATCCGGTCGTGGATTATTTCATTCATGATTAAACCTGTTTTATTTTTTCGACGTTAATTTATCCCAGTTCGATTTTTGAAAATAAAAAAGGGAATATGAATATTCCCCTTTTTATGATGTAAAATAGTTTTTTTCAGTTAAAAGAAATTTCATAGATCGATTTAATGTCGCAATTCTCAAAATAATGTTTAAGAATTTCCCGCCATTTATATCCCTCTAGGGCCATAACAGCGGCACCGGTTTTACACATCCCGACACCATGACCCTGTCCTGCACCAACCAGGGAGAAAGAAATTGGTGTACCGATATCATCAAGTTCTTTTTCAATCAGAAAACAGGAACTTTCCAGGTAATCATGAGACAATGATTCGCGGATATTCAATTCCCCCCGGATGCGATAATTTTTCAGACTACCGATCAGTTCAATCTCTTTCAGGCGCCCGGAGCTTCCGCGACGTATGGGAATAATGTCAAATAAAATTCCAATATCCTCTCCGGTTTTCTTTCTGATGATATATTCCAGATCTTGTCTGGAATAGTCTACTTCCCAGCGGAAATATTTTTTGTATTGTTCAAGGGCTGGTGGGGTTTCCCTGCCTCTTAGATTACACCAGGCTTCCGGTCTGGCCATAATCCATTTGCGCACATTCTCCTCTTTTTTCAAAGATTTGAAATTCTTATTTTCCTCTTTCCAGTCATATTTTCCATGGAATTGAGGGGCTTCGTCAATTTCCCAGACGCCGGTAACGTCTTCGGTATGTCCACCACAGATCAAATTAAAATATGCATCACAAATAGATTTACCTGCAAAAATTACTTGTCCCCGGGTTTCCTCGACTGCTGTTTCAATATTTTTGTCTTCGAATTCCTTCCCGTAGTACCGGAGACAGTGTCCCCAATCGCACATATCAAATGGGTCTCCCAAATGCTTATGATCAATTCTTGCCAGAACTTCGCTCCTGCAGACAATTGCCAGACTTTTGCTGAACTCGACCGGCAATTCAGTTCCGATTTCCGAATAAATGACTCTTTTTAAATAAGATTCAAGCGGAATCTCGCTAATGACCATTAAACGTCCTTTATTATCCAGCCGGAATTCCAGCGAGCTATTATAAATCCGGTCCTCGGAATGCTCTTTCTGAAGAACCTCATCATAGCTTTTAATATTATATAATCTTGTTTTTGTGGCAACATCCGAAGGAATTATTTTAAATGAATTTTTCACCTCCCCGGCATTTTCATATTCTGCATCAAAAAATTCCAGTATTCCCCTGGGTTGCCTTACCGTCTCTTTGATGATAGTCGGATTAAATTCGGGTTTAAACCTGTTTAAATCCTTCCGGGCATCTGCTTCAGTTCGATAATTTCCTGAGATCAAAACATATTTGGTGTTGTTATTTATTTTTTTATTTTCCAGGTAAATATTGCCACCCAGCACTTCAATCTGAACTTCAGGGTCTAATTGCTGAGCTAATTTAAATTTTTCCTCTATTCTCTGTTCATGAAATGACTCGTAGAGTATTAAATGAAAGCGTTCGCTTCCGGCTTTACTTTCCTGAATTTTAACCCGCCATTTCATGTCAGATTTTAACGAGGGGATAATAGTATTGTTTTCAGAATCGACTATCGAAAATTCTCCAAAAACATGAAAGTCGATAAATTCCTGATTGTCAATAACACCAATTCTAACGACTGGTTCACCATTCAATGTGTTTAAGTTGATATCCTTTGGGTTTTCTCTCATTCTCAATAATCCATTTTAGTCCAAATACAAATAAGCCGCCAAATATATTATTTTTTTTGATTAAAATCAAGTGACCCTGCCCGAAAAATATGATAAAACCCAATATTTTTTTAAAAATTTTAAAATGCTCAAAAGAACTATTAGTTTTTAGTACTTCAGGAATATTATTGGGATGTTTTTCTGAAAGCATTGAATTAGCATAAACTGAAGAATGGTCTATCCATTATCTGTCAATAAATGCCCTGGAGAAAATTCAAAATAAATTATCATATTTGAAACAAAAAGACCATAACAACAGATTAATTATTAATAAATTATGTTAAATTTAAGAATTTGATTTCAAAATAGATATTTTGTATACTTTAGCCTATTTGAGAGGAAATCTTTTTGCGTTTCAGATATTTTTTGGTAATACTATTTCTGGTTTCATATTCTGATCCATACTTATTTTCTCAGATCAACGTAAGACCCCCCGAAGCTTTTGGCGACCAGCTGGTGGTTGGAGTGGTCGGGAACGCGCCGACTGTGTTGAATCCCTTTCAGATAAGAAACGTTACGGAAGGACAACTAATCAGGTTGATTTTTGGAACAGGTCTAATCCAACGGGCCGATCGTTTTGGTCAAACCGATAATCTGGTGGATCGCTATATTTTTCCGAGAAACTCAGATTCACAGGGAATTGACTGGTCCTACGATTTGAAGAGAAATATTTTTTTCCAAAATGGTCTACTCCTTAGAAATGATGATGTTAAATTCACCTTTGATATCTTAAAAAAGTTGGGGGGATTCTCTCTAAACAGAGATTTGGACTATTCCAATATTAGTTCTATCAGTACCAACGGAGATTTGGAATTTACCTTCTCTCTAAAACAAAAGGATAATTTTTTTGCTGAAAAATTATCCGATATTCCCATTCTCTCCAAACGATACTATGCAAATGTTGAGAGTGAAGGATATCAGGCCTTTGCCCAGATTCGACCTATGGGTTACGGTCCGTTCCGTCTGGAGCGGTTTGAGGAAAATCAAATTGTGCTGGGCGCCCATCGTAATTATGTCTTCGGATCTCCTTTTCTCAATCACATTGTTTATAAATACTTTCCGGATGAGCAACAAATGTTGGATAAATTTATCCAGGATGAAATTGATCTGATAGAAATTCAGGATAGGGTAACCGCAAACCGCCTAAATACAATTTTGGAGAATAAAATAAGGATTTTTCAAACAATCCGTCCGGAAAAGAAAATATACTTCTTGTTATTCAATGTTAATAGTTTTCCGTTCAATGATAGTAAAGTCCGAGTGGCGCTGAAATGGGCGATTAATCAGTCTGAAATTGTTGAACGTTTGGTTAGCAATAACGGCCATATTGCTTATTCTTTGATCGATTATACAAATTCACTATTTTATAAAGAATTATTCAGGGAAAATTATAATCCTATACAAAGCCTGGAATTGCTGCAAAAAAATGGGTGGGAATTGAACAAAACCAAGGGGTTACTAGAGAAGTCTGGTAAAGAATTACAATTCGATTTAATCTTCGAGGAAAATTCTCACCTGGAGGAAAGTGTTGCCCGGACGATAAAAATACATCTTGGTGAACTGGGAATAAATGTTGTTCCGAAGCCTGTTTCACTTAATAATAAAGAAGCTTTATTTCAGGAAAACCAATTTGAAGCTATTTTATTGAACTATTCCTATTATGATCAGGATCTTTATGAGGTGGTGAAGAAATTTTATTATAACATTTTAAAAAATGAAAACAACCAGGTGAATTACTATAATCCCACCCTTGAGAATATTTTTAAAAGGGTGAATGCGAACCGTGATTTGCAAAATCAGATCATTCAGAGATTCCAAATATTTTTACATCAGGATTCACCGGCTGTGTTTCTTTACTTTGATGACAAAATAATATATGCGGTAAAGAACCGTTTTCAGAATTTTCGCTCCCCATTCAGCAGCGGTAAAATATACTATTATCGTTTAGCCCCGTTTGAAAATTGGTTTGTACCCAAAGCCTTACAGAAGTACAATTAAGGGTGTTGAAATGAGATTTTTGCACATAGGCACCCGCTGGAAAATGTTGAAGCGAATATTAAAGCGTTATCTGGCGCAAAAAATTTACCGTCGGATGATCTTGAATTTTGTTGGTCTTGGTGTCTTGCCTATCCTTATCGTAAGCTTTATCCTGATCAGCCTCACTCAAAATACAGTGGAGTCTTATATTTATGACCGGAATATGGAAATTGCCAGAAGTGCCAGTAAAGAGATTAATTTATTTATCAAAGAGCCGCTTACCATTCTCAATACAATTGCCCAAACCCGGGATATTCTGGAGATGGAAAGGTTCACCCAAAGCAGATTAATCAATAAAGTTAAAGCCGGGAATCCCTTATTTCAGAAAATTTTTATCCTGGATCAGACAGGATTGGTGGTTGTAACCACCAGTTTTGGTGAGGAACTAAATGACTACAGCAACTCGCCCGTTTTTTCGGAAACCAGATCCGGGCGTACTTATTTTTCTCAGGTCTATTTATCGCCCTCCCGGTTTCCTGTGATGCAGATTGCTCTTCCCATTCGCAAATATAATACGGTCGAAGGTGTTTTGGCTTCTGAGATTGATCTAAAAGCAATCTGGGACAAAGTGGATAAAATTACTTTAGGCAAAACAGGGAATGCATTTCTAATCAGCTCAGATGGAAGTGTTATCGCCCATCGTGAAAAAGAAAGAGTACTTAACAAAGAATCTTATAAGGAATATGCTTTCTATCCGGAAATTTTAAAAGGTAATGAAGGGATTACCTTCTACAAAAATGGAGGTGATGAGATAATTGCTGCGTATGCCCCAATAAAAGAATTATCCTGGGGAATTGTGGTTCAGCAATCAGTAAAAGAAGCCTATGACCTGGCCCGTAAAATGCGGGATAGAGTGACTGTTATTGTAATCCTTACTACTCTTTTAGCCTTGGTTCTCGCGGTGACCACGGTTAAACGAATCACCAATCCGCTGGAAATACTAGTGAAAGGTGTTCGAAAATATGGTGAAGGAGATCTCGATCACCGGATTCAGATTCAACGGCAGGATGAATTGGCTGTGCTGGCGAGTGAATTTAATCAGATGGCAGAATCTTTGGACCGAAATCAAAAAAGATTAAGAAGGATGGAGCGACTTGCCGCTCTGAGCCGGTTTGCTTCTTTGGTCAGTCATGAAATACGTAATCCGCTAAACGCCATGAATATTAATATGCAGATTTTAAGGCGCCTGATTACCCAGCAGGAATCTCCACCTGAAAAGAAGATTAAATATTTAAATATTATTTCATCAGAAATTAGCAGGATCAATAGTCTGGTAACGAACTTCCTGGCTATCACCAGGCCACCGGAACTGAACCTGATCCGGTCCGATGTTCATCAAATTCTGGAAGAGGTTATCATGACGCTTGAGGGGCAGGCCAAAGCGACAGATATCAAAGTAACCAGACAATATTCTAATGAGCCATTGTACGGAATGTTTGATTATAATCAACTTAAACAGGTGTTCCATAATATAATTTTGAACGCATTTGATGCCATGCCGGAGGGTGGACAACTCAGTGTCAAAACTTCATTGGTAACAAAGAAGGAAAGAAGCGAAAAATCACGACGTATAAGTATTTCGTTCTCTGATACAGGCTATGGAATTCCCAAGCAAAAATTAAATGAAATATTTGAATTTTATTTTACTACCAAAAAAACCGGAACTGGTCTTGGATTAGCGATTGCCAAGCAAATAATTGAGGGGCATAAAGGTTCAATAAAAGTAGAAAGCAAAGAGAAAAAAGGCACCACAGTATTAATAGAACTTCCTTTGGAAGTTTGAAATTAACTTATTTATAATGAATATTTTTCTAAATAAGCTCGATAGAGGAAATTGAATGAATGAAAAAATATTGGTGATTGAAGACGATTTAAACACACTGGAAGGTCTGGCAGAAATCCTGGAACAAGAGAAGTTTTCTGTAACCAAAGCAAAAAACGCTCGTGAGGCTCTGGCAGAAGTTAAGAAAAGTAATTTTGATGTCATTTTAATTGATTATCTCTTGCCGGACCGGGATGGATTGGAAGTATCGAGGATTGTGCTGGATCAGTATCCGGATATAAAAATAGTTATGATGACCGCCTTTGGTTCAGTAAAAAATGCGGTTGAGGCAATGAAACTGGGCATTTATGACTATCTGACCAAACCGATTGATCTTGATGAGCTGTTAATTGTTATTCGTCGGGCATTAAAAGAACAGCAATTAATATCTGAAAATATAGATCTCCGGGATAAACTTCAGCAAACGTATAGTTTTGAGAACATAATCGGGGTAAGCGGCAAAATGCAGGAGGTCTTCCGTAAAATTCTGAAGGTTGCCAATACCGATGCCACGGTTTTAATCCGGGGAGAAAGTGGGACAGGTAAGGAGCTAATTGCCCGGGCTATTCATTATCAAAGTTCCCGGTCGGAAAAAGCATTAGTCGAAATCAACTGCGCCTCTATTCCGGAAACATTATTGGAAAGCGAGCTTTTTGGGCATGAGAAAGGCGCCTTCACCGGTGCATATAAATCCAAGAAAGGCAAATTTGAGATAGCGCACATGGGGTCGCTTTTCCTTGACGAAATTGGAGAGTTGCCATTAGGTGTACAGGCAAAACTGTTGAGGGTGTTGCAGGATGGTTCATTTACTCACGTGGGGGGAATTGAAAATATCGAAGTGGACGTCCGATTAATTGCCGCTACAAATAAAGATCTGGAAAAAGCGATGGAAGATGGAAGATTCAGGGAAGATTTGTATTACCGTCTAAATGTGATCCCGATCTTTATTCCACCGTTACGGGAGCGACCGGAGGATATTGGACCGTTGATCGATCATTTTGTAAAAGTATATACCGAAAAAAATAAAAGAAGTATAAAAGGAATTATCCCCGAAGCCCGGGATTTATTGATCTCTTATCATTGGCCCGGAAATGTGCGGGAACTTGAGAATGCCCTGGAAAATGCCATTGTAATGTCAGAAGTAGATTATATTCAAATATCGGATTTGCCGAATTATTTACAGTCCAAACTTTCCTCGTTTCCAGAATCGCCTTTGGTGAAAGTGATCAAGGAAAAAAAGGACCTTGGTTTTCGTGATCAGTTGGATGTTTGCGAGCGCGAAATTATCCGGCAGGCTCTGATTGAGGCCAAGGGGAATAAGACTCATGCTGCTAAGAAGTTGGGATTTTCTTTGAGAACACTAAGAAATAAAGTGCAGAAGTACCAATTATAGAAATGTTTTTCTGTTCCGGATTTTTACATATCGATCTTTTAAAATCTTATAAATAGTATCATTTTTATTGAACTTCGTTCTCCAGAGAAAGGTTATTTAGCTTTCTAATTGATTGGAGGAAGACGACGCTTATATCAAATTTGGATAAATAGAATTACCGGTTTAAGAATGCGAAAAAATAGCAAAGTAATACTGTAGATACAGGTTATTATATCGATTGGCAGATCCGGGTATTGAAAATCATGATTCAGAATTTAATTTGATGATCGAAGATTTAAATAGATTGATAAAAAAGAATAGTGAGATCACAACTTTCCGGCCTGTGGTTGAGGAGATCATCAAAGGGAGTTATAAAAAGTCAATTCCTGTGCCGGAGTTGATTAAGCTTGTCTCATGCGACTATATTTTATCGAGTCAAGTCATGAAAATTGTGAATTCAGCTTACTTCAATCGCCCGGGTACGGTAAGTACGATTGATGAGGCCATGGTCATTTTGGGTTATGGTCTTTTTCAAAAAATTGTTTTTTCATTTGCGCTTTATTCAGTCTATTCAAAAACAGAAGACGGGTATAGTCCTGAAATTGTGAAAATCTGGAATCATGCATTTATAACGGGTTTGACAATCCGGAGATTATCAGAATTACATACCAATGGGAATTCGGGGGCTATGTTTTCTGCCGGACTATTACATGATATTGGGAAAATTGTTTTGTTTCGGGAATTTGGTGCCGAATATTTGTTGCTGATGGAAAAGAGTAACCAGGAAGATGTAAAACTTATTAAGCTTGAAAAAGAGTATTTTGGTTATGATCATACTGAAGTTGGAGAGGCACTACTGCGTGATTATAATCTGCCTGAAGAGATAATTTTTATGGTAAGGTATCACCATACACCGGAAAATTACCATCAAAAGGATTCCAGATATTCATTTATTAAAGCAATCTACTTAAGTAATATTTTAGCCCATATTTTAGAATTGAAGGAGCGAAATTTTCAACCTGTATTTAAGATGAATGATTTTTTTGAAAAAAATTATCAATTTTCCAATGAAGAGATTCATGATATATTAAATTTGATTCAGTATGATATGAAAGAAGAGCAAAAGTATATCGATTTGCTTGGTGGGACGGAAAATGAATGATCGGGTGAATGTGTTAGAAAATTTTGAAGAGATTATCAGTTCGATTAAAAGAATTGAGAAAAATGCCGAAGTTTTCCGGGAATTGAAGGAAATAAGCACTGAGCTTTCTCAATTAAAAGAATATGTTAAAGAGAATGTTGATAATTTTTTCAAGGGTTTTCAGCAATTTAATACAGATTTAACCCAATATTCCAAACTCATCGATTTCCATCAGCAAGTTGTCAATTGTACTAAGTGGGAAGAAGCAAGAATAAGAATTTTTGATTTTCTCTCACAGCAGATCAATTATGACCTTGCATTTATTCTGGTTAAACTAACGGAAGAAAATCGGGAATACTCAATTCTATTGCGGCCAGAAGAGGAGAAAGCACGGATTCAAAAGTTTATCCGGAATTCCGATTTGGCTAATCTGAAGGCTTATCTGAAGAAAAGAAATAGCGCCATAAACAATTTGGACCTGGAAAATCCGGAAAAATTGAACTGGAAAACTCTCGGGTTATCAAAAGCTATTTTATTCCCGCTGACCGTACAGGGTAAAAATATTGGTACAGGTTTTATTTTAAGAAGAGAAAAAGATTTTCAACCTCACGAAGTTGCCTTTGTAAACTTAACATTAGGTTTAATCTCGCTGATTGTTTACCAAAGTAAATATTATGATGTGCTTAAAGAAAAATTGACCAAACAAGCTGCCTCAAAAAAAATTGAGGTGGATTCATCATTCAAGAATTATATTGACAACGGCCCTCTTTCACTCTTTGTTTTAGATTCAAATAAAATTATTCTGCAAACCAATAAGGCAGCGATTTTAACCTGGCAAAGGAATGATAATCCACTGGGAGAGAATTTCTTAGAAATTGTACCTGAGGCTTACAGAAATGGTCTTGCCAGAATTATTGATGAATCCCGGGACAACCAAATCGACAATTATATCTCACCTCTAATGAAAGACGGTGACAGCAGAATAATTGCCGAATTCTTTATCAGTAGCTATGAATTAACCGGACAAAAAGATTTGCGATTGATTCTTGTTCTGGATATAAGCAGCCGGTTCTATCGCGAGCAAATTGAACATCGAAACGAAATTTTGGATGAACTGGATCAGTTTTCCAGGATATTGGTTGGTCAGCTCAATAATTTGATTACCACAATTATACCGAATATTGCTTTATTACGCAATCGGCTGAAATCGGATCTTCCCTCAAGGCAGTATCTGGATGTCATTGATCGCGCAGCCAGGAGATCATCAAATCTTATCCATAAATTTCTCAATTACGATTTAGAAGATTTGGAAAATTTGGAAGAAATAAATGTAAATAAGCTTCTAAAGGCTCATATAACTGCCTTGCAGGAGGACATTCCTGAGAGGATCAAAATAAAATTAAATTTAGATCCACAGATTAAAAGTTTTCCTCTTTACCCGTTAAAGATGGTAAAGATATTTGATATTCTTTTAAGCAATAGCCTTACTGCCTTGCAAAACAGAGAAAATTCAGAAATTGAATTTTCGACCCGGATATTACAACAAAAAGAAAATGGACTGATCGGTAGTACAAATTTTTATTTGAAAAAAGGATCTTACTTAGAACTATGTGTAAGAGATAATGGAATTGGAATCCCTTCAAAAAGCCTCATGCAGGTTTTAAAACCTTTTTATTCTACTCGAGTAAAAAACGAAGGCGTAGGTTTAGAGCTTTTTATTGCTTATAATATTGTCAAGGAAATGAAAGGACAGATTTTTATTGATAGTGAAATAGATAAATATACTGCAGTTTATATTTATCTGCCCTTCAAGGAGGAAGAAAAAATGCGCACCGCTACCTACGAAAAAATTGATCACAAAAGAGAAGTAGTTGTCCAGAGGCCAACCATTTTGGTGGTGGATGATGAATATAATATCCGGAGTATGATGCGGGAAATCATGGAAATGTCCGGTTTAAAAGTCTTTACTGCGGGCAATGGTAAAGATGGTGTTGAAATGTACAAAAAGTACCGGGATGATATCGACCTGATTATCATGGATATGGTTATGCCTATTATGGACGGCAGAGAAGCATTCCTTGAAATTAAGAAAATTGATCCTCAGCAGAAGATTTTTATTATTAGCGGATATTCACAAAGGGAGGATCTAGAGGATATGCTGGAAAAAGGCGCAGTAGGCTTCCTGCGAAAACCATTTCAGGTGAAAGAGATTGTAAGCAAAGTGAAGGAAATCCTTGGTTCGACAAATTAGTCAAATTAAAATTATCTTTATTATTTACCCTGCACTTGATGCAGGGTATTTTTTTAACCTAAAATTAATAAATCTAATTTTTTTGATGCAGGTATTTTATGACCAAGATATATGAGCATGAATTCCGGGTCCGTTCCTATGAAATTGGTTTTAACGGTATTGCCAAAACCTCAAGCATTCTCAATTATTTTCAGGAATTGGCATCAACCCATGCACAATTGCTGGGTTTTTCGGTTGAGCAGCTTTTCCAGAAAGGGTTGACCTGGGTTCTCTCCCGTAATCATGTGAAAATTATAAGGGCTCCCAAATTTGGAGAAAAAATTATTGGACAGACCTGGCCATCCGGCCGTAAAGGGAGGTTTGCTTTGCGGGATTATGAAATGTTTGATCAAGCTGGTTCACTCATCGTACAAGGAACGTCTTCCTGGATGATGATTGATTTGAAAACGAAAAAGCCGATCAGGGTTGCGGATTTGTTGGAAGATACCTTCATTGTTGAGAAACGTGCACTTGATGACGATTTTGCAGTATTACCTGAACTGACCCAACCGGATTTTGAAAATTCATTTTCGGTTCGGATATCAGATTTGGATATCAACCGCCATGTTAATAATGTGATTTACATTGAGTGGGCACTGGATACTTTACCGCGAGATCTAATATTTTCTGCCTATCCTGTGGAGATTGAAATCAGTTACCGATCGGCAGCGCATTGGGGTGATAAAATTGTATCGAAAGCTCAGGAGTTAGATAATCAGAATAAAATTTTTATTCATCAATTGATCAGGAAGGATGATAATAAAGAATTGGCCCTTTTGCGTACATCCTGGAAAAACCTTAGCTAACATTTTGATGCTTTGTTTTGATGGTGAGGACCGGGCAACCCGCCCACCGAACTACCTTTTCTGCCGTACTGCCCAATAACAAATATTCCAAACCGGTTAGACCATGTGTTGATATTACGATCAGGTCTGCTTTTTCCTTTTGAGCATATTCAACAATTTCCCGGTGTGCTCTTCCCTCTTTAACTATAAACTCAGAATCGATCTTGGAGGTTAATTGTTCTTCCAGAAATCCCTTCATGTTTTGAAGAACACGTTCCCGTAAGGATGTATCAATTTGAAAGATCGACTCTACCCCTGTGGCATAAAAAGAGGGATGAATATCTTTTTCTACCACATGAATGAATTTTATTCGAGCCCCAAAATTTTTTGCAATGGATATCGCAGTATCTGCTGCATTCTTTGAATAAACTGAAAAATCTACAGGTACCACCAGTTTGGAAAGCTCAAATTTTTGTACGGATCGGTGCACGCTTAATACCGGTATTGTTGCCAACCGAACGACTTTTTCAGCTACACTACCCAGGAATATATGTTTCAGGCCAGTTCTTCCATGAGTCCCCATAACAATCAGTTCGAAGGCGTGCCCCTGTAAATATTCTAAAATGGCATCTGCTGCAGAAATGCTTCGTAAAACAACCGATTCTACTGAGATCTTTTTTTTCTGAGCTTTCTGCAAATTTGTATTCATTTGGGCATCTATATTTTTCTCTCTTCTCCGGACCAGTTCTTCATATTCTTGCAGGCGTTCCTCCTCATTCACATCATCTTCAAACAATACTACCGCATGGAGCAGGGTTAGTTTGGATTGAAATTTTTCAGCAAGACCGATGGCATAATTTAAAGCATGAGAAGAAAACTCACTAAAATCGATTGGCACCAGGATTTTGTTTGGCTGCATGGGTGGCTCCTGATTAGTTGGAGAATTATTATGATTAAATTAAGCTGATCTTTCGCATCCTCCAAAAAAATTAAAAAATAAAAAACCCCCATTCGGAGATGGGGGTTTTCAAGAACAAGAATGATTAATTACATAGCTTGTGGTGGTGCTGGTTCATCAGGACTACCCGCTTTACCTAACGGAATCTTTACCAGAACCCAACCCACAACCAGGAAAACCAGCAGTGCTGGAATGAACTGAACCATCGACTTTGTCTGATGGAATACTGAAGGTACCGGCCACTCCATCAGAGCAAAGAAAGCAAATAGCAGCCCTATTAATGCTTCACCGGCAATTAAGCCAGCTGCCAATAATACCCCGTTATTTTCAACCCTGGCATTTTGGGCAGCATTTAATTTTCTTCTGGCTGCAATTTTATCGACAATACCCCGTATGAGGCCACCGATAAATATGGCAAAAGATGTTTCCAGGGGTAGATACATTCCAACGCAAACTAACATTGGACTTTTAACCCGCAGCAGGATAAAAGCAATTGCCATAACGAATCCAACGAAAATAAGTGGCCAGGCCATATCCCCACCCACAATTCCTTTTGCCAGAATGGCCATTAAACTTGCTTGTGGAGCGGGATAAGCCTCCCCGCCTAAACCTGTACCTCCCTGGTTTATATCTCCCTGGTGGAGGATTAAAAGCGGGAAGAACATTACTGCCGATCCAATTAATACACCTACCAGGTCTCCGACTTGCATTTTCCAGGGGGTTCCTCCTAGAAGATAACCCACCTTCAAATCCTGTAACATTTCCCCGGCAACGGCTGCTGCAACGCAAATCACTGCAGCAACTCCGAGGACTGCTGCCACTCCAGGCATACCTTTCACTCCTAAGGCAACCATCAGAATAGCAGCGACAATAAGCGTCGAAATCGTTAGTCCTGAAATAGGGTTATTGCTGGATCCGATCAATCCTACCAGATAACCGGAGACAGCAGCGAAGAAGAATCCTGCCAAAACCATTACAATTGTGGAGGTGAGAGCCGCACCGAATTCTCCGGCAAAGTGCATGTAGATAACAAATGTAGCAATAGTAGCCAGTCCAACGCCGATAAAAACCCATTTAAATGGCATGT
Organism: uncultured Calditrichaceae bacterium; assembly: GCA_964617285.1. GTDB lineage: Bacteria > Calditrichota > Calditrichia > RBG-13-44-9 > RBG-13-44-9 > CAYVKM01. The sequence goes on along the minus strand of CAZTXJ010000060.1, from coordinate 2,445 downwards.
CTTTTTCTGTCCTATCCTCAACCTTTGTACTGGTTTCAGCCGCTTGTTTTACATCCTTGATGGCCCGGGAGAGTCCGGTTGCCAGACTTTTTCTCATTTTATAAAGTGTATATGCTGCGCTGAAAAGCATTCCCCCGATGGCAATTGGACGGACAATATCTTTCCAGATATTCACTGCCCCATCGATCCAGGC